>CAVHGD010000140.1:0-3142 GCA_963635385.1 Dialister sp. CAG:486 | reverse complement strand
GTACCATATATATGGGTTCATATCCCAAGCAGATAGAAACCCTTTGCAGATATGGAACATCCGTCCGTGCATATATACAATCGCTATGAAGCCGTCAACCCGCAGGCTTGGGACGCCCTCGCAGCACGCTCCGACACCGCATCGTGGTTCCAGACACGCGCGGCGTACTGCTTTTACGCCTCCCTGCCGCAGGAGATGCAGCCCTTTGTCTATGGCGTGGAAGAGAGCGGCGTCCTTACAGGCGTCATCGTCGGATACCTCACCCGCGCCCGTATGCCTGTCGTGCAGTCGTTCTCCCGCCGTGCTATCGTACTCGGAGGTGCCATGCTCGACGACGCAATCTCCGACCATGCACTCGCCCTCCTCCTGCAAACCCTGCGCGAGGGGCTGGCGCAACAGCGCGCTGTCTATATCGAACTGCGCAACTTCCACGACTATTCGCGCTGGCGCACTGTCTTCACCGACAATGGATTCACCTACCATGCCCACTTGGATTTCCAAATAGACTGCACCGACCTGCCGCACACCGTACAACGCATGAAGAGCAATCGGCGCCGCCAGGTGCGCAAAGCCTTCGAGCAAGGTGTCACCGTCGGCGAGGCGCAGAGCGTGCAGGAAGTGAAAGCCTTCTACCGTATCTTGCGCGACCTGTACAAGCGGCGCGTCCGAACCCCGCTCCCGAGTGAAGCCTTCTTCCTTGCTTTCTATCGGCAGGGTATAGGCAAAATCCTACTTGTGCGCTTCCAAGGAGCGGTAATCGGCGGTATTGTCTGCCCCGTATGGGGACAGAACACCCTGTATGAATGGTTCGTCTGTGGAAAGAACCGGCAGTATCGCAGGCAGTACCCGTCGGTTATGGCAACCTATGCCGCCATCGAATATGCCTGCCGCAACCGTATTGCCTGCTTCGATATGATGGGCGCAGGCGAGCCTGCCACGCCCTACGGGGTCCGCACCTTCAAAGCACGCTTCGGCGGCAGGGAAGTGGAGTACGGCCGTTTCCGCTCCGTCCTCCGCCCCTTCCTCTACCGCATCGGCACCCTTATGGTGTCATGCCTCCGCCAATTAGCCCGCACGCGATAGGCGAACCGTGCAAAAATCTCACTGAAACTGTTTCCAAAAGTCCTCACCGCCTTGCTTGGACAACGCCACTGACTCGGGGTAGTGTTCCACGAACCAGGTGAGGTACTGCGCATAGTCATTCTTCTCTCGCAGCATAACCGCACGCCGCTGTTGGTAGAGGGCGGTACGCTTCTCTTGGGAGAGAGCCACCAACCGTTCCACAGCCTCGTAGAGTGCTGCAGTGCCACTCGGCTGTACCGTGCCGTCCGGACGGCGGATAGAACTGTCGGCGGCGAGCGGTGTAGCGTGAATACCGTACCCGAGCAGGTAGCGGTCTTCGAGTTCCCGCAGGTAACCGATACGCCCCACAAAGTCGTTGAAGCGGACAAACGGTGTGCCGAGAACGCCCGCCTCTGCAGCCATCGTCTGACTGTCGCCCAAGTAGAGGGACGCAAACGCCATCACATGGTGCATATCCAACGGATTGATGTGGATACGGTATGCCTCGAACTGCGGCTCAAGCGGGCGTTCACTGGTGATAAATATCTGCCCGTGCGGGCGTAGCAGGTCTATCAAGTGCTGCGCAATCGCCGTGTTGATACCGCAGATACCGCTGTCGTGGTGCGCATTGAGCGACGCGAACCGCAGTACGAAATAGGGCTTCCGAGTGTCAATGCCGTACCGTTCCACCACCTCCCGTTCTGCCTCGAACTCCCTCGGATGCAAATACCCCAACTCATGGTAGGAGGGATAGTGGATAGACTTCTTATCCCATTTGCCGTTATCGCACACCACGGGTGTCAGTATCGCACTCGCAAAGGGATAAGACAGTTTGGCAAAGCGCGGCACTACCGCCGCATCGTCTTCGTTGCACGATACAAAAGGAACGCCCGTAATGTGTGAGAATACAGGGCAATAGGTGCCCGTCAGCAAGTCCGGCTTTTGCTTTAGAAGAAAGAGGAATACCTGCCAGTCCATTTTGAGCAGCGTACAAGCCAGCCCTACTTTGGACGAAGTGTTGCGTTCTTTGTCCCGCACAACGACATACGGCACACCTGTCTGCTTGACCAAGTCCTCCAAAATATCCTTCCGTTTGATAAGATAGGTTACTTTGAAGCCGTCCTGCAGCAACTGTCGGGCGGTGTTCTTGTATAGATGAAAGTGGGCGGGGTGTCCCAGGAAAATGGCAATATGTTTAGGCATGGGCTGCTTGAATTTGTTTGACAGTAACGAACTCATATTCATGACTTTGCCAAAAGGCGATGTCCTCCTCGAATAACCGTACTGCCGGTTCTCCGAGATTGCGCAACTTCAATTGGTGGCGCAGTACATCGGACAGCAAGTATGCCAACGGATTGCGTGAGCGACGCTCTATCTTTTCGTGCAAGCACGGTTCGGTGATTAACTCAATGGGGTGGATAAGGAAATTCACCACTTTCTCTGTATCGCGTGTTTCCCAATACACGCATTGGCGTGTCGCTCTCGAAAGGTGTGGCGCGACACGCATTGCCGTGCCGATATAGGGCGCACCATACGAGGACACAGGCACTTCTATCAGCCCCGAATGTCCTTTGCGTGCCAGATTATTCGCTGCTGTTTCGTACGGTACACGAGGTGCACCGAGCCATTGCAACTTGTTCTTGCTGCCGAGCGACATAAACATATCCAACCGCTGCGGGGCGACCGAACTGTCATAGCGGAAGCCGGCTTCTTTCAATGCACGAGGGGTATCACTGTTCACACGCAGTGCGGGCGAGCGGAATGAAACGACCTCTTCACCGGCAATGTCCTCCAATATCTGCTTCCCCTCTTGGAGGTGCTGCAGTTGCTCCTCGTAAGGCATAGTGTCAAACGCCTTTCGATGGTCGTGCGTCAAACCATGTAATGCCACCTCGTGTCCCGCAGGTTGTACCATCTTTACTATTTCGGGGTGCTGCTTCGCATAGTTGGCAATGAAGAAGAAAGTGGCTTTGATATTGTACTTGGCATAGATGTCCAAGATAAGCGGCAGCCCCTCTTTCCATACGCGTATGCCTGTATCGTCCCTCAGACCGCCATTGATGATACTGGTGGTCTCGAC
>CAVHGD010000139.1:0-7019 GCA_963635385.1 Dialister sp. CAG:486 | reverse complement strand
ATTAAACATTGCGTCAGGGCAGAGGAGGTCTTGAGTTCCGAAGAGAAATGCAACTTTTGTGCGGAGCGGGAGGTGCAAGATGACGTGTCGGTTGCCTACGGGAAGTACAGACTATCTATTTTTTCCGCATCGGCATAGGCAAAAGAATATCACCTCAAATGCAAGGGCGTTTGAGGTGATATTGAATAGTTGGCAGCGTCTGTCAGTGTTTGAGTATCTCTTCTGCCAAAGCCTCGAGTTCGGCTTTGTTCTTCGTGGTCATGCTACTGCGAATGGATACAACGGGTTCTACGACAGTGATACCTTTCATCTGTTCGAGCATACCGCGCATGATACGCGCAGCCTGCGGAGCCCAACTGCCGTTCTCGACTAAGCCGATGGTGCGTGATTGGTAGGCCTTGATTTGCAACTTGTGAAGGAACTGGTGCATGGGCGGGAATATGTCGGCATCGTAAGTGGAGCAGCATAGTACCATACGGCTCATACGGAACGCATCTTCAATAGCCTCTGCCATATCGTCACGACTGAGGTCCGTAACCGCTACTTTCTTTGCCCCTTTCTGACGCAGCACCTCTGCGAGATAGAGTGCAGCCGCCTTTGTGTTGCCGTGGATAGAGGCATACGCCACCAATACGCCGTCGGTCTCGGGCTGATAACTGCTCCATATCGTGTAAAGCCGAATGGCATCGTGCAGTTTCTCTCCCTCGAGGACAGGACCGTGCAGGGGTGCAATGGTCTGAATGTCGAGCGTGGCTGCTTTTTTCAGTACATTCGAGACAGGCAGTCCGTATTTGCCGCAGATGTTGAAGTAGTAGCGTCGTGCCTCACAAGCCCAATCATCGGGGTCGGCATCGTACACGCCAAACTTTCCGAAGCCGTCGGCAGAGAACAGTACTTTCTCTTCGGGGCAGTAGGTCATTAGCACTTCGGGCCAGTGAACCATAGGGGCGGCGATGAAGGAGAGCGTCAGTCCGTCGAGGTCAAGACAGTCCCCTTCTTTCACTTCCTGCGTGTGTGCAGCGACTGCGCCGAACTGTGCCAACATAGGCAATGCCATTTTCGAAGCGACAAGAGTGGCATCGGGATAGTGTGCCAAAAAGGCTTTTACGGAGCCACTGTGGTCAGGCTCTACATGCTGCACTACGAGATAGTCGGGTTGTCTGCCAGCGAGGGCGGACTCCAACTTCTGTAGCCACTCTTCTGTCTTACGGGGGTCGACGGTGTCCATTACGGCAATCTTTTTGCCTGCAACGAGATAACTGTTGTAGCACATCCCGTCAGGCAGTGCGTATTGACTTTCAAAGAGGTCCAAATCGGCATCATCGCAGCCGATATAACGAATGGTAGTTGTATTCATATTCTGTTTATTCTATCTATTATTGCAGAGGTGACTTCACTGTTGCCCAAAGAAAGAACGGCATTAGCAGAGTCCGTGCGAATTCAGTAAAGCATTGTCTTTCAGCGGTATGGCGGAATTAGCAAGCAAGTGCGACATTGGGTGCGTTGGTTGACGGTGGCACTTGAGTGATGTCAGGATATGCTTATTGCTTGATAAGCCCCACCATTTCGTCTGGCGTTCTGTCTTTCGTTGCATCGGGAAACATATTCTTCGCAGAGGGAATACCCTACCCTGCTTTCGGGTTAGCGTTTCCTTGCGATTTTGTTCATTCCGTTTCCGTCTGCAGAACCAAGATTCTGCAAATGCCCATCGACGGTTGTTGATTGGCGGTTTAATTGCGTGATGTGTGACGAACGACAAAACTACGCAGCAAAGGTACAATTTTATCTTGATACAAAGGAACAAAATAATGGAGAAGTGCTATATTTCCTGCAAAGAGATGCGATATGGGGAGTATTTTTGCAGGGAAGACCTTAGGAGCGCAATAAATGGCACGAAGCACAAGGAGGGATGCGGAGAGGGTGTTTGAGGCTTTGTGGTTGAGGGATATGATGGACTTTACCGCAATAGGACAGGGAGGATTGTGGGAATGGTATAAGGACAAAATATGCACCCTGTGCAAAGTGAATGGTTGCACGATTGGCGTAGAAAATTGTACCTTTGCAAACGGATTACCACAAAGACTCGCCTACCCCATCAGAAAGTGGGAAACTACGCAGAAAAGGCAGACGCAACCTGCAGAAAACACAAAGTCAACAACACGAAGTCAACAACACGCAGTGATTAATGCGCAAGCGAAAAGCAATGTCTCCTTACGATTTGGCATACGAATATGTGCTGCATACCAACCGCAGCATTTTCCTCACGGGCAAGGCGGGGACGGGTAAAACTACCCTTCTGCGTCGGCTGCAGCACGACTGTCCCAAGCAACTCATGGTGTGTGCGCCGACGGGCGTTGCCGCCATCAATGCCGAGGGTGTGACTATCCATTCGCTCTTCCAACTGCCGCCGCAACTCTTCCTCCCCACATCCCAAGCACGGCGCAAACTCTTCGCCGAGATGCAGATGCGCCGACCCAAACAACGCCTGCTGGCGAACCTGGAATTGCTGGTGATAGACGAGGTGAGTATGGTGCGGGCGGACTTGCTCGACACTATCGACGCCGTGCTGCGCCATTTCAAACACCGTGCGAATATCCCTTTCGGCGGCGTGCAAGTCCTTTTCATCGGCGACCTCTATCAGTTGTCGCCCGTCGCCCGCGAGGACGAATGGAACTACCTGCGTCCGTACTATGCGGGGGCGTTCTTCTTCCAAGCCCGTGTGTTTCAGGAGATTACGCCTGTCTATATCGAACTCGACCATGTCTTCCGACAGAGCAATGTGCAGTTCATCGACTTGCTCAACGAGGTGCGTAACAACTGCCTAACGCCCGCTTCGTTCGACCTGCTCAACAGTCGCTATCAGCCTGATTATCAACCCAAAGAGGGTGCGCCTTTCCATATCGTTCTCTCTACCCACAACCGCAAAGTAGATGCGATTAACACCCGCGAGTTGGAGGCGTTGGAGGGCAAGGAGTTTGCGTTTCACGCCACGGTGAAAGGCACTTTCCCCGAGTCGCAATACCCGATGGACGAGACGCTGGTGCTGAAAAAAGGCGCACGCGTGATGTTCATACGCACTGATTCGTCGCAGGAGAAGGCGTACTACAACGGCAAACTCGGCGTGGTGGCAGAGGTGGACGACGACCATATTTGGGTGGAGTGCGAAGAGGCGGACGGGAAGACGCAGCGGCTCGCGGTGCATACGGAGACTTGGGAGAACATTCACTATGCGTCCAAGACGAACACCGACACCATCGAACCCGAGGTGGTTGGCACTTTAACGCACATCCCGTTGCGGTTGGCGTGGGCGGTAACAATCCACAAGGCGCAGGGCTTGACTTTCGACTATGTGGTGATAGACGCGGCAGACGCTTTCGCTGCCGGGCAAGTCTATGTCGCCCTTTCCCGTTGCCGCTCGTTGGAGGGTATCGTGCTGCTCTCGAAGATACCCGAGTCGGCACTCACCAACGCCCGCGAGGTGCTGACATTCACCGCTTCGCAACCCGATTTGGCGACGACGGAGCATGCGCTGCAACCCTCCGAGCGCACTTATTTCCTGCAGATACTCAGCGGGTTATACGACTTCCACGATGCGATAGTGCGGGTGGATAGTCTGCAACGGTTGGTTAGCGGTTCGACTTCGTTCAACCAAGAGACTGCCAACTCGTTTCTTAACGCCATTGCCGCCACACTCAACGGGTGGGAGCAGACGGCGGCGGCTTTCCAACGCCAACTGCAGCAGATATTCCAGCCCGAACAGGTGGACGGGGCGTTCCTTGCGCAGCGTCTGCAGGCTGCCACTGCCTACTATGCGCCGAAGATGGAGCAACTCGGCAAAGACATTGCGGCATCGCCCGTCTATGCCGACGACAAGAACGATGCGAAGGCGTACGAGGAGGTGATAGAAGAACTGTTTGTGGATTTGCAGCGGCAACGGTTTGTCATGCAACGGGTGGCAGACGCACCCTCGCTCGAGACTTATTTCGCTGCACGACAGGCGTTTACGATGCCGACGGTGCATATATCCGCCAAGGGCGAACAGCACGCCGACACTTCCTCCGAGACGAAACACCCCGTGCTGCTCAAACGCCTTTTTGCGCTGCGCCGCACGCTCGCCGCCGCACAAGGAAAAGAGGACGCGTCCTACCTGATTGCGCAAACGAAACTCCTGGTGAACATCAGCAACGCCCTGCCGCAGACGAAGAAAGAACTGCTGGCGGTGAAGGGTATGGGGCAAAAGAAATACGAACAGATGGGGACGCAGGTGCTGGCGGTGGTGAAGAGGTACTTGGCGCAGGACACGGAACTCAAGCCAAAAGGCAAAGCACAATGCACAAGGCAAAAGCGCTTCACTGCAGACAAAAAACAAAGCAAAAAGCACAAATTAACGAACTGACATATTTACAAATTGCCGTTCGATTCATTCCTTACTTTCCACCTATCTACTATTCTTGCACAAGTACAGGTATATGAGTATCACCAAGTTGGCGGAAATACAACACAAGACGACGGAACAAGTGACATCATCACGACCAGTACTCCTTTCCCAAAAAGTTGTACTTCCATGTGGAATTAAGCGTCTAAACGGACTTATCAGCCATTGCCTCATGCCTCGCTGTAGAAATCCGCAATGATGTGGCAGATTTGTGCAACATCCTCCTCGCTCAGGTCGTAGTACATCGGCAGGCGAACCAAGCAATCGGCGTAGCGGTCGCATTCGGGTAGCGCACGCCCGTCGTGTTTCGAGGCGTAGTACGGGCTGCTGTGCAGGCTGAGATAGTGGAACACCGCCAGCACACCGTTCTCTTTCAGGCGTTTAATTAGGGCCGTACGCTCCTCGAGGTTGCGGCACACGATATAGAACATGTGTGCATTGTTGGTGGCGTAGGAGGGAATGTTGGGGAGAGAGAATGGAGCTTCGCCCTGTTTAGAGTTGATAGAAGTTGGAGAGTTGTACGAAGTAAGTACGGCAGATAGCCGGTCGTAATAGGCTTGCCAGAGGCGTTTGCGCTTGGCTTGGATGGTGTCCATGTCTTCGAGTTGCGCCCGGAGGAATGCGGACACCACTTCGCTCGGCAGGAACGAAGACCCCGTATCCACCCAGCCGTATTTATTCACTTCGCCACGGAAGAACTCCGCACGGTTGGTGCCTTTCTCCCAGATTATCTCTGCCCGCCTGATGAACCGCTCGTCGTTCACGCCCAGCATTCCGCCCTCGCCTGCGATGATATTCTTCGTCTCGTGGAACGAGAAAGCCGATAGGTGGCCGATAGTGCCTAAGGGGCGTTTCTCGCCCGTACGGGGCGATATATAGTAGCTGTCGATGGCTTGTGCGGCGTCCTCCACCACGATGAGGTTATGGCGTGTGGCAACTTCCATTATCGTGTCCATATCGCACGCCACTCCGGCGTAATGGACAGGCACTATCACGCGTGTGCGGGGTGTGATGAGCGACTCCAATAGGTCGGCATCGATGTTCGGGTTGCGCTTCATGGAGTCGGCAAATACTATCTTGGCTCCCTCACGCACGAAGGCCAGAGCGGACGATACAAAGGTGTAACTCGGCACGATGACTTCATCGCCGGGCTGTAGCTCGCAGAGGATGGCTGCCATCTCGAGGGCGTCGGTGCAGGAGGTGGTCAGCAGGCACTTACGGAAGCCGTATTTCTCCTCGAAGAAATGCTGACAGCGTTTGGTGAATTCCCCGTTTCCGGACAACTTGCCGTTGTATACGGCCTGATACATATAATGGGCTTCCTTGCCCGTCAAATGCGGTTTATTAAATGGAATGTTCATAGTGATAGTTTATTTGTTCTTACTTATCTTGCGGGCGTTTTACGGCACACACTTTACTATGCTGCCGTGTAAATCATAGCCCCTTTCCTTATCCGTATAATCATTTAGTACTCATCAATATATTCGGTTATTTTCTTACCTAACTTATAAACACCCGCTCTCGCTTTCATATATTCGATTAGAAGGCTCAAAACTAAGCAAGTGGCACATACCGCCAAAATACCCCCCCTATGCGCATATCGCAGATATATACCCATTTCGAGAACCAGTAGTGATAGATGAAAGTATGCGTCATATAGATATTGCCCGAGTGTTTTCCCAAGAATGCAAAGCCATGCATAAGCGGGCGGCACGCACGCAATAGCACGATTGTAAGCAGGACTATCGTCCAGGTGATAACTGCGTCCCAACAAATACTCCAAAAGTAGGTCGGCATCTTACCTCGCCCCCATACTGCAGCCGCACACAGCAGCACTACGCCTACAACCGCCACCGCTTTTGGTAAACGCTCCAAACAACGACTAATCTGTGCTTCGTACAAGTGCCATAGCAGTCCCAAGGCGAACACCAACCAATAGACTTCAGCACGCCAAGTGACAAGTACACTGAGTAAAATAAACACCACAGGGCATTTACGAGCGATATGGTAGGCAATGGGGAAGACAAGATAGAACTTAATAATCAGCGCATTGAACCACCAAGTGATATTGTACGGACGCCCCACGCCAAGTAAGTCGAGGATGAGATACTTCCACAGGTTAATATTTTCGCCATACGCCGCACTCAACGGGCGGGAGAATACCCACACCCCTATCGGCACAAACAGTAGGAAGATAACCCAGTAGTTTAGGTAGAACTTCACCAAGCGTTTCAGTACAAACTTTATACTATCCACCACGCTTTCCGTTCCCTCGTATTGCAGCGACAGCCCGTACGCTGAGCAGAAAAGGAAGATAGACACGCACACTTTTCCAATCACGCCCAAGAACCCCAACACACCACCGTAGTGTTCTACCCCCGCAGGCGCAGGCGGACAAGCATAGATATGGTGAAACAGCATGCCCAATATGGCAATCCCTTTCAGTACCCCCGTATCCGTGCGGGAAAGAGCGCAGTTTGTATTCATACAAAGAAAATAATGATTCCAATTATTATTATGCTGATAGTGCCTATCTTGCGCCACGTGATACGCTCACGGAACACACAGAACGAGAGCAACGGCA
>CAVHGD010000138.1:0-7652 GCA_963635385.1 Dialister sp. CAG:486 | reverse complement strand
GTGTACGACGCATTATAGGTCGTTTCCGTTTCGGTGCTTTCTATCTCCTCTTTGTCGTAGGGTACATAGAGGCGGCTCATACTGCCGCCGCCCACTGTCATTCCCAGTAGGGGACTCACTTTTCCCCATGTCCAATAGTAGTCGCACAGCACGCCTCCGTATCCCATGCGGACATGGCTGCCTGTCTTCATCAGCGGCATACTGCTCATAAATCCTTCCGATCCGAGGTGGATGTGATTCAGCAAGTGAACGCGCAATGCTCCGCCTATACCCATTGTCACACCGCTGCGAGGGAGCGAACTCAGTTGTTCATAGTCCCGCAGGCTTGCGTTGCGGAATAGGGCGTCGGGCGATTGCGCAAAGGCGTATCCGAGATGCAACATCATTCCGCCCGAGAAGCCGGTCAGTATCTTTTGTGTCTGCGCTTTTTGGGGCGCAGTTTCAGTTTGTATGGATTGTTGCTCCTGTGCTATGGCGCACAGGGGCAACAATAGAAAGAGTATTCGTACGATTTGCTTTCTCATACCAGCGAGAAAGCCACATCCATCATGTGTGTGAATGTGTTTTGACGCTCCTCGGCGGAAGACGCTTCTCCCGTCAGCAGGCTGTCGCTAATGGTGCATATCACCAGTGCTTTGTTTCCGCTGCGTGCCGCATTCATATAGAGGGCGGGGGCTTCCATTTCGACGCACAGCACGCCCATGTTCATCCACTTGTCGTTGTGGGCGTTCTCGGTGTAGAAAGTGTCCGACGAGAATACATTGCCCACCTTGTAGTGGTAGCCGAATTTCTCGCACGCTTCTGCAGCACGGCGGCAGAGGTCGAAGTCTGCAATCGGTGCGAATGTACCAGGCAGTTCGTATTGGGCGGCGTAGTTCGAGTTGGTGCATGCGCCCATGGCGATGACAAGGTCGCCCAATTTCAAATCTTGGTGGATAGACCCCGCAGAGCCTACACGGATAATGGTCTTTACGCCGTAGAAGTTGTATAGTTCGTAACTGTAAATACCGATAGAGGGGATGCCCATACCGTGCCCCATGACACTGACACGCTTGCCGTTGTGGGTGCCTGTGAATGCCAGCATACCGCGTACATTATTCACTTGTACCGCATTCTCAAGGTATTTCTCTGCCATCAATTTTGCACGCAACGGATCGCCTGCCATGATTACTGTTTCGGCAAAGTCGCCGAACTTCGCCCCGATGTGGGGAGTAGGTGTGTTGTTCATATCACTCACTATGTTAGGTTATAATTATTGTGTATTGTTTGTGTACTTTTGTCGGTTGTATTGTCAGCGTACTTGCTGTCCTGTGTCCAGCTAGTAATCGAATGCGTGCAGTTTGAGAAACTCGTTTGCCCGTTCCAAGTCTGCAGGCGTGTCGATACCGATGGTCTGTGTTTGGCAGACTGCCACATGGATGTGATAGCCGTTCTCGAGCCAGCGCAGTTGTTCGAGGCTCTCTGCCAATTCGGCACGCGACTGCGGCAGGCGGGTAATTTCGCTCAAGATGTCTGCACGGTAGGCGTACATCCCGATGTGCTTATAGTGTTTGCCCTGTGCTAACCATGCCGATTTCTCCACGCCCCGCAGATAGGGTATGACGCTGCGGGAGAATAGCATTGCCTCACGGGTGCGTTCGGAGAACACCACTTTGGGGGTGTTCGGGTTCTCCAAATCCTCCAAAGTGTCGTCCATGGTGAACGGCTTGACAAGGGTCGCAATTTCCGTGCCAACCTTTCCGTGGTCGTCCTCCGAGAAGCAACTCTTGATAGCCTCTATCTGTTCCGGTTGAATGAACGGTTCGTCGCCTTGTATGTTGATTATCACCGTGCTATGGTCATTCTGCTCCCGATAGAGCGGGTTGGTGATTGCCATATAAGCCTCCAAGCAGCGGTCTGTCCCGCATTTGTGGTCGGCACGAGTCATCACCACCTTACCGCCGAACTCGTTCACATGGTCGTATATACGGTCGTCGTCGGTGGCAACCACTACCGTGTCCAATGCCTTGCTTGCCTGCTCATAGACGCGGCGTATCATCGTTTTGTCGCCTATCCGTGCAAGCGGTTTGCCGGGGAAACGCGTGGAGGCATAGCGTGCCGGTATGATTCCTATATATTTCATATTCTATGTTGTTTGCGTTGTGTTCGTTATGTTCGTGGCTCTTATGGTTCGCACACGGAGGTTGGTGTTCGTTATTCGCCTTTCTCTATCTTGCTCAGCAGGTTGATAGCACCGCCTACGGTCTGCACCTGTTGGATAACGGCGTAGCGTCGTCCCGTGGGTTTGCCTTTCTTGTCTTTCTCTTCCACTAATTGGCAGCGTTGCGCACGATTGACGATGTAGGTCAGTATCTTGCCGAATGCATCGCTTTGGTAGTAACGGTCTTCGTGCTGCACGAAGTATAGTACCAGTCTGCCGCTCTTGAGCAGCACCTTTTCTACGCCCAGTCGGCAGCATATCCAGCGCAGTCGCACCACATTGAGCAGTTCTTCCGCCTGTTCGGGCAATGCCCCGAAGCGGTCGAGCATGCGCTTCTTGAATTCGGTCAGTTGGTCTTCGTTGCGCAGACCGTCGAGTTCTCGATAGAGGGTAATGCGCTCCGATATGTTCTCCACATAGTCAGGCGGGAAGCCCAATGGCAGGTCGCTCTCCAGTTGACTGTCCTGCACCCAGTTCTTTTTCTGCTCCTCGGTGCCGCCCATGGCAGGTGTGTTCTCTTCGGGCAGCAGTTCGTCTTTGAGTTCCTGCACCGCCTCGTTGAGGATGCGTTGGTAAGTCTCGTATCCGAGGTCGGCAATAAAGCCGCTCTGCTCCGCCCCCAACAAGTTTCCTGCTCCTCGAATATCCAAGTCTTGCATGGCGAGGTTGAATCCCGCGCCCAGTTCGGCGAAGGTGGATAGGGCGTCTAATCGCCGCCGTGCATCGTCTGTCAGCAGTTCGCGCGGCGGGGCTACCAGATAACAGTAGGCTTTGCGGTTTGCCCGCCCGACACGCCCGCGCAGTTGGTGCAGGTCGGCGAGTCCGTAGTGCTGTGCCGAGTAGATGATGATCGTGTTGGCGTTGGGTATATCCACACCCGATTCGATAATGGTAGTCGAGAGCAGGATGTCGTAGTCGTAGTTGATAAAGCCCTCTATTTTCTCCTCCATCTCCTCGGTCGGCATCTGTCCGTGCGCCACCACGATACGCGCTTGCGGGCAGATATGGCGTATGCGGTTCTCTATACGGGGCAACATCTCGATGCGGTTATTGACAATGAATATCTGTCCGTTACGCTGCATCTCGAGGTCTATTGCCTCTTTCAATATATCCTCGTCGTCGGGTGTAATCAGTTCGGTCTGCACGGGGTAGCGGTTCTGCGGCGGAGTGGTCATCACGCTCAAGTCGCGTGCGCCCAGCAGGGAGAACTGCAGCGTACGAGGGATAGGCGTTGCCGTCAGTGTCAGCACATCGATATTGGTGCGTAGGCTCTTGAGTTTGTCCTTTACTGCCACCCCGAATTTCTGTTCCTCGTCGATGATGAGCAGTCCCAAGTCGTGCCACTTCACCTGTTTGCCCACCAGTTTGTGCGTACCGATGAGGATGTCTATCTTGCCCGCTTCGAGGTCGGCAAGCAGTTCTTTCACCTCTTTGGGCGATTTGCCGCGGCTCAAATACTCGATACGCACGGGGAAGTCCTTCATGCGTGCCTTAAAGGTGTTGTAGTGCTGCAGTGCCAGCACGGTGGTCGGCACGAGTACCGCCACTTGCTTTCCGTCGGTCGCTGCCTTAAACGCAGCCCGCATCGCCACTTCCGTCTTACCGAACCCCACATCGCCGCACACCAGTCTGTCCATGGGCATAGGACTCTCCATATCGTGTTTGATGTCGAGGGTTGCCTTGGCTTGGTCGGGCGTGTCTTCGTAGAGGAACGACGCCTCCAGTTCGTGCTGCATAAACCCGTCGGGGGTGTAGGCATAGCCTTTCTGCTGTTTGCGGGTGGCGTAGAGTTTTATCAGGTCGCGGGCTATATCCTTTACCTTATCTTTTGTCCGCTCCTTAAGGCGTTCCCATGCGCCCGAACCCAATCGGGATATGGTCGGTTCGGAGCCCTCTCGCCCTTTGTATTTCGAGATTCGGTGCAGGTTGTGGATCGACACGAACACGCTGTCGCCGTCTCGGTAGATGAGTTTGATCATCTCCTGCGGCTTACCGTTGACGGGGGTTGTTACCAGTCCACCGAACTTGGCGATACCGTGGTCGCTATGCACCACATAGTCGCCCAATTGCAGTTGGTTTATCTCTTTGAGCGTAATCACCGCCTTGCCTCGGCGGGCATTCTCGCTCGTGAGCAGCACACGGTGGAAGCGTTCGAATATCTCGTGGTCGGTATAGCAGCAGAGGTGTTGCTCTTGGTCGGTAAAGCCCGCATGCAGTGTGTGGTCGATGGGCGTGAAGCGGATAGGCACGGCAGTCTCCATACTGTCAAATATCGCTTGCAGGCGGTCGGTCTGCTTCTGTTGGTCGGAGAGAATATAGAGCGTGTAGCCCTGCTGTATTTTCTCCACAAGGTCGTCTCGCAGCAGGTCGAAATTCTTATGGAAGACGGGCTGCGGAAGGGTATGGAATGCCACTTTCGTGTAGTCGCCAAAGGCACTTTTCTCGCCCAGTTCGAGGGTGGTACGCTCCGCCATTTGTTCACCGAAATCCGCTAATAGTCTGTCGTTTATAGTCGTGTTGCCGATTTGGGCTTGCACCTTATATTGTACGGTCGCCCAGTCGGTGCTGACCCACAGCGTGTGGTCGCCGAGGTAATCCACTATCGTGCCTTGCTCGGTCGCCTCATCGGCTTTGTGCATCGTGCAGAGCATGTCCTCCACTCGGTCTTTCGACAGTTGTGTCTCGATGTCAAATTCGTGTATCGAGTCTATCTCATCGCCGAAGAAGTCCACGCGATACGGGTCGTCGTGCGAGTAGGAATAGACATCCACGATGCCGCCCCGAATGGAGTACTGCCCCGGCTGATAGACGAAATCCACCCGCTCAAAGCCCAATGTGCTCAACTGCTCGCCCAGTTTGCTTACCTGCAATGTCTGCCCCGTGCGCAGCGAGAGGGTGTTGTCCGTCAGTGCCTGCGGCTTCGGCACGCTCTCCAACACGGCTTCGGGGTAGGTGACGACCAGCAGCGGATGCGCACCCTGTTGCGTGCATTGGCTCAAGGTCTCCGTGCGTTGTATCGCCAGTGCCTCATCGGTGCCTTGACGGCGGCGGCGCGACACGGGGAAGTACAGCACACGAGGCGTGGTCGGCAGGGGCGAATCGGTCGCAAGCAGCGTGCGCAAGTCGCTATACAGATACTGCGCCTCGTCGGCATTCTCCAGCACGATGAAGAGCGTAGTCTGCATACTTTGCGTAGTTTGCGTACTTTGTGTACTCTCCGCAGTCCCCGTTTTTTTTGTCAAGCGTTGTACGATTGCGGTAAGCGCCATGCTTTGGGCGGAGGCATGCACCCCCGTGAGCAGAATATGTTTTCCTGCTCGTTTGGTGAGTGCTTGGCATATCGCCCCAATCTCGGGGTGCTTCGCCCATTGCTCCTGTAATTCCTGTATCTGCATGCTCTGTCGCTCGCTGCTTTCTTAACGCTTTATTGCCTTCTGTGCGATGTTTCCTGTTTGTGCTATAACTTGGTCTTTTATATACTCCTGTTTGTTATAGCTTGGTCTTCTATATATAATTGGTCTTCTGTGCGATGTGTTTAGAATAGATACCATTCCTGCTTCCTCTCTTATACCTCTATTCCCTTTATCGCCTAAAAAGCCTGCAAAGTTACGCATTTTTTGTTGAATACACAAAACCTATCCTGATTTCGAGTCGGTTCTTGCACGCAACGGCTCTTTTTGTCCCCTCTCTTTTGCTCCTCCCCCTTCTCCTATTCAATCCCCCTCTCGCCCTAAAATCCACTTCATTCCTGCCCCTAAAATCCACTCTATTCCCGAAGCACTCCCGAACCAACTCCATATCCATCCCTCTTCCGAATGTTCAATATGGTATATAAATACGCTAAACTATGCCATTTTCGTGTTTTGGACAACAAATAAACCCAATTAGGGTGGGAGTTTGTGAAAAAACAAGCTTGAATTTGGCACAGAATTTGCCACTTACTATGGCGAAAATGATTGCGAAATAGGACGCTTTAGAGGTGTAAATGCCCGACTTGTCAAGCCCAACTGCCAAAATGGATTCAAATAAGGAATTACTTGTGCAGACGCTTGCTAAAACAGATATTTTTTTGTACCTTTGCACCGTTTTTGTGGCTCATATCTACTTATTTTTGTGGCTTATATCTGCTTTTCGTGACTCATATCTGCCTTTTGTGACTTATATCTGCTATGTAGCCCGTATCAGTACCGAAGAAAGTCTTACACACTTATGCAGCTAACCATATTTCGCATAATACATTTCATCATAGAAACTTAAAAACATACGATACAATGAATCTTTCAGAATTGACCGACAAGATCTACGCAGAGGGCGTGGAGAAAGGAAATGCCGAAGCGCAACAGATTATAGACAATGCCAATACCAAGGCAGCGGACATCATTGCGCAGGCAGAGAAAGAGGCGGCTGCTAAGATAGCCGCTGCCGAGGAGCGTGCGCAGGAGTTGGACAAGAATACGCGTGCCGAACTGAAACTCTTCGCCGAGCAGAGTGTCAATGCGCTCAAAACGGAGGTGACGAACTTGCTAACCGATAAAGTGGCAGGCGATAGCGTGAAGGCGGCTACGGCAGACCCGAAGTTCATGCAGGACATCATTGCTAAACTCGCAGCCGAGATGGTCAAAGACGGCGCGGTAACGATAGAGGCAAAGGACGCAGAGGCACTGAAAAAATACTTCGCCGCTAACGCCAAGGGCTTGCTCGAGAAAGGCGTTAAGATAGAGGAGGTGAAGGGTATCAAAACCGACTTCGCCATTGTGCCGGAGAAGGGCGGCTACAAGTTGAACTTTGGTGATAAGGAGTTCGTAGATGCCTGAGAAGGGCGGCTACAAGTTGAACTTTGGCGATAAGGAGTTCGTTGAGTACTTCAAAGAGTTCCTCCGCCCGCAACTGATTGAGTTGTTGTTCGGGAAATAAGAGGTTAGAACGCTTACGCTGTTGGAAGTTAGAACGCTAACGCTCTCAAAAGCATTTAATTTGTAATTCATAATTCATCATTCTTAATTAAAATGAGGTATGAATGTTTATTGTCCGGTTTGCCGGAGTTGAAAGCGGGTGCTGATGCGCCTATCTCGACGGAGGCGTTGCTCGTTCAGTTGGACGAGACGCTGTCGGATAAGGATAAGCAACTGCTGGCGTTGCTCCGTAAGAAGAGCGATGCGCAGGACATCACCGACCGGATTGATCAATACGACGACACGCCGGTTGGGCAACCCGATTGGTGGGAGGACGCACGGCAGCACCTGTCGGAAGCGGACTTACGCACGCAACTGCTCTACGAAGACGGGCTGCACTGCAGTAACAAGTTCCTTCGCTCGTGGTATGCCTACAATCGGGATATGAACAATGTCCTGGTGGCAACGATATGCCGCAAGCACGGTTTTGATGTCACGCGGATGATTGTCGGGCGTGGTGCCGTGGCAGACATCCTGCGCAAGAACCTGCCCCAGAAAGA
>CAVHGD010000137.1:0-2057 GCA_963635385.1 Dialister sp. CAG:486 | reverse complement strand
CTCGGTCTCGCCCGCTATGGCGAGGAAACCGAACATCATAAGGGTGGCGCAGAGCGCAAGGCGTGCGTGGTAGCGCAGGCGATAAGGTCGTTGTAGTGCTTTCATGGTGTTATGCATTTAGCTCGTTCTTGCGAGCGGTGAATTGTTCTTTTAGATTGACGTTTGCCGATATGGCCGCTTGGTTCTCATTCCAAATCCGGGTCAGCTCGGCCACGCTCTGTGCGTTCTTTACGGCTGCCACTATCTCGGTGTAGCTCATCGCAGGCTTGGCTTGTTGCCGTGCTTGCGGGGCTGCTTGCGGTTGCTTGGGTGCGAGAGCGTCTGGGTCGTCGGTGCTGTCGTCTATGGCGAGCAGACCGCAGAGCGCATACTTGCGGGCGTAACTGCTTGCCGCTCCCGTTGCCTGCTCGGCAGACATACCCTTGTGCTCATCGAGTTGGGCAAAGGCGTGCGTGGTGGCAATAGCTGCTCCTTCAGCGTTGAGGAGTTGAGCCGTGGCAACCAAGAAAAAGCGATTGCCTATAAGCTGAATATCGTCGCTCATCACGAGCGATAGGTTGTCTGCTTCGAGCAGAGGCTTGACCGATTGGAGGATGTCCTCCGCCTTGCGGTATTTGTACTTTCCGAACCCGTTCACTTGGTCTTTGGGGGCTTTCAACGCCCGCTGTACATTTGATAACTCGTTCATTGTGCTTGAAATTATATTTGTCCGTGTAGTTTTTTTGTGCTAACTTTGCACCCTATTTTTATAGGTGTATTCTATGTGTGCTTTGAAACACGGTGCAAAGGTAGTACATTATACCTAATAATGCAAATAAATGTACTATTTTTGTACTATAAATGTCTATTTTGCAAAGTAGAGTTTGCAAAATAGTAGGTATAAAATAGTAATTTATCACAATTATGGAAAAATTAGACAGACTGATAGCAATGTACGACTATGCCGTAAAGAATGGCTTATGTACAAATCGTAAATCATTTGCAGAGTGTGTAGGCATTAATCCTACTAATATCTCAAAGATATTTCACGATGAAAATGGTCGTTACCTGACGAATAATCTACTCCTGCGTATTAACACCGCATTAGGGGATGTGTTTAATCCTGCGTGGGTACTCTACGGCACGGGTGAGATGTTGAAAGAGAGTGCGGGGGCTGACATCGTGATAGACAACAGCCATTCGCACCACAACAACAGCAATGCGGGTAGCGGTACGCAGATAATAGGCGGCAATGATGACGCGTGGAAAAAGGTAGTTGCCGACAAAGACGAGCAGATAGCCTATCTCAAGCAGCAGATAGAGGAGTTGAAACAGCAAATAGCCGAACTGAGAGCCGACAAAGACAAACTCTATCAGCTCCTATTAAAATAATATACCCGCCATTCAGGAGTGGCGGGCGGCAAAAAACAGACTGAATATGACAACCGACAGACAATATGTGACGCAGCAGTTTATCGCTGCCTATCAGCAGCTGCACGCCATGGGCTTGGTGGGCACGCGTGGGGAGTATGCCGAGCGGTGCGGGATAACCAATACCAATCTCTCGGCGATAGAGGCGGGCAGACGTACGGCGCCGATGGTGGCGGTCTGCAACTGTATCTCCTATTATAGAGTATCGCCCACGTGGCTGTTCTTGGGCGTTGGGGACTTTATACTCCCCGAAGGCAATTAGTCGGCTGTATCTCCGAGCGGGCAAGTGAGCTCCGCAAGAGTAGGTGGCTTAGTCCTACAACAGCAGTCTGCTGTACCCTACAAGAGCAGCCGAATAGGCTTTGTGCGAGGCTGCAAACGTGCAGAAATCGTGCAAGTATTTTTCAAATATCGCATAAGTACCACACAATCAGTGTTCCGTGCCTCGCCTCATAATCAGGGGGTCGTAGGTTCAAGCCCTACTGAGACCACAAAGATACAACTCGTTGAGAATAAGCAAGTTACGAAAAATTCGGACTTGCTTTTTTCTGTACTCACTGCCTACCTAAAACCAAAAATACCCCACTTTCGTCCCGCTATTTCCCCACTTTTTGAGAGAAAAATCGTAACAAAATCGTAACAAGAAA
>CAVHGD010000136.1:0-2071 GCA_963635385.1 Dialister sp. CAG:486 | reverse complement strand
AGCCGCAAAAACTGTGTAAATACACAAAAATTACGGCTAATACGCACCACTTTCTCGCCAAAGCCTTGTATAATAATCAAAAAAGCCGTATCTTTGCAGCCGTAAAAACTGTGTAAATACACAAAAATTACGGCTAATACATTCTTCGGCTATGGAAATACAGAGAGATTACTACTTGCAAAAACTCATTCACGCCTGCGGCAATCACCTCATAAAAGTGGTTACGGGTATGCGTCGGTGCGGCAAATCGTACCTGCTGTTTACGCTGTTTCACAACCATCTACTGCAACAGGACGTGGATGAGGCGCATATCATAGAGGTGGATTTGGAGAACCGTCTGAACAAGGCACTGCGCGACCCGGATGCCCTGTTAGCCCATATCTATTCGCGCATAACTGACAAAGCGCACTACTATGTCCTGCTCGACGAGGTGCAGTTGGTGCCTGAGTTTGAGGATGTGCTGAACAGTTTCCTCAAAACGGAGAATGTGGATGTGTTCGTCACAGGCAGCAATGCGCGATTCCTCTCGCGCGATGTGATTACGGAGTTCCGCGGTCGCGGCGACGAGATACGCATCCGCCCGCTGTCGTTTGCCGAGTTTGCGGCATACCGACAAGGCGACCTGCTACCCATGCTCATTGAATATATGCACTACGGCGGGCTGCCGCAAGTGGTATTGGAGACCGACGAGAATAAGAAGAAAGACTATCTGCTGCAGCAAATCACACATACTTATCTGCGCGACATACACGACCGATACCATATACAGAACGACGACGACCTGCAGGAACTATTCAGCACCATTGCCTCGTCCGTGGGGTCGCTGACCAATCCGCTGCGCCTGTCCAACACCTTCCGCACGGTCAAGAAAAGCCGTATCACCGCCGAAACGGTTGCGCAGTACTTGCAGTATATGGAAGATGCGTTTCTCATCGAGCGGTCGCTTCGCTATGACATCAAGGGCAAGAAGTATATCGATTCGCCTTATAAGTTCTATTTCGAAGACCTCGGTATTCGCAACGCCCGCCTCGGTTTCCGGCAATACGATGAGGGACACCTGTTGGAGAACCTGATTTACAACGAACTGCGTTCGCGCGGGTGTTTGGTGGATGTGGGGCAGGTGTTTGTGGAGCAGAAAGACGAGGCAGGCAAGCGCAAACGCATGACCTTAGAGGTGGATTTCGTCTGCAACATGGGGTATCACCGTGCCTATATCCAATCGGCGTATGCCTTAGACAGCGAGGAGAAGCGAATACAGGAAACCGCCTCCCTCAACCGTCTGGACGACGGGTTCCTCCGTGTACTGATAGCAGGGCCTCTGCAACCGACTTATATGAACGAGGACGGGATATACATCGTCAATATCTTCGATTTCCTGCGCGACCCGATGCAGTATGTCGGAGGATAGACTGTCCTGCGCCGAGCGGAGGAGTGTTTTCTATTCTCCATTTGCACAGACAAAATAAAAGTCGTACTTTTGCGGTTAGAATGATTGCGAAAAAATTCGCAACGAAAAATTTCGCAGTAGGACAAAAGGAGGGTGCAAAGCGGAGAACCTCCAATTATATATACACCCCCAATACCATGTAAGCATGAAAACAAAAGCACTCTTAACAACCCTCGCATTGGCGGTATCGAGCCTCACGGCGGGTTACGCTCAAACCGCTGCGGTGGGTTACGCTCAAACCGCTGCCACCCAAACGACAACAGCCACAGCTGCGACCGCCCAAACACCCGCAGCCCAACCCCCAACGACAGCAACATCCGGCTTTGCGGAATTAGACCAATGGGCGGCGGACTGCATCCGACGCCACAAGATGTCGCTCGGCTACCCCGGCAACAACGACATCCGCCTGCAGGCGTTCTACCAATGGTACACCGCCAACCACCTCGACGGGATGATAATCAACAATGCGGGCGACCCCTTTTCCACGGGCGACCACACCCTCTCGTCGCTCGACTTTGAGCGCGAGGTGATTGAGTATTTCGGCCCCAAATACGGCTTCGAGCGGGACAACCTGTGGGGGCTGGTCACGATGAGCGGCACCGACGGCAACAACCACGGCATCTA
>CAVHGD010000135.1:0-2119 GCA_963635385.1 Dialister sp. CAG:486 | reverse complement strand
TTTTTTACTTCTTCTGCTGTCATATCTGTTTTGTTTATTAGTTTCTATCTGTTTTATTTATTAGTTTCTATTTTGCTCCGCTTTCGGATAACACTCTCTTAGCACTTCCCAAAACCCGCTATTTTTCCGACCCTACCAACTCACTTTTAGTCGCAAATGTTCCACGTGAAACAATACGGTATATTTACTTCGTAAATATAAAATTCAAAAACAACTACATTTAGCCGTAAAACAACCCTTTACCGCCCCATAAAAACGAGCAGTACGCTAATATCGTTTGGACTTACGCCGGGTATTCGGTTGGCCTCGCCTATCGTTTTCGGTTGTATTTTCGTTAGCTTCTGCCGCGCCTCGGTCGATAGCGATTGCAGACTTTGATAGTCAAAGTTTGCCGGAATAGCTATTTTGTCGAGCCGTTGCAGCTTGTCTGCCGCTAATTGTTCCCTCTTTATATAGCCTTCGTATTTGATATTTATCTCCGTGCTTTCCGTTATGTCGCAGTGCTTAAACGATGCTACCAACCCTTTCAGTTCAGGCAATTGCTCCGCCAGATCTGTTATCGTCACTTGCGGCCGATTCACCAAATCGATCAGTTTTGTCGATTGGCTCAGCGGGCTGCTGCCTATCCGTTCGAGATATGCATTCACTTCCGCAGGTTTCACGCTCGTGCTTTTCAGGTATTCCGTCAGCTCGGCAATCCCTTTTTTCTTTTCCAAAAACAGGTCGTAACGGTATCGATTTGCCGAACCAATCCCGAAGCATCTCTCTGTTAGCCGCTCATCCGCATTGTCTTGTCGCAGTAGAATCCGGTGTTCCGCCCGCGAGGTAAACATTCGGTACGGCTCATCCACGCCTTTAGTCACCAAGTCATCTATCAGCACACCGATATAGCTCTCGTCACGCGCCATCGTAAACGGTTCCTGACCCGTAATGTTCCGATGCGCATTTATGCCGGCAACCATTCCTTGTCCGGCGGCCTCCTCGTATCCGGTCGTTCCGTTTATTTGACCGGCAAAAAACAAGTTCTTTATACGCTTTGTTTCCAGCGTGTGATGCAGTTGCGTGGGGTCAAAAAAGTCGTACTCGATGGCGTACCCGGGGCGATACATCACCACATTTTCTAATCCCCGTATCGAGCGCAACCCTTCCAACTGTATTTGCCACGGCAGCGACGATGAGAACCCATTCACGTAGTATTCATTGCTATCCACACCCTCAGGCTCCAAAAAAATTTGGTGCGCGTCTTTGTTGGCAAAGGTCACAATTTTTGTTTCTATGCTTGGACAGTAGCGCGGCCCGATGCTTTTTATTTGACCGTTGTAGAGGGGCGAGTCGGGTAGGCCTTTTCGTAGTATCTCGTGCGTGGTCGGATTCGTATAGGTTATCCAGCAGGGCATCTGTTTCAGTTCCCGTTTCACCGTGTCGAGATACGAGAATTGGTGCCAATCCTCGTCGCCCGGTTGCTCCACCATGCGGCTAAAGTCAATGCTTCGCTTGTCGATTCGTGCAGGCGTGCCTGTCTTCATGCGTGCCGAAGCAAACCCGAAGGAACGCAATTGCTCCGTCAGTCCGTACGACGCAGGCTCCGCTATCCGCCCGCCCTGTATCTGTTGTCGCCCAAAGTGCAGTAGCCCGTTCAAGAACGTTCCGTTTGTCAGCACCACCGCACGCGCCTTCATCTCAATTCCCAGTGCGGTTTTTACACCGCATACCGCCCCGTTTTTCACCACGAGCTCCACCACCACATCTTGCCAAATCGACATATTTTCCGTGCTCGACAGCACATTCACCCATTCTTCGATAAATCGTTTTCGGTCGCTTTGGCTGCGCGGGCTCCACATAGCAGGGCCTTTGCTGCGGTTGAGCATCCGAAACTGAATCGCACTGTGGTCGGTCACAATGCCCATCATTCCGCCCATCGCATCTATCTCTCGCACGATTTGCCCTTTGGCAATACCGCCCACAGCTGGATTACAACTCATCTGACCGATTTTGTTCATATCCATCGTGATGAGTAGGGTCTTGCTGCCTAATTGTGCGGCGGCGTGCGCAGCCTCGCAACCTGCGTGCCCTGCGCCAACCACTATGATGTCGTATTCAAATTCTGTCGATTTCATCG
>CAVHGD010000134.1:0-2167 GCA_963635385.1 Dialister sp. CAG:486 | reverse complement strand
TTGGATTTTGCTTTGTTTCCGCTTTTTGATTCGGCTATCGACTTTCTCCGTTCTGTTATTTAAGTTCGCATATGCGGACACAAAAAGCACGGACGAAAGCAGTTCTTACAACCCATATCGGCTATGCCGCCGATAGTTGTTATATGTACTTTTCTGTGCAAAGGTACATCTTTTGGGTGAAATATACAAACATTTTTGGGGCTAAAGTAGATATTTTCCGAATAATTGACGGCAATACACTGTAGGCGTCCTTCCAAAGTTTTGATGCGGTTACCCACCGTTTTTCGTTGCTACTATTTGCTCGGTTCTTTATTATTTTGTACCTTTGTGCAAAGTTTGGTTCGCTATGAAACGCCTTCGTTCTTTTTTCCTTTTGTGCTTTTGCGGGGTGGCCGCAATGGCTTATCCCGATAGTTGGGCGCAGTATGATCGCTATCGAGCGTTGAATGATACGGTCCGGTCCTGTCCCAAGGCGGTTTTGATGGGCAATTCCATTACCGATTTTTGGATTACCGCTCATCCCGATTTCTTCGCGCAACATCATTTTCTCGATCGGGGTATCAGCGGGCAGGTCTCTTCCCAAATGCTCGCTCGTTTCCGTGCCGATGTGCTCGATTTGCACCCCGAGAGAGTTATTATTCTGGCCGGTACCAACGATATTGCGCAGAATAACGGTCCTATCGATTTGGAGTATATTTTAGATAATGTGCAGTCTATGTGTGAGTTAGCTCGTTATCATCATATCGAGCCGGTGGTCTGTTCGGTTCTGCCCGCTCGGCGTTTTTGGTGGCGGGACGAGCTTCAGCCCGCAGCTGCTATCCGCCAATACAATGCGCTTTTGCGTTCCTATTCCGAGTCGCAGTCTATTCTTTATGTGGATTATTATTCGGCTATGGTCGATGCGGAGGGCGGCCTTTTGCCGGCCTATTCCGATGATGGGGTTCATCCCAATGCCGCAGGCTATTCCGTTATGGAAACCATTCTCATCCAAGCATTACAATCGCAACGCTAATCCCAATCCCTAATCTGATATGAAACAGTCCGTTATTATTGCCGGTCCGTGTGCCGCCGAGACCGAGGAGCAGGTGCTTACCACGGCGCACGAAATCGTTCTTGTGTTGCCCAATCAGCCTATTATTTTCCGTGCCGGCGTATGGAAACCACGCACCCGTCCCGATACGTTTCAGGGGGTAGGGGAGCCGGCGCTTGCTTGGCTCTTGCGTGTCCGCCAAGAAACAGGTATGCCCGTTGCCACCGAGGTCGCCACGCCGGAACATATCCGTGCTGCTTTGGCGGTCGGTATCGACTATTTATGGTTGGGCGCCCGAACCACTGCCAATCCTATTTTGGTGCAGCAGTTAGCCGATACCATTGCCGCTACTCCGCATGATTCTTTGCAGGCGGTGTGTGTCAAGAATCCCGTGAATAACGACCCGCAGCTTTGGTTGGGAGACATCGCTCGTTTGGAGCAGGTGGGCGTTCCGGTTCTCGCTATCCACCGCGGTTGCAACCATCAGCCCTGTTGGAGTATGGCGCACCGCTTGCATACCCAGCGCCCCGATATTCCCTTGTTGCTCGACCCGAGTCATTTAGGGGGTGCGGTAGAGCGCATAGCACCGTTGATGCAGCAGGCCGAATCGCTATGCTTCGATGGAGCCATGATCGAGACGCATATCTTCCCCCACAAGGCTTTGTCCGATGCAGGGCAGCAGATCACGCCGGCTCAGTTGGCGTTGGTGGTGCGCACCTATCCGCTGAATGGTGAGCGGGACGAGCAGTTGGAGTTGCGTTGGTTGCGTGCGGAGATCGATGAGTTGGACGATGCGCTGTGGCGAACCATTGCCCAACGCATGGAGGTCTGTTCAGCAGTCGGTCGGTGGAAGCAGGCGCATGGGGTCTCGGCGTTGCAGCAATCCCGATTCGATGCCATTCTCTCCCGTCGTTTGGCGTGGGCACAAGAGCAAGGCCTCTCGGCGGATATGGTAGAAACGATATTCCACGCCATTCACCGTGAGAGCCTTAGCCGCCAGCAGCCCCTGTCGGATTGAGTCAATCCCTGCCGCTATCTTTCTCGATTGGGTGGTTGGGCTTGCTCCCAAGAACCAATCTCCCTACTATACAACAAAAAAACAAGACACAATCGCCTGCGTCTTGTTTTTTTTGTATC
>CAVHGD010000133.1:0-2643 GCA_963635385.1 Dialister sp. CAG:486 | reverse complement strand
ATTAGTACTTCAGCCACTTCAGAAAATCTTGCACATTGGTGGAGAAGGAATACGGAGCACTGATCGATTCACCTGCCGCATTGAGCTGCACATAGTACGGCTGCGCATTCGAGCCAAAGCGTTCCCGCTGTATACGACTGTTCTTCTCGCCGATTCCGTCCTGCTTGTCATCCACATAGAGCTCAATCAACACATAGTTCTTTAGGCGTGCTTTCACCTCCTCATTATCTAACACATACGCCTCCATCTTACGGCAATTGACACACCCATAGCCCGAGAAATCCAACAAGATAGGCTTATGTTCTTGCCGTGCATACGCCAACCCCTCTTCGTAATCGTTAAACACTTCACGCCCCTCTATCGCCATAGGAGGTGCAAAAGCCGATACCGCTTTCACCGGTGCACCCCATAACCCCGGTACAAGATAGGCAGTAAATCCCCACGAGAGCAGAATCACCACTGCACGAATGATACGGCGTGTCCAAGATACTTTCGCTATATGCCAAATCAGGTACAACCCGATGCCAAAGAAACAAGCAATCCATATCGCCAAGAACAGCCAACGAGGCAGAATTCCCCACCCGTATGCCAAGTCTGCCACACTCAAGAACTTCAACGAAAGCGCCAACTCCAAGAATGCCAACACCACCTTAAACGACTGCATCCAACCGCCGGAACGAGGCATACTCTTCATCCATTGCGGGAACATAGCAAACAACGAGAACGGCAGTGCCAATGCAATGGCAAAGCCCAACATACCCATAGCAGGAGCAAGGTAAGAATGCCCCGCAGCCTCTACAAGTAAGGTGCCGATGATAGGACCCGTGCAAGAGAAAGAGACTATCACCAACGTGAATGCCATCAGCAGGATAGACAAGAAACCGCTTGTAGAACGGGCTTTGCTATCCAATTTCGTGGACCATGAAGAAGGCAGTGTAATCTCAAACAACCCGAAGAACGATAAGGCAAATACCACTAATAATGCAAAGAAAAACAGATTTACCACCGCATTGGTAGAGATGGCATTCAGTGCCGATGCCCCGAATATAGCTGTCACTAACAAGCCGAGTCCGACATAAATAATGATAATCGCCAACCCGTAGAGCAGCGCATTCTGTACGCCTTTGTCGGAGCGCTTCAGGAAGAACGACACCGTCATCGGAATAATGGGCCATACACACGGAGTGAATATCGCCAACAGTCCCCCAAGCAATCCCATAAGGAAGATACGCCATAGCGAAGTATCGGCAACGGGAGTATCTACAACAGGTGTATCAGCAGGCGAAGAGATGGTTTGTGCTGTATAAGTCCATACTTCGGGAGCTGTACACATCTGCTCATTGCACGCATTGTAGCGTATAGCTACCTTCTCCGATGCCGGCAGCACAACAGAATAGGTGTTGCTATATTCTTTCTCCACCGCTGAGTCGCCAATTGAGAAAATGGTGGTGTGCCACCCGTCATCTATGGTTGCCTCAATATATATACTATCGCCTATTGTCTTGCCTGCCCAATGCACGGGAGTTACCACTTGTGCCATGGTGCCGGCAAGCGTGCTTATCAAAAACACTATCAGGGTTACAATCTTCTTCATTCCTGTTTTTTATTACGAATACCTTTTTTCGATACAAATAATTCCGCCTTCGGAGAGAAATGTTTTAATATCTCCGGAGAATATTATAAAACCTTCGATAAATACTATGATACCTTCGAGTGAATACTACATATATATTATATAATACTATTTTGAGCTACAAAAATAATGCTTTAGTCTGCCACTCGCTGAATGGATGCACCTATGGCATTGAGTCGACGCTCGATGTCCTCATAGCCTCTGTCTATCTGGTCTATATGGTCTATCTTGCTCACCCCATCGGCTGCCATAGCGGCAATCAACATCGCAATACCCGCACGGATATCGGGGGATGTCATATTATTATGCTTGAGCCGCATCTGTTTGTCGTGTCCGATAACGACGGCACGGTGTGGGTCGCAGAGAATGATTTGCGCCCCCATGTCAATCAGTTTATCCACAAAGAACAGACGACTCTCGAACATCTTCTGGTGTATCAGCACCGAGCCTCGTGCCTGTGTGGCTACCACCAACATAACCGAGAGCAAGTCGGGCGTCAATCCGGGCCATGGTGCATCGGCAATAGTAAGTATTGAGCCGTCCAAGAACGATTCGATTTGGTAATGATCCTGTGCGGGAATATACAAGTCGTCGTTATGCTGCTCTATTTGAATACCCAAACGACGGAATGCATCGGGAATTATCCCCAAATCCTTATGCGACACATTACAGATAGTCAATTCGCTACCCGTGATAGCAGCCATACCGATAAACGAACCCACTTCAATCATATCGGGCAATAGGGTATGCTCCGTGCCGTGCAGTGTCTCCACACCGACAATAGTCAGCAAGTTCGAACCCACACCTTCTATCTTGGCACCCATACGGTTAAGCATACGGCAGAGTTGTTGAATATACGGTTCGCAGGCAGCATTATATATAGTAGTCGTACCCGTTGCCCGCACGGCAGCCATAATAATATTTGCCGTACCCGTCACACTCGCTTCGTCAAGCAGCATATACGCCCCCTTCAAGTGCTTCCCCTGAAAATGATACGCCTTGCTTTGCGT
>CAVHGD010000132.1:0-2672 GCA_963635385.1 Dialister sp. CAG:486 | reverse complement strand
GTTTTATAGTTATTCTGTATTAGTTATCCTATTTTCCTATTATTCGCCAATGCCTTGTTATTTGTGTAAAACGCTATGACTCTTGCGTTTATCAGTTATTCAGCCGTTCCGCCAATGCCGCAATCTCTTGTCTTGCCTGCGTAGCAGAGTGAAACTCAATGCCATGTATGCCAAATGCCTTTGCACCCTCAATGTTAGCAGGATTGTCATCGAGAAATACCGTCTCATTGGGGGTAATATGGTAGCGGTCGAGTAGTATACGGTATATCTCCGGAGCAGGCTTGATTACCTTTTCCTCGCCCGATAGCACGATTCCGTCTAACAAGTCGAAGATAGGGTAGTGTGGGCGTACCAATCGAAAAGTATCTGCTGACCAATTGCTCAGTCCGTATAGGCGATAGCCGCTGCGGCGTAGGTCTTCGAGTAGTTTCTGCATGCCATCTATTTGACCGCCCATCATCTTATTCCACTCCTCCCAATACATCCGTATTTCTTTTTCCCATTCGGGGTATTCGGCTACCTTTTCGGCAACGCCTTCCGCAAAAGGTTTTCCTGCATCCATTTGGGCATTCCACTCGGGCGTGCAGATGTGTGCAATAAACCAATCCGTTTTTGCTTTATCACCAAAATACGGGTCGTAGAGATAATGCGGATTCCAATCCACCAACACACTCCCGAAGTCCAAAATAACAGTATTCAGCATTTGTAGGTATGGTATTACAGCAATCCCTTCACCTGTTTGTACACATTCTCCGCTGTGAAGCCGAGTTTCTCGTCAAGAACTTTGTAGGGTGCAGAGAATCCGAAAGAGGACAATCCCCATACACTGCCGTGTTCTCCGACCAGTCCTTCGAGAGTGCAGGGCAGTCCTGCCGTCATACCGAAGCGCACAATTCCTTTCGGCAGTACCTCGTCTTGATATTCTTTCGGCTGCTGACGGAATAATCCTTCGCTCGGAACACTCACAATCTGTAAGCGTACACCCTCTTTGCGCAGCAGTTCTGCTCCTGCCATCAGTGTCGAAACTTCGCTTCCGCTTGCCAACAGCACCGCTTGCGGGTTCTCATCGCGGCTCACGATGTATGCCCCTTTGCGGAAACCATCCAAACAAGTATTCGGCACAGGTGCGATGTCTTGGCGCGACAATATCAACGCCGTCGGTGTGGCGGTGTTCTCTATCGCCAATCGCCATGCCATAGTCGTCTCCTCGGCGTCAGCGGGGCGCAGTACGAGCATTGATGGTTTCCCCGAGTGGTTATGCAACTTCTCCATCAGTCGTATCTGTGCCTCTTGCTCCACGGGTTCGTGGGTCGGACCGTCTTCGCCCACGCGGAACGCATCGTGGCTCCATACGAACACTACCGGCACTTCCATTAGTGCCGCCAATCGTACGGCAGGCTTCATGTAGTCGCTGAATACGAAGAAAGTACCGCAGGCAGGAATGATACCGCCGTGCAGCGACATTCCTATGCACACGCACGCCATCGTCAGTTCGCTCACACCTGCTTGCAAGAACCGCCCCGTGAAGTCGCCACGGCGGATAGCGTGCGTTTTTTTGAGGAATCCGTCGGTCTTGTCCGAGTTGCTCAGGTCTGCCGACGACACAATCATATTGCCCACATTCTCAGCCAAGTACGATAGTACCGTTGCTGATGCCGCACGGGTAGCCGCTCCTTGCTTCTGCACAATCTCGCTCCAGTCGATGCACGGCACTTCGCCGCTCATGAAGGTCTCGTATTCTTTGGCTGCCAACGGATTCTGCTCTGCCCACGCATGGTATTCCGCATACTTGCGATTGGTCAGTTCGCGCAGTGCAATCGCCCGCTCATCGTACAAGGCTTGCACTTCGGGGAATATCGTAAACGCCTTTTCGGGGTCGCCGCCAAGGTGTCGTATCGTTGCCTCGAACGAAGCACCCGACTTGCTGAGCGGTTGCCCATGGGTGGAGCATTTGCCCTCCCAATTCTCGCCGTCGGCGGTCACGCACCCTTTGCCCATGGCGGTATGCCCGATAATCAGGCTCGGACGCTGTTTCTCACCTTTCGCACGGTGGAGTGCCTCACGGATGGCATCGGGGTCATTGCCGGAAATCTCTTGCACGAACCAGCCCCACGCCTCGTATTTGGCAGCCACATCCTCGCTCGTTACCTCATCGCAACCCGTGGAGAGTTGAATGCGGTTCGAGTCGTAGAACATGATGAGGTTGTCCAACCCAAGGTGTCCTGCCAAGCGTCCTGCGCCCTGCGAAATCTCCTCTTGTATGCCTCCGTCGGAGATGAATGCATATATGGTAGGGTTGTGAATCGCCCCATAGCGTGCGTTAAACCATTTGGCGGCAATCGCAGCACCCACGGCAAAAGTGTGCCCTTGTCCCAGAGGTCCCGAAGTATTTTCTATTCCTCGTGCCACGCAGCGTTCGGGGTGTCCGGGTGTTACGCTGCCCCATTGCCGCAGGTTCTGCAGGTCTTCGAGGGTGTATTTACCAATTAGACACAACTGTGCATAGAGCATGGGAGCCATGTGCCCGGGGTCGAGAAAGAAGCGGTCGCGTGCTTCCCATTCGGGGTTTTCGGGGTCGTATTCAAGGAACTCGGAGTAGAGTACATTGATAAAGTCTGCTCCTCCCATCGCCCCTCCGGGGTGTCCGCTTTTGGCTTTTTCGACGGCTGCTG
>CAVHGD010000131.1:0-2723 GCA_963635385.1 Dialister sp. CAG:486 | reverse complement strand
AGTGCTGAATCTCTAAGCGACTAATTCGTACGGAAAAGCGAAAATTATCTAAACGAATAACGAATACGAGGCTGCCTAACTAAGCGTTAGGCAGTCTCTTTTTTGTGCTTTTTTATTGCCGTTTTTCAGCGATTGTTGGGAGTTGGTTCGGGAGTGGTTCGGGAAAAGGGTAGGGGATTGAGATGAAAAGACGGTGGCGGAAGGTGAGGAATGATAGGAGAAGGTTAGGGGAGGGGGAAGAGGTGGCGGGCGGAGGCGGTGGTGATACGATCGATGTCAGCGGGGCTGAGCAAGTAGATGTCCGCCAAGCGCTCGGCCACAAAGGACATCCAACGGCTCTCGTTGCGCTCGCCACGGTGCGGAACGGGTGCCATATAGGGCGAGTCGGTTTCGAGCATGAGGTGCTGTACAGGAATGTGAGCAAGCGTGTCGGACAGCTTGCAGTTCTTGAACGTCAGTACTCCGCCGATACCGAGATAGTAACCCATCCCGATGACTTGCTCGGCTACCTCACGGCTGCCGCTGAAACAATGGAACACGCCCTGCACATTGGGGTGGGCACGGAGAATCTGCAGACAGTCCTCGACGGCATCGCGACAATGTATCATGACGGGCAAGCCGAGCTGCTCCGCCCAATCGAGCTGGGTATGCAAGACCTTGTGCTGCTCCGCCTTGTAGGTGGTATCGAAATGATAGTCGAGCCCTATCTCACCGATGGCGATGTAGCGGCGGTGGGGGTGGAACAGCTCGGTCTGAATTGCGTCGAGCTGCTGCTGCCAATCGGCCTGAATATTCTCCGGATGTAGCCCCAATGCGGGAAAGAGATAGTCGGGAAAGCGGTCGCAAACGGCGCCGACAGAGGCAATGGAGGAGGCATCTACGCCCGGCACAAGCATACACTCTACGCCTGCTTGCTGCTGCGTGGTGAGAAACGTGGGGAGTTGGTCGGCATACTGCGGGTCGTCGATATGGCAATGCGTGTCAATCATAAGCGTTTATTCGGAGTTGGTTCGGGAGTGCTTCGGGAAAAGTAGGTTTTTTGAAAAAAATGAGGGTGCCCAAGATAGGTAGCAAATTGAAATCTATTTTTTTGTACGAGCAGAGGGCTAATGACGGAAAAGGATGCTGCTGTCGCCGTAGCTCAGGAAACGAAAATCGTGCGATAGGGCATAGTCGTAGATAGTGTGCCAATCGCCGCCCACAAAGGCACTGACCAACAAAAGCAAGGTCGATTTGGGCTGGTGGAAGTTGGTAATCAGCTGGTCTACGACATGGAACGTGTAGCCCGGCTCAATCATAATTTGCGTCTCGGCATGGAGCGTGTCTTGCCCCGTGGCGTCGAGGTAGTCCAACAACGACTGCATGGACTCGGCCGTGGTGAGGGTATGCTCGCCCGTGTAAGGCGCAAACTGCGGCACATGCAAGTCGGTCTCGTTTTGTTGCACCATCTCGCCCAAAAAATACAGACTCTCGAGGGTGCGCATACTGGTGGTGCCCACGGCTACGATATGCCCCAAATTGGCCAAAATATCAGCGATGGCTTGGCGTGGCACGGCGATAATTTCGGTATGCATGGTGTGCTGGTTGGCATCGTCGGTTTTGACCGGCTGGAACGTGCCTGCGCCGACATGCAGCGTAAGCTCGGTGGTTCGGATGCCCCGCCGGCGCAAGTCGTCGAGCACGGCCGTGGTGAAATGCAGACCCGCGGTGGGAGCGGCTACGGAGCCCTTGATACGCGAATAGACGGTTTGGTAGGTGGTCTTGTCGCTCTCCTCGGTTTTGCGGTTGAGGTAGGGCGGAATAGGCAGCTCGCCTACGGCATCGAGAATCTCGGCAAACGAGAGAGCGGCATTATCCCACGAGAAATGAACGGCAAAGGTGTTGCCCGTCTGCTCGCCCTTGGTGGCACGCAGCGTGACCACCTCGCCGCCGGGCATCGTGATAGGAAGCTCGACAAATGCGTCACGGAACTTCTTGGCGTTGCCGATCATACACTTCCATGTACAACCCATGGTGCTGCCAAGCGAGAGCTGGTAGTCGTGAGGCGCAATGGGCTCGAGGCAAAAGACCTCGATACGGGCGCCGCTGACCTTGTGAAACACCAATCGCGCCTGAATGACACGCGTGTTGTTGTAGACCAACAGCGAATGGGCGGGGATATAGTCGCCCACGTGGTAGAATACATCTTCGCTGACGTGTCCGTTCTTGTAAATCAGCAACTTGGAGTGGTCACGCTCGGGCAGCGGGTATTTGGCGATACGCTCATCGGGGAGCGGATAATTATAGTCGGCTATGAGAATCGGAGTCATTGCGGCGGGGTTTGAAGGGTTTGCGAGAAGAGGAATGGAACGAGGAACGGTGGGCGGAGAACTTTCCGTCGTCGGACTTGCGGAACGGTTTGCGGTCGGTGCGTTCATCGGACTTGCGGAACGGTTTGCGGTCGAACGGTTTGCGGTCGCGCTGGTCGGGGTCCGGCTCGATGAGCTTGTATCGGCTGTGCTCGTTGGGGGTGCGGCTGTCGGACTTGTAGTTGTCGGATTTGCGGAACGGCTTGCGGTCGAACGGTTTGCGGTCGCGCTGGTCGGGGTCCGGCTCGATGAGCTTGTATCGGCTGTGCTCGTTGGGGGTGCGGCTGTCGGACTTGTAGTTGTCGGATTTGCGGAACGGCTTGCGGTCGAACGGTTTGCGGTCGCGCTGGTCGGGGTCCGGCTCGATGAGCTTGT
>CAVHGD010000130.1:0-2976 GCA_963635385.1 Dialister sp. CAG:486 | reverse complement strand
GCAAAAAAAGTAGTACCTTTGCGCTTGTCATCCTGCAATCAAAACCAAACGCAGTTTGACCTATTCCCTCAAAGAAGCACTTCTATGGTGCATTATGAATCTATAGTACAATTACAAATCATATACCCTTATTTCTATGCAAGCCTTAATAGAAGGAATCAACTACGAGTTGGGTGAAAATACGCACACTGCCAAGGTGATTGAACTACAAGATGATGAAGAATATAGCGGTGAAGTAATCATTTCCTCATTTGTAAAGCACAATAATGTTGCTTATAATGTAACGAGTATTGGAGAAAGGGCTTTTGATGATTGTGCCGATCTTATATCTGTTGTAATTCCCAATAGCGTAACGAGTATTGAACGCTTGGCTTTTTCCGGCTGCACAGGTCTTGTGTCGATAGCTATTCCTAATAGTGTAATGGGTATCGGAGATAATGCTTTCTCAAATTGTTCAAAACTGACTGCTATCACTATTCCAAATAGTGTAAAGAGTATTGCAGGAAATCCGTTTAGTAGCTGTGAAGCTCTCACCTCAATAGTGGTCGAAGGTGGCAATATAGTATATGATAGCCGTGAAAATTGCAACGCAATTATAGAAACAGCCACGAACACTCTCATCACAGGTTGTCAAACAACGATTATCCCCAACAGTGTAACGAGTCTTGGATGTTTTTCTTTTTGTTATTGCACAGGTCTTACTTCTATTACAATTCCCAATAGTATAACGAGTTGGGGAACCGGTGCTTTTACATGTTGCACCGGCCTTACTTCTATCACCATTTCTCATAGTATAACGAGTATTGGAGAATTTGTTTTTTGGGAATGTACAGGTCTTACCACTATCACAATTCCTAACTGTGTAACTAGTATAGAATTTAGTGCATTTGATAATTGTAGAGGTCTTGTCTCTATTACAATTCCTCAAAGTGTAAAGAGTATAGGAGGATGGGCATTTAGGGAGTGTAAAAGTCTTACTTCTATTTCTATTCCCAACTCCCTAACTCATTTAGATGAGGGGATTTTCAGAGGTTGCGAGAACTTGCAGACAATTTGGGTGCCGAAGGGTTTTACCGATAAGTACTGTGAAATGGGCTTGGGGAAATGGCGGGACAAGATGGTAGAAACGCAGCAATAAGCCAAACGCCTCTCGCCAAATACAAACAGATTCACAACCAAACTGTTCGGGCATGCGTTCTCCGGTGCTCACGATGCCCTCTCGGATATTACAGCCACGAAAGACTGCTATTTCGAACTCCTTTTGCGGGGAATTTTGTAAGGAAAACTCCTTCTCATATACCTGCAAACATAATATATACACAGAAAAAGGCTGCTTCGGTAAGGAGGCAGCCTTTTCTATATCGGTTGAATCCACCAAGTCACACGACTATTGTGATTGCGGCTTGGTTGAATCCGCTCTGCATATTAATTGTTAATTTTTAATTGTTAGTTGGCAAATTAGTTAACTCCTGCATGCGGGCGATATACTTGCCGATAATGTCGAACTCGAGATTGACTACGGAACCTACCTCGATGTATTTGAAGTTTGTGTTCTCGTGGGTATAGGGGATGATGCATACGCTCACATAGCCTGTGCCGTCTTCCACATTAGGTTCGCAGACGGTGAGGCTGACACCGTTGATAGCGACAGAGCCTTTATCCACGCAGAAATAGCCGCGGCGAATCATCTCTTTGGAGGTGGCGTAGGCAAAGCGGTAGTACCAACTGCCCTCCGTCTCGTGTACCTCCACACAGCGTGCCGTCTCATCTACATGCCCCTGCACAATATGCCCGTCGAGGCGTTCGTTGAGCAGCATAGATCGTTCGAGATTTACCCAATCACCGACCTTAAGTTCGCCTAAGTTGCTGCGGTTGAGCGTCTCTTGCATAGCGGTTACGGTGTACAAATCGCCCTCGGTCTTCACCACCGTTAGGCATACGCCGTTATGTGCCACCGATTGGTCGATACTCAACGCGTCCGAATACGGATTGCGGAGCGTGAAATGCTTGTTGCCTTGTTCTTGCTCAATCTTTACGACTTGAGCCATCGTTTCTACGATTCCTGAAAACATTGAAGTCGAATTTTATAAAGATGATACAATAGATTGCAAGTAATGCGGTGCCTATCCCCATTAGCGCCCATTGTCCGAGCGGCAGCAGGTATTTGGCAGCGTGGTATAGACCTAATAGGCAGACCGTCAGCAGGGTATAGCGTCCGATACGCCGTAGGTCGTAGGGAATAGCCAAGTAGCGTCGCCCGACAAAATAGGACAGCAGCATAATGACAAAATAGCATACCGTGCTGCTTGCCGCCGAAGCGATATAGCCTATCTTGGGCACGAATATCGCCTGCAGCGAGAAGGTAAGTAGGTCGTAGGGGATAGCCAAGTAGCGTCGCCCAACAAAATAGGACAGCAACATAATGATAAAATAGCATACCGTGCTGCTTGCCGCCGAGGCGATATAGCCTATCTTTGGCACGAATATCGCTTGCAGCGAGAAGGTAATCACTACACCGAGTAGCGAGAAATACGCCCCATACTGCGTCTTGTCGGTGAGTTTGTACCAAAAAGAGAGGTTGAAATAGACACCTTGGAAGATATAAGTCCACAGTACTATCGGCACAATCACCAGCCCCTCCCAGTAACTCGGCGCAATGATAAATTTGAGCAAATCGAGGTAGAACACCATGCCGAGCAGAATAAGATACGAGAAGAGGATGTAGTACTTCATAGCATCGGCATACGCCTCGACCGACTGCTTGTCCTTATGGCGGGCAAAGACGAACGGCTCGTAGGCATAACGGAACGCCTGTGTGAACATCATCATCACCATTGCCACCTTGAAGCACGCACCATAGATACCGAGTTGCGTCTGTGCGTCCGTGCCTGCATAGAAGAATGGGAATAGAATACGGTCGAGTGTTTGATTCATTATCCCGCACACGCCAAGTATCAGCAGCGGTAGCGAATAGCG
>CAVHGD010000129.1:1723-3029 GCA_963635385.1 Dialister sp. CAG:486 | reverse complement strand
TTGCTCTTGTCGATAAGTTCTGCTCTTCCTTTTCTAACTAATTGTTGAATTGTAGGCATTGTAACTTGTTTTTGTTAATACTGTTAGTTCTTTATTTTGCCTTCTCGGCAGGCTTTCTTGCCCTATCCGCACGAAGCGTATAGGCACAATGCGCCGAAAAAGCATGCAAAGGTACGACTTTTCCACCATATACACAAAAGGTACGACTTTTCCACCATATACACAAATATTTTTGCAATAAAATTTCGCCCCGCCTCATTTTCGCCCCCAAAAATTCCGCTCTGCACCTTTTTTCACCCCAAAAATTTTCTCCAAGAATTCCAATAAAAAAAATTCGCCAAAAATCCCAATAAAAAATTTTCGCCAAAAACTCCAATAAAAAATAGTCATCGTGTAAAGTAGAAAAACCGCTACTTTCCCGAACCACTCCCGAAGCAACACCTCGATTTTCCCCCATCGAGGTCTTGCTTTTTCTACCCGGTCCCCCACCTCTTTTCCTATTCCGCCCGACGCCTTGCATATATGGCAAAATTGCAGTACTTTTGCACGACAATTCCGCCCCGCATGCAAACCACCACCACCGCCATCGTTCTCAGCCTGCAGCCTTATAGCGACCGAGCGCACATCTTGCACACCTACACGCGCGAGAGCGGGCGTGTTAATTATATGGTATATGGGCTCGGCCGCAAGAAGAATGCCGCCCAATATGCGCCCCTCTCGCTGATTGAGATTGTCGAGGACGGCTCCCCCACCCGCTCCATGCGCACGCTCAAGCAGTCCCGCTTGCTGTATGTCCCGAGCCAAATCCCGACCGACATGCGCCGCCAAAGTATCGCTTTGTTCATTGCGGAGGTCTTGTTTCGCACCCTTCGTCACCCGATGGAGGACCCGCAACTTTTTGCCTACTTGGAGCAGACAATCCCGAACCTCGACCGAACCAACTCCCCGGAAAACCTTCATATTCAGTTCTTGATCGACTTGGCCGCGCTCTTGGGTTTCGCTATCGACGAAGAGGCTCGCCCCGACTTAGTCGCCATCCCCGCCGGTCGTCTCGAGCGCCAAACCCAATTGCAGCTGCTTTGTGACTATTTTGCCACCCATATCGACGATTGGCAGTCGCCTCGTTCCCTTCCTATCTTAATGGAAATTTTCGACTAACGCACCCTACCTATCGCAAAAATTCCCTGCGGACGCACACAACAAAACACATAAATCCCCCGCTTACGCACAAAAGCCGGTCTTTTTGTTGCATACTCCGCAGAAAATAAGTACCTTTGCAGGCTGAATACGAATCGGCTTGCAGAGC
>CAVHGD010000129.1:0-1495 GCA_963635385.1 Dialister sp. CAG:486 | reverse complement strand
TACGGCACCGACCGTTGCCTCGTCACGACCGATATGCTACTCGAAGGCATTCACTTCAATTTGGAGTATGTACCGCTCAAGCACCTCGGCTATAAGGCGGCCGTGGTCAACTTTTCCGACATTTACGCCATGAACGGTACGCCCACGCAAATCACAGTGTCTGTGGGCATTAGCAAACGCTTCTCGGTTGAGGATATGGACGAACTCTTCGGCGGCATACGCCTTGCCTGCGACCGTTACGGTGTGGACTTGGTGGGCGGCGACACTTGCGCATCCATGACGGGCCTTACCATCTCCATTACCTGCCTTGGCACGGCCAAAGCAGAAGACATTGTCTATCGCAACGGGGCGAAGCTAAACGACCTTATCTGCGTGTCGGGCAACCTCGGCACGGCCTATATGGGGCTGCAGCTGCTTGAGCGGGAACGCCTTGTCGTTGCCGGCAACGCCCAAGCAACGCCCGCTTTTGAGGGGCGCGAGTACCTTCTTGAGCGCCAACTGAAGCCCGAAGCACGCCGCGACATCATCGCTGCACTCCGCAAGGCGGGCGTCAAACCCACAGCCATGATGGATGTGTCTGACGGTCTGTCTTCCGAGCTGCTCCATATCTGCAAGCAGTCGAGCGTCGGCTGTGCCGTCTACGAGGACAAGTTGCCTATTGATTATCAAGCCGCTGCGCTTGCCGAGGAGATGAATCTGAATATCGTTACTTGTGCGCTCAACGGCGGCGAGGACTACGAATTGCTTTTCACGTGCGACCTCAACGACTACGAAAAACTCGTTCCCATCGAGGACGTATATATAATAGGACATATCACCAAGCCGGAGTACGGCACCAACCTCATCGGGCGTAACGGCGAGGAGTTGGCGCTGCAAGCACAAGGGTGGAACGCATTCACGGAGGAGGCAAAATGAAACCGGTGAAACTTTTTTTGACCGATGTGGACGGCTGCATGACGGACGGCGGAATGTACTATTCCGCCAACGGCGATGAGATGAAACGCTTCTGTGTCTATGACGGCATGGGCATCGTTCTGCTCCGTAAGGCTGGCATCCCCTGTGGCATTCTCACGAGCGAGACGACGGAGATCGTCGCTGCCCGCGCCCGCAAACTGGGTATGGAGTACCTGCGTATGGGAGTAGGCAGTCAAATCGCCCAAGTCAAGCAAACCAAACTCGACGCCGCTCAAGACAAGCAGACCACCCCCACCCCCAAAAAACAGACCAAACTCGAAGCCGCCCAAGAAAAGCTGACAGAAGCCACCCCAAAAAAACAAACCAAGCTTGAAGCCGCTCAAGAAATTTGTGCCGAATTAGGAATCAGTTTAGAAGAGGTTTGTTTCGTGGGAGATGACATAAATGATTTGGACTTGTTGCAGGCCGTCGGGACCCCTGCTTGCCCTACCAACGCCGTAGGTAGAATTAAGAACATCCCCGGCATCATCCACCTAACCCGCCATGGTGGTGATGGCGCTATCCGCGAACTCGCCGACCT
>CAVHGD010000128.1:0-3142 GCA_963635385.1 Dialister sp. CAG:486 | reverse complement strand
GGGGAAGTCTATTGTTCCGCATTCCTCCCAATTCTATTCCAGCGTATATGTCCTTTGCCCCAAGCCTTGTCTTTCTCGACGGAGAGCCAGATAAAGACGGGACGCCCTACGATATGGTCTTCCGGCACAAAGCCCCAGTAGCGACTGTCGGCGGAGTTGTGGCGGTTGTCACCCATCATCCAATAGTAGTCCATCTTGAATGTGTACGGCTTGCCCACCTCGATAGGCTGGAACTCGTAGGCGTCGGCAATGCGTTTGTAGAGCCAGTAGTTATCCACCGTGATGTCAATAGTCTCGCCTCGGCGGGGCAGATAGACGGGACCGTAGTTGTCGCGCGTCCAGTGGTTATGCCCCAGCGGATAGACATCGCCGCCCTGCTGCTCCGGCTCAATGGTGATAGAGGTGATATGCGGGTTCTTCTCCAATTCCGCACGCATGCCCTCCGTGAGCGGGAAATGGTACACACCCGGCTCTATCGTCTTGCGGTCATCTTTCGATATACCTATCTTGTCGAAGTAGGTCGCGGTCAGTATATGCCCGTCGGTCTGCACAAAGTAATTGCGTTGTATGCCCTCACGGTCGGGTTCGGCTACTCCGTTGATATACACTATGTTGTCTATAATCTGCAGCGTGTCGCCGGGTATGCCGACACAGCGTTTGACATAGTTCTCACGCCTGTCCACGGGGTGCACGATGATGTCACCGAAGATGTCCTTGCGTTGCTCCACGATGTGCCGCCCGTAGTAGTGGCAAAGGGTGTAGTAGTCTGGGTTCTGCATCTTGCTGCATACCGTGTCGCCGGCGGGAAAATTGAATACTACGATGTCTCCTTTCTCGGGTTTGTCCCAACCTGCCAAGCGTTTGTAGTCCCAGTGCGGTTTGTCAATATAACTCTTGCCGCCGCCCAACCATTTTGGGAAAGTGTGCTGCACGAGCGGCATAGAGAGCGGAGTGTTCGGCACGCGTGCGCCGTAACTCATCTTGCTCACAAAGAGGAAGTCGCCCACCCGCAGACTCTTCTCCAACGAGGAGGAGGGAATCTGGTAGTTCTGGAAGGTGTAGAGGTTGATGAAATAGACGGCTACCAAAGCAAACAGAATGGCATCCACCCACGAGCAGACGGTATAGAGCGTCTTGTTTGCCTTGGGGTTCTCCGGCTCACCGGGTGCAGCCGGCTTGTAGCGTTTCCACCAACTCCAATTGATATACTTGGTCGTGAATGCGTCTGCGATGAAGGGCAGCAGTGCAAGCCAACCGAGGCTTGCCCAGTCGCCCCATGCCACCCATACTACAAAGGCGATATAGATGCTACTCCATATCCCCGCCGCCACCCATCCTCGGGTCTTCACTTCGTTTATTCTATCCTTAAATGATTTCATCTTGTCTAATTGTTTATCCGTTGATAAGTTTATTGGTTTATAGGTGGTTGAATAGGGTTGAATGTGTTTATAGGTTTATGAGTGGGGGAAAGGTGGAGTATGTTGATACGTCTAACGAATGAACTAATGAAACCAACTCAATCACGCATAAACGGCCAAACCTATCAACTATCTAAAAGGACTTCCTCCATAGTATGAAATCCTGTTTTGCCGATTAGCCATTCAGCGGCAAGAACTGCCCCGAGGGCAAATCCTTTGCGGGACTTGGCTTCGTGTCGAATGCTCAGTGTGTCCTCTTCGCTATCCCATTGTACGGTATGTATTCCCGCCACCTCGCCATCGCGAATGGAGGTAATGGGGATCGAGCCAACCTCGTCAAGACCACCCCAATCCCCTCCATAGGCGGGGGTGCCAGAGCATCCGATAGCCCCCTCGGCTGCTGGGTCCCCACTAGCACTGCGCAGTGGGGTGCTCTTGAGGGGGTTGGGGGAGTCGGAGGTCTTTATTTGTTCCGCCAGTGTCTTGGCTGTGCCGCTGGGGGCATCGAGTTTATGTACATGGTGTACCTCGGTGATGCTCGGTGTGTATTGCGGGTAGCGTTGCATGATCTTTGCCAGCTGCTTGTTCAGCGCAAAGAGTATGTTCACGCCGATGCTAAAGTTGCTCGACCAAAGCAAAGCATTCTTCTCGAGTTGTTCCGCTTGTGCTTGGCGAAACGCCTCCACCTGCCACCCTGTTGTGCCACAGACGACGGGTTTGCCTTTGTTCCATGCCCGCCGAATGTTTTCCTCGGCGGTGGCAGGAGTGGTGAACTCGATTGCCACATCGGCAGCGGCAAACGCCTCGGAGTCGAAGTCTTGTGTATTATCTCGGTCGATGATACATACCACTAGGTGTCCTCGTTCACGAGCCACCTCTTCGATGATATGCCCCATCTTGCCGTATCCTATCAATGCTATCTTCATAAATGTATGTTCTCGCTTCTCGTATTTTCGCACTTTGTGCTCTTGTGTGGCCTTGTATTTCTATTCTCTGGGTCCTACTCATTGGAAGGGTAGGAGAGTTCTCTATATCTATATCCTATGGAGGCACTAATGCTGCCGGAGAGACCGTAAATTAGGAGGTTGAGGTTCAGCCAGCATAAAAAGCGCACAAAGTTACGAATTTTTATTCGGATAAGCAAACAGCAAACAGCTTTTGCCTGCATTTATGTTCAATCTCGAAGTGCAAAAATGACGTGTCGTCAACATTAATAGCGCATACACAAAAAAGACCTGCAGCATTGCAGGCCCTTTACGGAGCGGAAAGTGAGGGATTCGAACCCCCGATACGACGTAATGCGTATACCGCATTTCGAGTGCGGCTCTTTCGACCACTCAGACAACTTTCCGTATAGCTTTTCGCTCTCTGGGAGCAACTCTCTTTCGAAAAGCGGGTGCAAAGGTACGGCTTTTTTTTGATATCGCCAAATAGAAAAATGTTTTTTCTTATTTTTTGATGTACACTATCCAATAACAAGCGTGTGCGGACTATAAAAAATCTGCATTTTTCTTCGCCGACTGCTTGTTTGTGGCAGTAAGATACACTACCTTTGCACCAGAAAACCGATAAACACACTTCTCTTATGGCAAAACAATCCACGGCACTGCTCTTCCGCTGCTATATATGGTTGGCGCAGACTATCTACTCGTCGGGGCATATATCGCGCAAGGAAATTAACCGCAAATGGGCGAATAGTCGTATCAATACTGACGGCACGACGG
>CAVHGD010000127.1:0-3311 GCA_963635385.1 Dialister sp. CAG:486 | reverse complement strand
TCCGGGCACAAGAGAAGTGGTCATTAACAGTGGTGAAACTTCGCTAAACGGATAAGCTCAGTTTTATCGGTTATGAGAAGGAATTTGCAGAGCGCATTCTCATTGAGAGCAGCGCAACGATACAGATTCTAACTTTGCATAAACCGAGAAAACGCAGTTTTATCGGTTTAAGAGGAGGAATTTGCGGAGCATAAAATTCACGCAGTGAATTTCTGTTGCCCAACAGATTCTAACTTTGCATAAACCGAGAAAACGCTAGTTTTATCGGTTTATAGAGGAGGAATTTGCGGAGCGTTAAATTCACGTAGTGAATTTCGGCCGCGTAGCAAATTCCGACGAGAAGCGCAGGTGGTGAAATTGGTATACACGCTACTTTGAGGGGGTAGTGGTCGCAAGATCGTGTGAGTTCGAGTCTCATCCTGCGCACAACACACTGAATAATGTTTTCATAATTTTCTAGTTTTTTTTAGAGGTTGGAGTTATCGCAAGATAACTCTTTTTTTTGTATATACCTCTCGCGCATCAACCGCCAAAAATCCACCTCCTGCAGTCTTAGAAGCAGATTCCCGTCTGCAGCCCCACTTCCCAGCGGTACGCCGAAGCGGTGTAGTACGAGAACGCCACGGCGGGTTGCACAAACCAATCTATGCCCCCGCGCGCAACCTTCCTCTCTTTTGCTTTCGTTATCGGGAACGCATATCGCACCGACAGATTCACATCCGTTTGCGCCGTAGTCAGGTAATCTGCCAGCTCTGCCCAATAGGGGTGGGCGGGCGTTTCGGTGCGGGCAGCGGCAAAATGATGTCGGTAATCCACCGAGACGGCGAGTCGCAGCTGTCCCACGGGCAGCACCCACCGATACGCTCCCGAGAGCGACACGGCGGCCGTCTGCTCCCGATAGTTTTGCGTTCGGTAGAGCAGGTAATAATAGTTTCCCGCCACATCGCCATATATATATTGTGTCCCGAGCCGCAGCCCATAGTCGGCAGTCAGCACGATACGCCCCGCAGGCGTAGCATATCCCCCTTGCAGCCCCACCGCATGTGTGCGCAGGCGGGCAATGGGGGTCGAGGTGGCGCTGCTCAGCTCTTTTGTCACACCCATATAGTGATAATCCGCACCCGCTAATACGCCTCGCTCTGTGGGCTGCATCAGCCAAGCGCCGCCGGCAGTCAGTCCGTGATAGTACGACGAAGTAAAACTGCCTGCAAAGCGCACATAGTCCTCGTCGGGCTGCACTAAATGATACACCGTACTGTTCCCTGCCTCCGAGTAGAACGAGATATCGTTGTTCTGCTTATAGCGTCCCACCGAGCCGACAAACGAATAGGCATAGCGGCTGTCTGTGTACCCCACCGAGCCTTCCACTTGCAGGTCGGCCACTTTGTTTTTCGGACGCGGGTCGATGCTCCGATAGCTCTGTAACGCTCGGTATTGCAGTGCCAAATGCCAAATCACATGCGATTTTTTCCACCTGTAGCCGCCTCGGAACCAATATCGCTCCGTCTGGAAGCCTCCGCCTATCGTGTCGCAAGTCAGATACGGATAGAGCAACTCATAGTCTGCATTCTCCACCCACCGATGCCCTTTGCTCCGTCCCCACTCGTAGGACGCTTCGCCAAACACACGGCTCACCTCGCTCAGGTCATACACCGACTGTGCGTATACGCCGAATCCGCCCGCCTCCGTTCCCGAAAGAGGCATGGTCGATTGTCCATACTGCCCGCCGAGGTACGCCTCTGTAGAAGCGGTGTCGAGCAGCAGGGTTGTTAGCAAAGCAGCAAGAAACATCTTTTCAATTAACAATTAATAATTAATAATTAACATGCAGGGCCTCAATTAACAATTAACAATTAAGAATTAAGAATTAACATGCCGAGTATGGTCATATCGTAGTTAGTTTTTTCCCTCTCCCACAAAGCATATAATTCCTAATTCCTAATTCCTAATTCCTAATTTCCGAAGTATGTGGGTTCAGCGTTCTGTGCGGGGAGCATGTCGAGCGAAGAGTTATTCCAGTCTTGCAGTTGCGGGCGCCCGTTGGGCAGCAGCACCTGCACACCGTTCTCTTCGAGGAAACGCCGCCGCACGCACTTCCCGAAACGGTTCGGGTCAGCCCCCGTCTCGCCCACATAGCTGCGCCCGGCATCCAATGCCGACGACACCACAAGCCACTGATAGGCAGTGCGCGGGCAGGTGTTCACGCAGTCCACTATCCACTCGTTGGGCACGAGGTAGCACGCATTCGACATGTCGAATGTCCCCGCCGAGGTAATCAGTCGGTAGTCGTACGACTGCCGATAGTCCTTCAGGAACGCCGAGTCGGTCAGCCCTTCTGGGAAGCGTGCCAACGCAAACGAGGTGTTGCCTTGTCGGTTCGGGGTCCAAATCGTCATCGTGTAGCAATACACTTTCACCATATTCGGCACATCGGGATTGTCTATATCCGTCACGGTGGCGCTTGTCGATTGGTCGTACCACTCAAAATCCGCCATTCGCAGGTCGTACGAGTTGCTATTCGCCGTGCGGTGGTCTTGCGCATTGTCTGCTATCAGCACCGTTCCGCCGGGAGCGACAGGGTAATCCTTCCCGCCGCCGGGAATGCGATAGATAGCGTCTGCCCCAAAGTAATCGGGAATAAAGTCCGGTGTCAGTGCCTCAAATTTTTGACTGTTTTTCAGCTTTGACTCCAGCAGCACCACCCCGTCGGCATAGAGCGTGTCGGCGGTGTTGTTGTAGAGAACGAAATAGGTGTCGCCGATGTAATTCTTGCCTTGCGGGGTCTGCGTGCCTGCCGTCGATAGTTCGGCAAAGACAAAGTCCCTACTATCCCCGTGCACGGGGCTTGCCGAGGCGTACAGCCGTTGTGTGCCCCCGCCCCGCACAATGGAAATACTTTTTAGGTACGCGCACAGCAATAGCGTCGTGCTGTCGTCTGTTGGCAGCGAAAATGCCACCGTTGCATCGAAGAATCCCGAAGGAACGCCGAAGGTACACGCCCATTCGAGTGTATCCTGTGCATAACTACTGTCGGACGAGATAGTGTATGTATGCCCCATATTGAGGTCGTTGAGGGTCAGTCGTATTGAGTCGTGGGGGATTTGCTCTATTGACACAGTGTCTAATGCAGACGGCAGCGTCAGCACTACCTCTATCGGGCAGGCGGGGGAGTCGTCTGTCACCTGCGGCGTACACCCTACAATTCCCCAAGCGCACCCTACAATGCCCAATATATATCTTCTATTATTCATTCTTCATTCTTAATTCTTAATTCATAATTTCAAGTTGACTTCCATTCCGAAGTAAGGTGA
>CAVHGD010000126.1:0-3346 GCA_963635385.1 Dialister sp. CAG:486 | reverse complement strand
TGAAATTATACCCAACACAAAAACGCATACATTCGTACGCAAAAAACACAAATACTATGGCAGTAACAGAACAGATGAATGCGTTTGTCAAACTGCTCCATGCAATGAGTTCCACAAACGACTCATGAGCGAAATGGCCAAAGCCATGTACCTTGATTTGAAGAATGGAAAGTAAGAGGGGAAGAAAAAGAATAGAATAGTGTAACATAGCAATAAATCCAAACATCATGTCCATTTTCAATTTATTTCACAGACGAAAGAAAGAAGTTCAAATGAGCATTTTTCCCGAACTTCTGCTCCTTTTCCCCGAAGGGAAGAAACAATTTGGAGAATTTCTTATAAAAACGCAGAACCTATTTAACAAAGATGCAAAATACTTTAGCACCCATTTAATAAGTATTACTCATGACCTGTTTTTCGATAAATCCTTGGCAGAAAACGAAGAGGCCATTTCGCAACGTATTTTATCATCAAAAGATTGCCAATTAACAGCTCCCGAGGCACAATATTTAGCCAAATATATTTTGACAGAGGTACAATCCGCATCACCGGAACAAAAAATGAAATATGTTGATACGGTGATGAGAAAAACATTAGCAAATCTCGGTGTGAGTACTGATGAAATGCCTAAACATAATGTCCCCATTCATCCTCATTTCTCTGATGAATCCTTTGCTGACTTTGTTCAACATCATGCGAGAATTCAAATTTTCGAAAAAGATGATGCTGATGGACTCTGTTTGGGATGGATAGAACACGGCTCTATCAAAATAATTACCGGACGAGATAAGGGCCCTATTGGGATCAGTTCGCTTATTTGGTTGGCTCGATTATACGAGCAGAACAAGAAACTTTATTGGGATTTATACAATAGCATAAATATGCCAACGGACATGTCTATTGCAAGTAAGCAAAGCTATATTAGTCGGCGTACTTTCAATGAAATTCAATTTGATAATGATAGAGTGCTATCGGATGTGTATTCTCTATTGCATTTTTATTGCCGTTTTTCTGCCGATTATATTCAACCATATTGGACTGAATTTGTTAAGATCCATTCAAATATAATTAAACAGGGACTAACATTAACAGATTACATAATAGAAAACTATCCGACAAGCAAGAATGTTCAATTCGAGACATTTCCTAAAGACAAATACATCTTTCTAATAATGAGAGATTTTAGCACAAAAGACAGTAAAGAAAATATTTAACACATCCCTATTTATTATAATTGCTGCATGGTAAAAGCAGTGCACTACAGAAAGCTCACGTTCTGTCCTACCCATTTTCCGACTTATGAGATTTTGAACGCACACGTTCACAATCTTAGAAATATAATGGGCTGCCCAAAATATCGCCAAGAGTCACGACAACAGAGCACTTTCCTTATTGTTTAGTAGATTGCATATAGTCCTCAAACTCCGACCAATTTCCGCGTATCCATCCAATATGGATATCGCAGCACTCCCAATATATTGGATTACCTGTAGGCACAAAATTTCCGTCCAACAAATAAGGAGGTTCTACATACCGATACACATACGATACAACACCATCCTTTTTCCAAACTCCACGAAACTCAAAATAGTGTTCATTATCAAACTTATAGCCCTGCAACTTAGCAAAGTAATAAACCCAATAATCTGCACTTTCTCTGGTCATAGTAATAGTACACAATGATTTGCGGGCAAAGATACACCATTTATCCCACCCTTGCAAATCATCACGAAAAAAATGTATGCAGCTTGCTCTCGTTGCACTTACACTGCACGGCAAAATGAGGCAACACGATTTCTGCACGGTTTTGAACCGTTTCAAATACACTCTATTTTCCCCCGCATGTGCCCTATTTTCCCTTTGCCCATCGGACATTGCTCCGAAAAAGGTCAGGGGATGGTACATATACGAAAAAAGAGGTACCAAGATTTTATCATAAGTACCTCATTTTCAATATATTATATCTTGTGGTCTCAGTATGGCTTGAACCTACGCCCCCCTGTCTTAGCAACGGACTTCCAAGCGCTCATTTGCTTATTGACTTCTGCTATCTGCTTATTGACAGCGTCTATCTTTTTATGAACCTCTTTGTCGTGTTCGTACATACGCTCGGTCGGCTGTGCAAACGATACCGATATGTCGGGGCTTACAGAGCCATCCTCGTTCAAAGCACGAATAGTCCAGAACTTCTTGATACGATATGCGTCTGTCTGCAACCCTAACTCTTGATTGTCCAAACAGAATTGGAGCAGGTGGGCGTTCGTTACATTACTATCAGCGGTAATGATAGAACTCATTACGATACTTGAGATATACGCAAACGGGTTCGAGGCGAGCGAGCTACGACCTTTGGCTTGTTGCAGAGCAGCATTGTAAGGGCTGTTATACATCTTGCCAAGTCCCTGCTGATAGTCCTGCTCCATACCGCTCATATCACGCTCTAACCACCCACGCTCCGGGACATAGAAGTCTCGGCGGTATTTCTCACGAGTGTCAGCGTCTATATACCCACGCTTCAGTTGATAGTCCAAAGCATAGTTCGTGCAAGCACGCACCTTATTCCAAAGGTCGTTTATCACATCCTCTCCGAGTGCGCTTTCGACGGCTTCGATAACCTTGTCGTAACTTACTCCGTCTTTGTAAGCAGGGTCGGTCGGAATACATACATTGGTCTCAAAGCCCGCTGCTCCTCTATCGGGCAGTTCTTTTTCGACCGCCTCTTTGCAGTCTTTGGCTTGCAGGTACAGACCGAGCAAGTCGAAAGCACTGATGGGCGTTCCGTTCTTGCGGTCTTTCTTATCTTTCAAATCATCTTGCGATAGGTTCTGCCAAACAAATCCGAGCCCTTGCAGTTTCTTACTATCGAGTATTTTCCGTACCGCTTGTGCCAAAGGTCGCTCGCAACGGAACTGATAGCGTTCGATAGCCGTTGCAGACCTCGAACCTGCACGGAACACATCGGAGTATGCGTCATTCTCTACGGTAACCTTTGCGCCACGCTTTTTGAATTCGTTTAGGAAATCAAGCAGAGGGCGAGCAGCGTCGAATATCTTTCGGTCGGCTTTCTCCATAAACTCGACAAAGCCGCTCCTTTGCAGCGAACGCTCGTACTCTCGTGCCTGCTCCTCTACCTTGAACGAATCTTGGTACTCCACATTCCGTTGAGCGAATGCAGATATACTCTCGCCCTCGTGCGGGGTTAGCGGAGCAATCGAGAAACGGACATCTTCACTTTCCTGTACATCGGAGCTAATGTCTGTGCCATTAACAATATCATACACTACTCGGTCAGCGACCTCGTCGATACTATCGAAATGGTCGATATGGAATAAGTCTTTGCCTACCC
>CAVHGD010000125.1:0-3455 GCA_963635385.1 Dialister sp. CAG:486 | reverse complement strand
CTGCTTTGGCGCACCAAGGACATCCCCGAAGACTTTATCGAGCGCCAACTGCGCCAGAGCCAGTACATATCCAAAAAGGCGGTCGAGATTCTGCGTGCGGGTTTCCGCCATGTCTATACCACGAGCGGCAGCGTGACGGACTTCTTGCGCCGCCTGTGGGGCTACAACGATGTGCTCGAGCTGCTCAACCTTGAGCGGTACCAAAAAGTCGAGGGCATGACGGAGTGGAACGAGCAGAAGCACCGTGACCAAATCATCGGTTGGACCAAGCGCAACGACCACCGCCACCACGCCATCGATGCCGTCACCATTGCCCAAACGAGCCAGAGTATCATCCAGCGCCTCAATACCCTGACGGCATCGCGCGAGAAGATGAGTTACGAGGTCGCCAAAGAGGCATCCGAGCGTCGCTACAACGAGAAGCTCTCGCTCTTGGAGAAATGGGTGGTCATCCAAAAACACCTCTCCGTACGTGAGCTGCAGGAAAAAGCTGCGGGCGTACTTGTCTCGTTCCGTGCGGGCAAGCGGGTTACCACGCCGGGCAAGCGGGCAGAGTACCACCACGGCAAGCGAATAGTGCGCCAGACGGGGCTGCTCGTGCCGCGTGGGGCATTGTCCGAGGAGACAATCTATGGCAAGCAGGGCGACCGCTATGTGGTTAAGTACCCGTTGCAGCACCAGAGTATGAAAGTAAAGGACATCATCGACCCGACTATTCGCCGTATTGTGCAGGCCCGCCTCGATGCGTTTGGCGGCAATGCCAAGAAGGCCTTTGCCGAGCCGCTCTATTCCGACCCCGCACAGAAGATGGAGATACACAGTGTCCGCTGTTGGATAACCCTAAATGATAAATCAATGCGTGCCGTCAAGAAGGACGCACAGGGGCGTGAGATAGGTTTTGTCAAGACGGGCAACAACCACCACGTGGCTATCTACATCGATAAGGAGGGCCATTATCAGGAGAGGCTTGTTTCGTTCTGGGATGCCGTCGAGCGCAAACACTATGGGTTGCCTGTCGTGATAGAGGACCCCAAGGCGGTGTGGGATGTGATTCTCACTCATCAAGATGACTTGCTGCCTGAGAAGCTTTTAGAAAACTTTCCGGAAGATGGTTGGCAATTTGTTATCTCCCTGCAGTCCAACGAGATGTTTATTCTCGGTATGGACGAGGCGGAATACACCACGGCTATGGCGAACCAAGACTACCGCACGCTGAATAAGTATTTGTATCGTGTGCAGAAATTAGCCAAGAAAGATTATTTTTTCCGTTATCATGTTGAGACGACTGTAGATGATAAATACGATGGGGTGGTTAGCAATACAAAGAGTACTCAATTAAATAAAATTAGAGATTGTCGAAGTATACCTGCTTTCTTCGCTCTCAATCCCCACAAGGTTCGAATCAACATCTTAGGCGAAATATCTGAAGCCAAATAAGTATCTTAACCAAAAATCTATTACCATGATCAAACGCGTTCTTTGTTTCACCAATCCGGCTTACCTCAGCCTGCACCTGCAGCAGATGGTGGTTGAGCAGCCGGCCTCCGCACCGCCCGTTGCGCCTCGTACGATACCCGTCGAGGACATCGGTGTGGTCATTCTCGAGAACAAGCAAATCACTATCACGCAGGCACTTCTTGCAGCCTTGTTGGACAACAACTGTGCGGTCATTTCGTGCGACGACCATCACCTGCCGTCGGGGCTGTTCATGCCGCTCGATGGGCACAACTTGCAGTGCGAGCGTTTTCTTACGCAAGTCAACGCCTCCGAACCGCTCCGCAAGCAACTTTGGCAGCAGACCGTCGTGAGCAAGATTCGCTCGCAGGCGTATGTCCTGGGCACATTGCAAGTCGAGAACAAGAATATGCTTGCGTGGGCAGGCGCGGTGCGTTCGGGCGATACCGACAACCTTGAGGGGCGAGCTGCCGTCTATTATTGGCGCAATGTCTTTGGCAATGCCGATTTCCTGCGCGGGCAGTTCGACGACATCCAGAATGCCATGCTCAACTACGGCTATTCCGTGGTGCGGGCAATGATGGCGCGTGCGTTGGTGGCAGCGGGGCTGATGCCTACGCTTGGGATTCACCACCACAACCGCTACGATGCCTATTGCTTGGCGGACGACATCATGGAGCCGTATCGTGCTTTTGTCGATTTGCAGGTGCTGAAGCTCCTGCCCGAATACGATGAGGCGACAACCCTCACGCCGCCGCTTAAGCAAGCGCTCTTGTCGCTTACCACGGCGGATGTGTCTATCGACGGGCATCGCAGCCCAATGATGATTGCTATGCAGACCACAGCTAACAGCGTGCAACAATGTTTCTCGGGCGAGGCACGCAAGATTATCTATCCCGATTGGTGATGGGCACACGTTTTAGTGAATATCGGATTATGTGGGTGTTAGTTCTTTTCGACCTTCCGACGAATACCAAAAAAGACGTAAAGGAGTATGCCTTGTTCCGCAAACGCTTGTTGCAGGACGGTTTTACTATGTTTCAGTTTTCCATCTATCTTCGCCATTGCCCGAGTGCGGAGAATGCAGATGTGCATATTCGCCGAGTGCAAAATATATTGCCGCCCAATGGGAAGGTGGGCGTTCTGCGTATTACGGACAAGCAGTTTGGCGAAATGAAATTGTTTGATTGTCAAAAAGAAACCATCGCCAACCCGCCTTCTCAGCAGTTAGAGTTGTTTTAGAGTAGAAAGAAAAATATGGATGGGTACGAAAAAGCGGATGGCTTTTGCCACCCGCTTTTTGTGTTTCTAAACATCTGCATAACCAACTGATTACCATTGCATTATGCCTAATTAGTTGTGTTTAGACCGCAAAGATACAAAATTTGAATGATATACACAACTGCGAGATATAGCACGACCGGCTACTGGCTGTTGTGTTTAGACCGCAAAGATACAAAATTTGAATGATATACACAACTCAGTTTCGACAGTATCGCCACAACCGCCGGTTGTGTTTAGACCGCAAAGATACAAAATTTGAATGATATACACAACTAATCTCTTTTGGTATTCGTGCAACTCCATGTTGTGTTTAGACCGCAAAGATACAAAATTTGAATGATATACACAACTTGTAGATGATAGTGAATATTTATCTGTTTGTTGTGTTTAGACCGCAAAGATACAAAATTTGAATGATATACACAACGATACGTTGGCAATAATGAATCCGGAATATGTTGTGTTTAGACCGCAAAGATACAAAATTTGAATGATATACACAACTTCTTTTTATAATACTGTTGCGCAAAACAGATAAGGTGCCAATGTCTGTCACCTAGTTTGTAGCCGCCTGAGGGGTACTGCAAAGCTTGCTTTGTGGGACCCCTCAGGCGGCTACATATCGGCATAATTTATTTCCTTTATTTCTTTTATTTCTCTCGCTGCTTGCAGCGTAGGAGCAATCTCATTCCCCTCCCTTGGAGGGGTTAGGGGAG
>CAVHGD010000124.1:0-3536 GCA_963635385.1 Dialister sp. CAG:486 | reverse complement strand
TATAGCATTCCTCGTCCGGCGAGTTTGAACCAGTTCCACGCAATGGCGGCAATCACCATCAGCACGCACCAATAGTTGAACCATCGTTTGTATTTCGGGCTGCGCATAAACGAGATTGCGTAGGCGGCAAATAGCATCGCAAAAGGAATAGTCGGCAGGTGGAATCGTTCCGATTGCGCAAAGTTGGAGAACGCCAGCACCACCAAATACCCGCAAAGTACCGCCACAGGCAGCACACATTTCCGCCACTCCCCGCTGAATAGCAAGATAAATAGCGCCAAAATAGTAAAGAACGAGGTTATATTCTTTACAAAGTTTCCGCCGTGTATCATCTTCTGATTCTCCTGTCCGGGTGTTTCTGTCATGGTCGGGAAAGGAATGGTAAATATCATTGGGGCAAACACGGCTGCGCCTGCATATTTGGCAAACTTCTGATTGCGCCCCGTTTCTCCCTCTCGTTCAGCTCTCCATGCCATGTTTCCTTTTTGTTCCGATGCCCCCACCGACACCATCTCTTGCACATCGCTGCTGATAGAACTATTATTTAGTAGCAGCACGCCGGCAAACAGAGCTCCTATCAATAGCAGTAACACACGCTTCCCCCACCCTACTACGCGCGAGCTGCTCAGCAGCAGCGTACAAAAGAATGCCAGCACCAATACGGCAGCCAGTGCGGTACGAATCATAAACAGATACGCTGCTATCAGCATTACTGCCGCCACTTGCCAAACAATCAACTTCCCCTTTCGTAGTAGATAGTCTGCGCGTTCCGTAAATAGCGTTGCCAGAAACACCATCTCAGTTTCTTTTAGGTGCAAGCCGCAGTAGTATATTAGGTTGGGCATTAGCATACACAGCACCGCCGCTATCCGCCCTGTGCCTTCGCCAAAATTCCGCACCGCCAATTTATAGACCAGCACCACTGTCCATGCACTCAAAGCCGCCTTTATGATACGCGTCAGCAGAATGCTGTCCCCCGTCAAGAAATAAACTATCGATAGATACAGCGGGTACCCCATATCCGAGAACGCCATACCGGCATACGCCTGCATTTTGGGGATAAGGTTCAGATTTCCTTCGCGCAGCAGACTTGCCCCATATCGCCCCATTTCGTTGTAAAAACCCACATCGGCAGCCCCAAACTCAAAAGGACTTCCTGTCATGCCCATATAGAACCCGTAGGAAAACAGCACATATGCCACTCGAATCGAGAATGCCGTCCAAAACAGCCGACTCGTGTAGGTTCGTACGGATATATGCGCCCACTGCTTGGAGAGCAAGTTGGCAAAATAGAAGAATCCGCACACCTCCACTATTCCAAACAGCCACCAGTACCAAGTCAGCGCATACTGCATATACAGCACATTGCAGGCGAGCAACGCTATTGCATACGCCAACATAGCCCGATTGGTAATCACATTCGGGACATAGTCCAATGGCCGTACTTGTGGAAAGTGGAATCGCATAGATTACAACGATAGATAGAGTTCGTGTAGTTGTTGAATATGTGCCGAGATACTATATTGTTTGCGGACAGCAATAGCCGTTTCTTGCGCTTGTTGTTTTGCCTCTGCCGAATGGGTCGTGAAAGAGAGAAACCGTTCCAACAGGTATTCCGTGTCGGCGGTCCGATAGAGTGTCGCCCAACGACCTTGTTGTGTTATCTCCGCCATCACGCCATAGTCGTTCACAAATACCGGCACGCCCGCCGCCATAGCCTCCACCACGGCAATCCCGAATGTGTCGTGGTCGGTGGCATAGACAAACGCATCCAATTGGTGCAGTATCTGCGGCACATCGCTTCGGCTGCCCAAGAAATGTACCTCGTCGAGGTGATGCTCGTTGCAGAACCGCACGCAGTCGTCATACCGCCATGCCTCTGCCTCGTTGCGTTTGCCAATGAAATAGAAATCGTACGCCACTTGCTCCTCGTGCAGGCGAAGCAGAAATTGTACAAGGGAATTTTGTGAGCGGACGCTCACAAAATTCCCCACCATGCCCAATTTCATTCCCCGCGTAGCGGGGTCGATTTTGGTGGGCAAAGCGGGTCGGGGCGGTTCTGTTGTGTCTAATTTGGTGAAATCCACTCCGTTATACACCACATGCGTCTTTTCGGTACGCAATGTCGGATAGTGTTGCAGGTAGTATTGCCGCTGGTAGTTACTCACAAAGCATACCGCATCCGAGCAGCGCATACTCAGCCCTACCAGCCCACGCTGCAGCCGGTTGCTATCATAGTCGAATCCGTGAAAAGTCTGCACCACGCGTATCCCGGTCCCTCGTGTCGCCAAATAGGCATAGACGGCATCTATCGACTGCTGTGCATGCACTATCGTTACCTGTTCTTTCAGCAGCAGTCGGCGCAAGCGGACAATATACGACACCCAACGGAGCGGATGCGGCTTGCAGCAATACACTGCGGGGCTTGTCGCCTCAAAATCGGCTTGCAGAGCACCGCCATTTCGGTGTATTCCAATAAACGGGAAAGCAGCCGACGAGGCATTTCGAAACACATCCAATAGTAATGTTTCCGTACCGCCACGATTGAGCGAGCCTAATAGATATGCCACTTTCATAGAATTTGCCATTGTCTTTTAATGGGCTGCAAAGATACCCTTTTTTCGCCATATATGCAAGCAGCACCTATCCTACTTTTCGAAAAATGAACTTATCCAACAAAAAGGCTCTTTGTCAGTAGGGGCGTTTCGGCTGATGGGTCAGTTTGTTTCGAAGCGATGCTGCGAACAGTTCAATAAGTTGTTTGGGGCAAGCCACGGCAGCCACGCATATCGCCCCCAGCATTTGCAAGTATTTGTGTTCTGCCTTGTAGGCAAGCACCAGACTCACCCATACCCAATTGGTCTTGCGGAGTTTGCGGCGGATGTCCTCATATTGCGGGGGCAAAATGTCCGCCACGGCATGACATATTGTGCGATTGGCTTTGGCTCTCCCTACCCGATTGCAGGTGTGCGTTATCGAGGTGGGATTGATACGATACGCCGCAGTTGCTTCATCGATGTAATAGAAATCGCCAAAGGTATGCAGTATTATCCAGAGTGTCCAATCGCCTAAATACGGATTTGCAGTATGCGCTATCATGCGGCGAATCTCCTGCCGGTGGGTGTTGCGGTAGACCACAGTCGCTGTGGGATAAGCGTGTTGGGGTGTGCCGAAGAAATCATATAGATTGTACCCCCCCCTCTTATTATTTTTAACAACTCCGCCCCGTTTGGCACACAAAACATGGCTCTGTGCATCCACTATCACCGTATCGGTTACGACAGCCATTAGGGAATCATCCTTCTCCAAGATATCCACTTGTTTCTGCAGTTTATGCGGGTCGGTCCAGTAGTCGTCGCCCTCGCAGAGTGCGACGTACTTTGCCCCCGTGGCATCTACCGCCTCATTCATTACCTGCGAGAGTGTCCCTTTCGAGTACTGATTCTCCGTCTCGTAATAGGGCAGTATGATGTCGGGGTATTTAGCGGCGTACTCCCGAATGATGTCTGCCGACTTGTCGGTCGAGGCATCGTCAT
>CAVHGD010000123.1:0-3621 GCA_963635385.1 Dialister sp. CAG:486 | reverse complement strand
TTGCACTCTTTTTGCACTTTATTTTGTACTCTTTTTGCTGCTCGTGGCAGGCGGTGAAAAAAAGTGGCAAAATGTAGTAGTCTGAAAATCAGCCAATTAGCGATAGACAGAGAACCTATTAACGATAAGAAGAGGTAGTATGACAGAAACTATGATATATACAAAAAAATCAATAAGTTACTGCTCGTAACTTATTGATTTCCTTGTACTTAACTTTTGTGGGCGTTTACGGATTCGAACCGCAGACCCTCTGCTTGTAAGGCAGATGCTCTAAACCAGCTGAGCTAAACGCCCTTTTCGATTGACTTCCCATTTGCTCTTGCAGAGCTGTGTGGGTGGGTCGTTCCCGAAAGCGAGTGCAAAGGTACTGCTTTTTTTGAAACTGACAAAATATTGGCGCATTTTTTTTTCAAAAAAGTGCATTTTTCTTGATTTTAGCCGTTCGAAATGGTAAAGTGCAATATGTTGGGTTTGAAATAAAACATTTGTAATGGGAGAAAGAATGGGTGGAAAACGAAAAATGCAGGAGGGGGAGAGGTACCTATTAATAGGGATATTGTACGGGAGCGGGGTGAAAATTTTGCGGAATCGGTCGAAATAGTGTATCTTTGTGGTAATTTTATGGAGAGTGTTCAAAAAATAAAGGAAGTGGAATGCAGGGCGATTCGACGAAAAAAAGGAAGCATGTTAGCTATTTTCGAGGAAAGTTGGCTGCGAGAAGGGGCGTTGCGATGGCGATTGCTCTGGCTTTTGTTGCTTCTACCTTCGGCGTTGGTTCGGGCGGAGGGGGAATCGAATAGGCTGTCGGAGGGGCAGTCAAAGGGGCAGGAGATGCTGGCGGTTGGGCAGAAAGTGTCGGTAGATGGGCTGGCGGAAGGGCTGTCAAGAGAGCAGTTAGAGAGACGAGCGCAAGCGCAGGAAGGACAGGAGGTGAAGGTGGTGCTGACGGATTCGGCGACGGGGGAGCGCATTGCCGATGTTGCGGTCTTGGTATTGGAGAACAATCAAAGCCGTGTGAGCGACCGACAAGGCACGGCCGTTTTTACTTTACCCGCAGGCTATTACACGCTTGACATCTCGCACCTTGCGTATGGCGAGGTGATACGCCCCATTCAGGTGAAAAGCTCCGAGGAAGTCGTTCGGATAGCCCTTGCCCAACAGGTGCAGGCAATTCGGGAGGTGGTGGTTACGGCCTCCGAATCGACGGGTGCGCAGACCTCTTCGCTGATAGGCAAAGAGGCGATGCAGCACCTGCAACCGTCAAGTTTTGCTGACCTCGTGGGCATGCTGCCGGGTGCTCAGACTTCGGCGCCGAATCTGACCTCGGCGAACACCATTCGCCTGCGAGAAGCGAGCAACGGCACGGGCAGCGATGACTATGCCGCCGCCTCGTTGGGAACGAGTTTTGTGATAGACGGCGCACCCCTCTCGACCGATGCGAACATGCAGTATGTGCAGAGCAGTAGCACCCAAGACGACCAACGCCAAGTGGTGAATAAGGGCGTGGATATGCGCACCATTTCGACCGACGACATTGAAAAAGTGGAGATTATACGCGGTATAGCGGGGGCGGAATACGGAGATGTGACAAGTGGCGTGGTGAAAATAGAACGCACCATGAAACCCACCCCGTGGCGTGCGCGGTTCAAAGCAGACGGCTTCAGCAAACTGCTCTACTTCGGCAAAGGGTGGGAGTTTGGGACAACCACAAGCAAGACTCCCCCAACCCCCTCAAGGGCACCCCACTGCGCAGTGCTTGCGGGGACCCCGCTGCAGAGGGGGCTATCAGCAAAAGGTGGAAATAACGGAAATAGTACCGTCCTCAACGTGGGATTGGATTATCTCAATGCCAAAAACGACCCGACGAATACATTGGAGAACTATCAGCGTATTACGGGGTCGGTGCGGCTGCAGAACCGTTGGCAGATAGGCGACACGCGGGTGCGCTGGCAGACCAATCTCGACTATACGGGGAGCATCGACAACGACAAGATAGACCCTGACATCAATCACAATAAGGAGGACTCCTACCGCAGCGAGTACCACCACCTAACATGGGGTAACACACTCAATATCAATAATAAAACGCAGTCGTGGTGGGCGTTTGCGCTGACCACCAATCTCAGCTACTCGCTTGACCGCATTCGGCAGACGAAGTTTACCCAACTGACTACGCCCATTCAGCCCGCACTCACTTCCCTCACCGAGGGGGCGCAAGACATGGTGCTGCTGCCCTATCAGTATGTGGCAGACTACACAGTGGACGGAAAACCGCTGAATGTGTTCGTGCGTCCGAAAGCGAACTTCGTGTTCCATACATGGATGATAGACCACAAAGCCGCCGTCGGGGTGGAGTGGAAATACGATAAGAACTTCGGCGGAGGGCAGGTGTACGACCTCTCGCGCCCGCTTAACTACGCCTCGTCGCTGCGGCCTCGTGCGTACAACGACATCCCCGCCACCAACCAACTGGCGTGGTACATACAAGACGAGATACATATCCCTGCGGGGAAGACATCGTTCGACTTGGAGGTGGGACTGCGAGGCACTTCGCTGTTGGGGCTGGATAAGCAATACACCATGCACGGAAAATGCTACCTCGACCCGCGGGTGAACCTGATGTACAACATTCCCGTGCCGGGTGGTAAGGTGTTCCTTGCGGCGGCAGTAGGCCGTCATACGAAGATGCCGACCCTCTTGCAACTCTATCCGAACCAAATCTACGAAGACCTGAAGGTGCGGAATGTGACGGTGTCGGAAGACAGTGTGCTGAATGTCTATACGCACATCATAGACCCCACGAACTATAAGTTAACCCCTGCCCGCAACCTAAAATGGGAGGTGCGTGCGGGATTCGAGATTCATAAGCACGCTTTCTCCGTCACCTACTTCCAAGAGCGTATGCAAGACGGCTTTCGGCAGTGGCGCAACTGCTTGCCTTTCACCTACACGGTGGATTCCATCGCTACGGACGGCACCCGCACACCGCTGATTTACAGTAAGTTGCTCACTTATACGATGACCACCAACGGCAGCGAGATACGCAAGGAGGGCGTGGAATGGCAGTACCGTAGTCCCCGTATCCCCGCTATCTGTACTCGCTTCACGGTAAACGGAGCATGGCTGCGAACAACATATAAGAACTCGCAGGCGGTTTTCTCCACCGACAAACTGAACGAGGTCATCAACGGCGTGGCGGTGAAAGACTACTACATCGGGTACTACGATTGGGAGGACGGCAGCGTGCGGGAGAACCTGAATACCAATGTGATAGCCGATGTCTATATCGAACGAATAGGGCTGACGGTAAGTGCCACGGTGGAGATGACGCTCTACTCGGCGCAGCGAACGCTGCGTAAGAACGGTGTCCCCGTAGCCTATATGGACTTGTCGGGCGAACTGAAACCCTACACGGAGGCGGAGCAGAACGACCCTGTGCTGCAGGCACTCATCTTCTCCTACAACGAAGACCAATTCCGCCGAAAGGTGGTGCCGTTTGCAGGCTACCTGAACTTGCGAGTGCAGAAAAGCATTACTCGCTATGCCGACATCGCTTTCTTTGTGAACAAACTGCTAGACTACCTGCCCGACTACAAAGTGGACGGCGTCACGATACACCGC
>CAVHGD010000122.1:0-3703 GCA_963635385.1 Dialister sp. CAG:486 | reverse complement strand
TCGGTTTGGAATTTGACATCTCGAAATACTTGAGCGCAGAAATTGACTACTTCTATAAGTTGACCGACAACTTGTTCTTCCCCCGCTATGTGGCACCCTCGTTGGGATATACCTATACATACGTAAACTCGGGTAAGTTGGAGAACCAAGGTGTGGAATTGCAATTCAATGTACATGCGGTAGATACGCGTAATGTGAAATTGGATATCCGTTTGAACGGTTCGCACTATGCTAATAAGGTAAAGAAATTGCCGGATTATATCGAGACGGAAACGGAGATGTTGATGAACGGTTCGTTGGCTGTAGGTCACGGATTGTACGACTGGAACTTGCCGACTTATGTAGGGGTTGATGCAGAAAGTGGTCAAGCTATGTATGTAGGCTACTACGATGCGAATTTGGGTTCATTCGGTACTACGAGCGCTAGTTCGTTGAAAGCGTATGGCAAAACGGGTAATAACTACATATCGAATGTGTACGAGTATCGTACAAAATATCCGGATGCAGATATTCAGACCGTAAACATCAAGGGCGATCAGTCGGCTTATGCAGGTTCTGACTATGTTGGTAAATCGGCTATCGCTGATTTCTCGGGCGGTTTCGGTATCGACTTTGAGGCGTATGGCGTTACGCTTTCAGTTACTTGCTCCTACGGCATCGGTGGCTACGGCTACGATGGTACGTACGCTTCGTTGATGAATTCGGATAAGGTAGGTTCGAGCAACTGGCACGTGGATATGCGCAATGCATGGAATGAAATGATGACTGCAGAGCAAAAGCAAGCGATTGCAGACCTCGGTTCAGCCGGTGTACCTCGTTTGTCGAATGGTACGGATTTGTATGCTAACATGTCTTCGACTCGTTTCTTGACCTCGAACTCGTATCTTGCACTCAATAACATCCGTTTGGGCTATAACTTCCCGAAAAAATGGGTGGAGAAAATCAAGCTGAATATGCTCAATATCTACGTTACGGCAGATAACTTGGCAATCGCTTCGGCTCGCAAGGGTTACAACCCGATGGTAAGTTACACCGGTTCGTCGGACTCGTATCAATATACGCCGCTCTCGACGATTATGGGTGGTATCAAGTTCCAATTCTAACAGATGTGTAACCGAAGAGAAAAAAGGAATACGAAAATGAAAAAGATAAATAGTATATTGGTATTGGCGGGTGCGTTGGCATTGAGTTCGTGCGCAAGCAGTTTTCTTGATCGCGAGCCTCACGGTAGCACCGTTACGCAAAAACAATACGAAAAACTAGACAATACGCTTGAGGGTTCGATGCGCGGTATCTATGCGCTGATGTACGATATGAATAGCACAAGCCACGATGAATTCGGAAAACGTGCTATTGATATGTACGGCGACCTGCTCTGCGGCGATATGGCACTGACGAGCTATAGCTACGGTTGGTTCTATACCGATGAGCGTGCTATGACCTATACTGCACGTACGAGCACTGTATGGTCGTACTACTACAAGATGTTGCACAATATCAATAGTGTGATAGCGGTTGTGGCAGCACAAAGCGAGGTATTGAACAATGTTGCCGAATACGGATTGCCGAATGCATATACAAAAGCCGGTCTTCCCTGCGTGCTCAGTGGTACAGATACTCTGTATACTTTTACTGAAAACGAAGAAAAAGAGGCTAACTATTATGCGCAAGCGTTGACAATGCGAGGCTATGTGTTGAGTTGTTTGTTGCAACTTTATGCTCCGACCACTTCGCAAAATAATGGTTCTTATACCAATTTGGTTCTTCCTCTCTATGATGAAACGAATATGGATAAGTCTCAACCGCTTTCTTCTATAGCAGATGTGTATACTAAATTGGAGAGTGATTTGACGTTAGCTATCCAATATTTTGATGCTTTTGCAGAGAATGTGGTTCGTACTTCGAAGTTGGAAGCGAATGTGGATGTGGCTTGTGGTATCTTGGCGTACTCGTATCTAAATAAAGGATGGCCTCAAGGCAATAAGGGTGGTGATGCTTACAAAGCTGCTTATACGAACGCTTTGAAATATGCTGAGAAGGTGATTAATTCCGGTGCTTATTCAATCTTGCCGAATAGCGATGTTTGGACGAACGGATTTAATGATGTAAGCAGTTCGTGCTGGATTTGGGGACAAGATGTAACTACCGAAACTGCTAGCGGTTTGCAATCGTTCTTCGGTCAGGTGGATGTACATACCTATTCGTATGCTTGGGCAGGTGATACAAAGGCTATCGATGAGAATCTCTATAAGGAAATGGGCGAGTATGATGCGCGTCGTCGTTGGTTTAGTGACGGTACGGATGGATACATTACGAAATTTAAGTATGCGCCTGTTCGTAAATTTTTCTCGGCAAAATGCCCAACATCGACCGCACAAGACGATATCGACCGTGAATGGCTTTCGGACAATGTGTATATGCGTATTGAGTCGATGTACCTTATTGCAGCGGAGGCTGAATATCGTTTGGGCGAATACGACAAAGCAAAACTCTATTTGACCGAGATAACAAGTCAGCGAATCGACACGGCAGCAACGGCTGCGACTGCTTATGCCGAATTCGAAGACGGATTGACTGAATCAAATCTGCTGTCTGCTATCGAACTGAATTGGCGAGTTGAATTGTGGGGAGAAGGATATGGCTTGCAAACATTCCGTCGTTTGGCTTCGGAAACAGCCGGTTTAACAGAACGCCGGCGAGGCGGTAATCATTCCTATCAAGCCGGTTCGACGATTGATCCGACTGCATCACAATATACTTTTGCCTTGCCCAGCAGTGAGACATCGTATAATCCCAATATTAAAGACTAATTTGAGAATAGATTAATAGAATAAATGTATAACTAAAAATAATTAGGTTATGAAAAAGAATGTATTTGGAGTACTAAGTGTACTTTCGCTCGCTTTGGTATTGGTCGGGTGTGACAATCCTGACAAAAATACCAATGGTGGTGTTACAGGTGTGACTGTATCGCCGAATGAATTGACTTTAACGGAGGATGAAACTGAACAGCGTTTGTCTGTAACCTTTACTCCGAGTGGCGCTACCGGTACGGTGGTATGGGCATCGTCTGATACTACGGTCGTTACCGTCACTGAAAAGGGTCTGGTAACTGCTGTTGGTTATGGTACGGCCAAGGTTAGTGCTACCTGCGGTGAATATAGTGATACTTGTTATGTAAAGGTACAGCAGTATATTGAGACATTGTCTTTCAATGCTTTTACGTACTTGGATATTGATTCTACCGCTTATGGTACGGAAGTGGAAGATATTACAACATCCGGTGGTAAAACCTATCATTGCTATTTGAGCAAGATGACGATTGCTTTGTTCTCAGAAGGACTCTATATTAATAATTCGGGAAAGATTGATGGTGCATCGAAGGGTGCTTTGATCGAGTTTGATGCCCCGGCTTATTATGCTCCTAAATCACTCAATGGTAGCGGTACCGTTTTTGTTTTGGGTAACTGGTACATCAAGAAATCCAATCCGGAAAATGATGAACTGGTTGGTCTGTCAACTGCTATTGATAGTACTGTGTTCATTTCGAGTATGGAAAGTTTTATTACTGCCGTTAACTCCAATCCTGAGGGAAAAAATACTCAGTATCTTGAGGACGCTGCTGACGCCTTCTCGAATGCTATAATGCATGTTTATACTTATAACTCCTCTACAAGTGGTGAAGGTGGATATTATGGCAGTT
>CAVHGD010000121.1:0-3714 GCA_963635385.1 Dialister sp. CAG:486 | reverse complement strand
CCCCGCCTATCTACAAAGCCGAGCATCGCAGCCCGCTCTATACCACCGACCTCCGTGACATCATCACCATCCACGCAACCTGATTGCGCTGTCTTTTTCCATATTCCCTAATTCCAAATTAGAAAAAGCCCCTTCCACCTTTCCTGCCCCGATAGCGGTTTCTTAGCGCGGGATAGTATCCCGCCCAAAGCGGCTCTGCCGCCCTCCCATACCGCTGCCCGAACGGCTCGCAGAGCCGCCCACAGAGGGTCCGAGGATATGCATGTTAATTGCAACCATGCATGTTAATTGTTAATTCTTAATTATTAATTGATAGCAGCCCTGCATGTTAATTGTTAATTTTTAATTGTTAATTAGCCCCTTTTCCCATGGTGTGGCTTGTTTTTGGGGCGGAGGGTGTGGCCGAATAGGAGGCATTCGGCTTGTCGGCTTTGGCTTTCTATCCAAGGCCTATTGGATTTTGGGGTGGCGGACAGGTACCACGCTTGTTGTTGCAAGGAGCGTAGTTCGGGCGAGATAGGCCAGCGATGGGCTTGGCGTATGCGGCAGACCGCGTCTATCAGGTGGCGGGCGGTGTCGTATTGTCCTTGTTGGGCAAGCGCTGCTGCGGCTTTCTCATAGAGACGCACCGCCATTTCCTCCTTGGGACGGCAGCTGAGGGCACGACAAAAATAGGCGATTCTTGCGTCTTGGTTCGGGACTGCTTCGGCAAGCAGCTCCCAAACCCAGAACTCATTCGCCTTTTTCCGAGCAAACGGTTTCAGCACCCGAACGGCCTCGTCGGACTGCCCCACGGCGATGTACATCTCCGCCAAGAAATAGGGAGGGTAGGTGTAGTTGCGGTGCTGCTCGTAGAAAGCCTGCTGCGTGGGGATGAAAGCGGCTATCTTGGCGGTATCGCTACACCCCGCAAGGTATTTGCCTATCTTACAGTCTAACTGTTCGGCGAGCGACATGATGCGCTTGCCGTTTTCTGTTTGGAAGGGAACGAAGTCGTCGGCTTGCAGTGTGTCGAAGCCGCACCAATAGGCGAACTCGCCCAAGCGGCTCCACCCTTTGGCTTGCAGGATGGTGTGTAGCAGGGCGGACCACGCCTTGCAGGGCGGCAGCGGGGATAGTTGTTGTAGGGCGGGGAAGACTTGGCTCAGGGCAGCGGACTGCTGCTCGGGGCTTTTTTGTTGTCGGAGGTAGAGGCGGATGTTCCAGAGCATACTCTCATAGACGCGGTTTTCGGATTTGGGGATGGGGAGGGCGGCGAACTCACGGAGTTTGTCGAGGCAGCGTGTGTCGGCTTGTGTGGCGAATAGCTTGGCTTGGTCGGCGATGACGAAGCCGAAAATGCGCAGGGTCTCGGGGTCGTCGGGGTGTGCGGCGTAGGTCTCTCGGGCAGCGGCGTAGGCGTCATCCAACGCGCCGTTTTTGCGCAGTACGGCAATCTCGTAAGGTGTTTTCATGGTCGTAAGGTATTAGCGTGATACGAAAGTGTCATTGTGACACAGAAGTCCTTTTGTGATATAAGGGCGGTGTCTCGCAGTCGGATAGTTTTCTATCCGACGGCTTTGTCGTATCCTTTTTGGATTGGAATATGGTCGGGAAGTTTCGATCCGTCGTCGATAATTTTGCAGCGGGGGGCTTAATCCTTATTTTGAATGGAATAGGGTCGAGGCGGCTTAGACGGTTGCAGGGCGTTACTAAAGCCGGGGAGTCGCATCCTTATTTGTGTGGAATATGGTCGGGGAGCGTCTTTCGATAAGGCGTAAAAAGTAATAACATAAGATTTCATAATCCTTCTTAGGTTGGAAGTAGTTTTTCCTACAATTTTTGCAAAGTTATGGGAATTTTTAGTCCATTGTATGGAAACGCTCTTGCAGTTCGGCTATGCGTTGCATAAGTTGGTCAAAAGTCGGTGCCTCCTTAAAAATGAAGGTCTGCGTCATGTTGGCATAGTCTGCACGGAAAGCCTCCAATAGTTCTTCGGGAGGATAGAAACGGATAGCCTTTGAGCGGTTTTTCTCATAATCTACATAGTGCAGATTATAGAACTGCTGACGATGGTCAATAATGTGGTTATACAACTCGCTATTATGCAAAGCGTTACGCCCGAACTCTGTATCCATCAGTTTCTCCAAGTCGTAGTAATGACGGCTCATACGCCTTGTACGAGGTTGTGTCTTTTGAAACTCTTCCGATAGCAAGAATGCTTTTTCCAAGAAAGTACGCTCCGGCGAAACGGTGTTGATGGTGCAGCCTATTTCCTTATCAAGTTCTGCAAAGGTCTTGTGAAATAACGAGGCTATCGGACGAGGTGCAAAAGGCTCTTTCAATGATAGGCAACTCACCTCTATCTTAACCACGGGGAGAATATAATCCGGTTGGAAACCCGCTATCAATGAATGATATTTGACATATAGCACGCTTGGGTCTTTGTCGCTGTCTATCGGAACGGGAACTCCGTTGCGCAACAGGGTTGTTTCCGGCACAATCTCGACCGCCGGAATGCCTAATGCGGTCAGTTGTTCTTTTAGTTCTTCAGCTAGTAGCGTTTGCACAACCTCGCGAGACCGCTTGCGCAATCGCTCACGCTGTGTCTTGTTGGCTCCGGTGGCAAAAGCATAGCCTTGTTCGGCAAACCACTCCCGCCCGATAGAGATGTCTATGTCCTCACTGAAACGGTTGATGAGTCCCCAACCTTTGCTCAATGAGGTTCCTCCTTTGAAAAGCAAGTAGGGAGCAAACGAAGTGCGAAACAGCGCACACAGCACCGCCGTTACCCACCAATCTTTCTCCACCGAAAGCGTATCTATTCCGAGACGCTCGGCCACGGTCGTGAGAGCCGCCTCCCTTTCATCACCGGACAAATCAATCCATTTCATGCTCAATATCGTTTAGTATTTGTAGTAGGCATTTTTTTATTGCTTGCGGCATGAGCATAATGTCGGCACGGGCATCTGCACTGCCCTTATAATGGCGCATAATATCATACACCTTGTTGCGCTGCTCTGTGGTTAGATTCTTTACGCCTATACTGCGCAGCGCTTGGCATAAGGCAGCCAGATTCTTGTCCTTATAGGCGAAGTTTCTCGGTACGCCGCGCCGAAAGAGCAGCGTGCGTTCCCCTATATGAATGGGTCGAGCCGAACCGCTGGTGAGAAATACTGCTTTCATTGGGACTTGTTCGCTCAAACCGAAAAGGTTCTCCGCGGTATCGCCTACGGGCAGTATCTGCACATGGTCCCGCTCGGCAATCGCTTGCGCCACTTGCATGGTGCCGGGTAGTGCCAAGCCATATTGAGTCCGAGCGGGCTTGGCATAGATGCCTTTCGCCAACCGCACAAGCCTGCCGTCTTCCACGGCGGCTGACAGCAGTTTGGAGATGTAGGTAGAGTCGTATTGAGGAAAATCCGCTACCATCAATAGGGATTTCCCATCTGCCTCATCGACTGCCTTGTTTACGATATCTCCGATAAAGTCATCCTTCATTATTCCTATATTTTTTGCAAAGTTATGGGAATTTTTTGAACCCTGCAAATTTTTGAGCTACAAAATTGTTCTCTAACTGCTGTTAGAAGTTTGTGGGTACGCAACAATCTTACTCCTATTTTGGGTAGAATGTGGGCTTGGAGTATTTGCCAACAGGTAAAACAATGGTAGAGATAAATGAGTCGCATCCTTCTTGGGGTGGAATATGGTCGAGTGGCTTAGACGGTTGCAGTA
>CAVHGD010000120.1:0-3893 GCA_963635385.1 Dialister sp. CAG:486 | reverse complement strand
AGAAAGAGAACATCATATACATTCGGATTCGCGAGAAACTCATCCCCGCAAAGATTGTATAGAAGCAACACGATAGAGTGAGAGGGATTGGGGACAACTCAATCCCTCTTTGTTCAATAGTAAGAACCCTAATAAACGGAAACAATGAATAACACAAAAAATGTCGCATTAGTATTAGGTTCCGGTGGCGCCAGAGGTTTGGCTCATATTGGTGCCATCGAGGAACTCATCGATCGTGGTTACTCCATTACGAGCATAGCGGGTACCTCTATGGGCGCAATGATTGCCGGAATGTATGCTGCAGGCAAATTGAAGGAGGCTAAAGAGTGGTTCTTGCAAGTGGATAGACAAACCATTGTTCAAATGGTGGACTTATCTATTTCACTCAATTCTATTGTGAAGGGAGAAAAAATCATAAAGGAATTAGAAAAAGTCGTTCCGGATTGTTTGCTCCAAGATTTGCCTATTCCATGTACCATTGTGTCAGCCGATTTGATATCAGCCGATGAAGTACTATTCAAGACAGGTAGTTTATTCAATGCCATCCGTGCCAGTATCAGTATACCTTTGTTCTTTCAACCCATTCAAAAGGGGCAGAAACTATTGGTCGATGGAGGCATTCTCAATCCGTTGCCTCTCAACCGAGTGAAACGACATAAGGGAGACCTGTTAGTTGCTATGAATATATCCGGTAAAGATAGTATGGAGATCAAAAAATCACAAACCAAATCCGGACTCCTACGAGCCACCGAATGGATACAAGAATACGACAAGATACTTCCCACACGGCTACAAACCATTAGCGCTCGTATTCGCAAGCGAGAGATAGAGAAAGGCAACGACCTGACCGATTCAGTTAGCTATATCGGTATGGTTGATCGCATGTTGGATATGCAGATTCAACAAAACACACAGCTTACCCTGCAACTCACCCATCCCGACATATTAGCCGAGATGCCTCAATATGCATTCACCACCTTCGATTTCGACCGGGCCGATGTCATTATGGAACGAGGACGCCAACTTATGCACGATGCCATCAATCGCTATGAGCAGTCCTTGTCGGATGGAAAAACACAATAGGAAAATAATTGGCGTCAATTTATTATCATATCACAAAATAAATCTGCTATTTTTTCAACAAAACATTCCTGAATTTTGTGTACTTTTGTGCACGATTTCAAACAGATAGTCTTTGTTTGTTATCGGTTTATGGTTTGTTTTGATTTAAAGTTACCTTAAAACTAACGAATGCCGAGGTCGGGAGACTACGGCATTTTTTATTTCCTTTATATACGTCTCGGCAGCTATGTACGGTCGAAATAAAGGTTCACAGAGTTTCTACTGAAAACGAGTAATTAGATTGTAAGCTTGATAGATTCCCAGCTCACCTGCACGGCTTAGGTCCGCCAATCCCAATTCTATTTGGTCGGTGTAGATATAGGTCAATCCACGATTGAAATACGCCTCGGCGAAGTCATTGTCTTGCTCAATAGCGCATGTATAATTATCTATGGCGGACTTCCACTCACGCTGCGTACAGAGTATATTTGCCTTATTGTAATAGGCAAAGCTAAAAGAGGGTTGCAGACGAATCACTTGGTCATAGTCCCGCAGCATAATGTCAAAATCCATCGTAGCCTCAGCCGTCAGTTCTCCCGTAGCACGACGATACTCCAGCAACTTATAGCGCCAATTGGCACGGCAGAAACAGATAACAGCCTCCAATCCTTCGTCCGACACGTTTGCGGCTCGTGTACAGTCATCAATCGCCGAAGCATAGTCCTGCACCAAAGCAAATTCAATGGCTCGCGCAAAATACAATACCGCCATCTCTTTCGATGCATTGTTTTTCGCTGTATTGGCTTTATACGAATCCGAGTACACCCCATTCATTTTGTCTATGCGCTCAGACATATCGCTAATACGAGCAAAATGATAATTCACCATATCGGCAGTCAGCGCCATCTCTTGGATTGTGAAGTAGAGCGGTGCCGGAAGTAGGGCACTGCTATTGAGTTGCTCTACCGCCTGTTGATAGTAGTTCGTCTGCCGCATCGATAGTTTGTCGGCATAGTACGACAATAGTATGTTCGGCTCATTGACTACATCAGCATAGCGTTTCTGCACCGTACCTCGCGTCTCGGAGTTGTACTTTTGTTCCTCCGTCACCTCGCTTTGGTTTTGTGCCACGCGTGCCGAGAACTCCTTTCGATAGTCTTTTCGGGTCGGTTTCTGCCGAGCGATAGTAGCATCCGTATTCGGAGTCGGTGCTGCAGCCTGCAATCGTTCCTTGTTATCTTCCAACTCAGCTGCTTTCTGACGATAGAGAAACGAGGCCTTCGTATTTCCTTGTGCAGTAGCTGCTTGCGCTGCCAAATAATACGATGGCAAGAAATAAGGATAATTTGCTATCAGTGTATCGAAATCGGCACGAGCCGCCTTCCACTGGCGCAACTGCATCTCTATCACACCACGCTGATAGCGCATATCCGTCTTTTCGGGGGCTAAATCTATCGCTTTGTTCATATCCTCCAATGCATTATTGTAGTCGCCCACCTCATGTCGCAGCACACCGCGATTGTAATAGCATTGCGGATCGTTCGGAGCTAATGAAATGGCCTTGTCATAATCAGCCAACGCTCCTCGATAGTTATGTTTATGATAGAAAATAATTCCTCGGTTGATATAGTCCCCCACGTTCGTTGACCCCAGATTGACAGCTTTGGTGAGATGCACCAACGCATCGTCTTCCTTATTTTGCAACAAGCACACCAATCCTAAGGCCGACCAGTTCGTAGCATTCTGTGAGTCAATCTCCGTAGTACGCCGGAATGCGTCTTCGGCACAAGCAGTATCTTTGCTCTGTAGGCAGACTATCCCTTTCTCGAATAGCAAAGCGGATGAATTCGGTTCTTTTTTGAGCAACAAAGCCATGTCTTCCATAGCCAAATCATACTGCCCCTGCTGCGCACGTGTATCGGCACGCAATACAAGATAGGTTTTGTTTTCGGGAGAATACACCAATGCTTGTGTAAAATCAGCTTCCGCCTTTGCATAGTCGTGCAGTTGTCGATAGACATAGCCGCGCGTATAGAATGCACCGGGGAGAAACGGATTGCACTCAATGGCGGAGTTACAGTCCCGCAACGCTCCCTGATAATCCTCTAATTGAATCTTGGCGATGGCTCGATAGAGATAGGGGTCTGCCAAATAGGGCTTCAGTTTGATGACCTGATTGAAATACTGAATCGACAGCACATAGTCCTCAAAATAGAGCGCATTACGCCCTATCGAAACGATTCGATCGGTATTCAACTGCGCCGATAGTGGTAGTGCTATGCACGCCATACATGTCACTACCCACGCACGCAGTTTTCTTCCTATGTCCCCACCGCTCATCTCAAAATAACCATTAAGGGAAAAGAGTTAAGAATCCATTCATTCTTAATTCATAATTAGTTCTTGCATCCCGCATTCGGGTCGAACCACGACGGAATATCAAACTGTTCGTTCTCGTCATACCCCAAAGTCGTGTCTGCAAATACCTTCTGCATATATAGGGCAAAGATAGGCAATGCCATCGAGGCGCCTTGTCCTTCCGCCATATTATCAAAGTGGATGGCTCGGTCTTCGCCCCCTACCCAAACGCCGCTCACCAACGAAGGCGTAAAGCCCATAAACCAGCCGTCGGAGTTGTTATTGGTCGTACCGGTCTTGCCGCCCATAGGAGCTTTCAACCCATATTTGTAGCGAACTCGCACGCCTGTACCGTGGTCCACCACATTGCGCAGCATATAGATCATCTTGTACGCCGTTGTCTCGCTGATTATCTCATGTGTCTTAGGCGTAAACGTGGCTATTATATTGCCGTTATTATCCTCTATGCGAGT
>CAVHGD010000119.1:0-3971 GCA_963635385.1 Dialister sp. CAG:486 | reverse complement strand
CACAAAAGTTAAGTACAAGGAAATCAATAAGTTACGAGCAGTAACTTATTGATTTCCTTGTATATATCATAGTTTCTGTCATAATACCTCTGCCTATCGCTAATAGGTTGATTTTCAGCCTACTACCTTTTTACTACCTTTTTACCACCTTCCACGAACGAAAAAATGAAGTGCAAAAAGAGTGCAAAAAGAGTGCAACTGAAAACCCTCACATTCTCGCCATCGCCTGCCGAAAAATTCGAAAATGAACACGGCAAGCGGGCGAAAAGAGTGCAAAAAGAGTGCAATTACAAAAAAAACTATTAGTATTATGGCAAAAGTAACTATCATTCTTGACAAGAGAGTTGCAGACAAGCAAGGTCTGTATCCAATCAAACTGCGCATTAGTGCGCAAAGGTCTAATACATCTGTGGCTACTGGCGTATGTGTTTGCGAGGAGGCTTTCATTGGAGAACCCGAGCATTCTATCGCAAATACCTATCCGCAAGCAAAACAACTCAACCAAAATCTATACGCTCTGTATTTCCGATATATAAGCGCTATTGTAGATTTGGAGCGCAATGGCAGGCTTTCTGCCATGAGTGCCTCCGATATACGCAACTATGTATCTGGAACTGACATTAAGGCCGATGAGAAAAAGAACGAGCACTTATTCATAGCGTGCATGCTCGACTATCGCAATCTATGCCGTGCAGAAAAGACAAGACAGGGATTCGATTACTCTATGAAAATGATTGCACGATACTGCAATGATACAGAAAAACTAAATTTTGAGGATATTACCTATCAGTTCCTTACCGAGTTCGACCGTCGTATGGAAAATGATGGTATTGGTATATCAACAAGAAGCATTATATTCCGTAATATGCGGACCGTATATAATTATGCAATCAATAATGACTGGGTCGATATGAAACTTTATCCGTTTCGCAAATTCAAAATTAAACAGAGCCACAAAGAAAAAGTGTATCTCAGCGAGGAGAAAATGCACGAGCTGCTATCGCTCGACCTTTCTGGTGAGCCGGGTAATGGTATGGAGTTGGCACGAGATTTCTTTTTGCTGTCATTTATGCTCTGTGGAATAAACCCCATCGACTTATATAACCTACCTGCCGAGGAGGAGCAAATCAGTTTCGTTCGACAAAAGATTAAGTTTCACGAGCCTCAACCTATTCGTATCCGCTTACAGCCAGAGGCAAAATATCTTATCAGCCAATACAAGGGGAGCCGGCATTTAGTCAATTTGTCCGAAAAATATCTGTCTTTCGAGAGTTGCTATCATTTTATGAAACATCGTCTTAAAAAGTTAGGAGAGAGGATTGGTTGTCCGGACATAACTTTCTATTGGGCACGCTACACTTGGGCTACCTATGCAAGTAAAATAGATATATCAGACAGCACAATAAGCAAAGCACTCGGCCACGCCGATTCAACACTTGCAGAGAAAAAATATATATCTTTCGATTGGGCAAAAGTTGATAAGGCAAACCGGCGAGTGCTCGACTATGCGTTCTATGGGCAGGCGTAATTATGCTTGTCAGCAATTCTTGCACCCTGACTGAAAGTGCGGTATAGGCTTATATGGTGCTTGAGTGAATATGAGAGATTGTCTCGGAATAATCACATCTTTCTTTGGTTGTTTATTCGTTGCCATAGGTCATTATATTTATGGTTGAGCCACATCAATAGCAACCCAACCCAGTTCGATAGATACGCCATTGCGAGCGATAGCAATAGCGCGGCTACTATGTCGCTGCTTGTCCATTCTGCTCCCCTCGCCCATAATGTGGTGGCGAGGGTCAGCCAAAAGGACAGGCACTTGGGACACTTGCACACCTTGCCTACCGCAGACGCTATTGCCTGCGGCAGACCTAAGTGTACGGCTGTGGTTGCCGACATCATCACCGCTATTGCTATCCACACCTCTGTCATTGTTACTTTGGAGTTGGTTCGGGAGTGCTTCGGGTTAGCCTGCAGTGACGGTGATACTCAACGGGGTCTCGCTCACAAAGGTGCGACTGCACTGTTGGCACGCCGAGGTGGATACGGCATTGACTGTTGCCCCTGCGGTGATGGTTACTGCTGTCGGAGCGGTAGCCGACGCAATCGGAATGGTGCAAGTGCCGTTGAGCGGCTGCGACTTGGTACTGCAACAGCCTCCGTTGCATGGCACATACGAGATAATACCCTGCACACGGATAGTGGCTGCATATTGCCCCGTGCCGACCTGCGACACGCTGACCAACGAGAACTGCGGGGCGAACACGGGTGTGTTCTCGGCGCAGGTGGGGAAGCATAGCCGCTGCGTGATGTTGAGTTGGTAGTAGTACGGACTTGCCGTACTGCCCGCTGCCAACACGGGCGTGATGATTGGCGATTGGATTTTATTCATACTCTTTGCTATTAAAGAGTGGCTGCTGCCTATTTACTCTAAATCGGAAGTATCGCCGACAGCATTAGGCTCTTCCTCTTGTTCGTCTTGGGGTGGCACGAGGGAGGCATACAGCACACCGACCATTTCGGCAAGCCTATCCACTTTCTCGTGCATGGTGTTCATGTCCTCCGACATGCTGACGATATTCTCGTTGATACAATCGAATATCGTGCGGGGTTGTTTCGTTTCCATTATCGTAAAAATTGGGTGATTATCGGGTTGTTGCCCCATTGGGCGAGCAGGGCGTTCAGTCGTTCCGCCGTGACGGCTGCACCTCGCTCACGCTGCCTGTTTACAAAGTCTTTCAAGGCTTGCTCCAACTTGTCCGCCTCGTCTTGCGTCTCGGCGTAGGCATACATCGTTATCTTGTAGGGTTGCAGCATGGGTCATCAGGGTATGGGTGGTACATCGGCGGGGGCGGTCGGCATAGTTATGCCTGCTTTGCCCGTGAGGGTGCGCAGGAGGTTGTAGTAGCCCAACACCTTATCTTGGTTCTGGTCTATCCATCCGAACACGCCGAGTGCCGTTTCTTTGGCTTGTGCGAGGGCAGAGGTGGTCGGTGGGTCGTAGTCGGGCATATCGGGCATGTCTTTCATAAAGTACTCGCAGACCTCCGTAGCGGCTTTTACATCGCCACCGCAGACAAGCAGTGCCGAGCGTTTGAGCGCGTCCTTGGATGTCGTCTGCAGGAGCGTGACATCGTAGGCAACTTTGTTTCCGAAGAGGGACATAGTGGTGAATGGGTGATTGGGTGTTGTAGGAGAATGAAAAGGTAGCACCTCGCTCTGGAGGCACTACCTTTCACGATTAGTTGCCGCAGGTGTCGCAGCCGCACGGTTGAGGTGCGGAGTAGCGTTGCACGCGCAGGAAGTTCTCACTACCAATAGCCGAGTTGATTCCGCTATTGTTGTTGTTCTGTGCCAAAGCATACGCGACGGCTTCCGCCACGGCGTTGGCACTGACACTCGGGTTGGAGGTCGCCTGCGATTGTACATCGACATACTGCTTCACCGTGGGGGTCTGCAGGTTCTGCCATGTCTCGCGAGCAGTGCGCTCGCTCAATGCGAATTGCGACACAAGGCTGAGTGCGTCTTTGTTGCCTGCCACTGCCTGCTCTGCTGCCTTGGCACGCGCCTCGGACGCTTTGTTAATACCCCAGCCGAGACCGATAGCGAGCAGCAATGCGCCGCCGCCCAATCCTGCTGCCAATCCGATAGCTGTTGCGCTTTGTCCATGTGAGTTGTGATGTTTGGTCATCATCATTACATCGGACGGAGTTAGTTCTGCCATAATGGGATGTTGTTCGACCGCCTCTTATACCTTTGGCGATTGGTATCGGAACACTGTCTGTTTCGACGCTGCAAAGGTACAGCTATTCGATAGCTCCGCCTAACAGTTATCCGTTCATTGTCGGCAATTGTAACGATTGTTATGTGGGAGATACCGACAACTTATGTTCAATCATGGTAGCAATGTCACGGAAATAAATGGAGCATTTATGGAAAGAGTAGTATGCTGAATGGGCATGTGTTATACA
>CAVHGD010000118.1:2397-4074 GCA_963635385.1 Dialister sp. CAG:486 | reverse complement strand
GTTCTGCTCGCTCTGCCAACGGGTTGCGGGATGATTCGATAGATTGATTAGCATATCAGTAGATATAGAAATCTTGTTGGAAATAAGCATTAATTTTGGCACGCGTAATGGCGGTATACAGCCATTGATAGTTTCGCTTGCAGGGATTGAGCATCACATTGCGCAGCGGTAAGATAAACACATGGTTCCATTCCCCGCCCTGTGCCTTATGGCAAGTGATGGCATACCCGTAGGAGCAGCGCAAAGCATTCAGATACGGGTCGTTGAATAGGGCCTCTTTGAATTCCTGTTTTTTCTTTTGCGTCAGACCCTTCCGCCGCATACGCAAAACGAAATCCAAGAACAGACCCGTTTGCTGACGGGCGTCGAGATTGGGCTTGCTATCCGAGAGCAGAGAGGTCAACAACAGCGTATTGATTTGCTTTCCCGTAGCTAACTCCTCGACCGTCACTTCTTGGAACATCAAATCGGTACGATAGCCTTTCTTCGTTTCGTTGAAGACCCGTTCGCACCGATTGGAGACACAGACCACCTTGACCATATCGCCGTTCATCAGCCCCGTGGTGAGTTGGTTCTGCGTAACCAAAAGAAGGTCACCTACTTGCACCGGCGCCGTGAAGCCCAACTGGCTACGTATGGACGACGAGAATTTGAGCGCATCCGCATTGCTCTGACAGATAAAAGTAGCCTCGTTGTAGCCGTGCTCTTGTATCATGGCTACATACTGCGAACACATCAGGGCCTCCGAGGACATCACTTTCACATTGGGGAACGGACTGAGCCCCAACCGGCCCCAGACCTTACTGCTGTAGCCCTCCTGCGTTTGCGGTGCCTTGTCCCATAGCTTACGCAACATCTCCGCCGCGCGGATAATGCTATTGCCGTCGGACTGACGCACAATCTCGGTCAGCGTGGCTTTCTCGGTGTGATAGCCGAAAGTTTCCTCAATATATTGCGGTTCGAGCGCCGGCGAGATGGTGCCGTTGATAGGCGGCAACTGACAGGGGTCGCCCACAAAAACGAACTTGGCTTCCGGGCGCTTATCATACATCAATAAATCGGTCAATGCCTTACCACTCCCGAAGGTAGCCTGTGTCGTCAGCGCAGACGCCGTATCCGATATCATGGATGCCTCATCTACGATATACACAATTCTATCGCTATCCCCATCTGCAGGCGTATAGGTCGCAGCGGTATAGAACAGCGTGAGCTGCCCGACGTTGTCGGGATTGGCCGTCTCTTCGTCGATATCCGAAAGGTCTTTGTTCAGCCCCTGAAAGGTATAGACGCAATGGTGAAGCGTATTTGCCTCCTCGCCCGTTGCGTTGGACAGTATCTTGGCCGCCCGCCCCGTAGAAGAAAGCAAGCGATAGCTGATATTATTCTCTTTGAGGTATTGAATAAAGAAGCGCACCAGCGTGGTCTTGCCCGTACCGGCATAACCCGACAGCACGAAGCACTTGTCGTAGCGTTCGACAAAGTATTTCATAGCCGACAACGCCTTATTCTGCGAAGCGGTGAGAGTGATATTGGAATCTGTGGATGGCATAGTTATAAAAGAAAAAGTTTTTTGTATTCAAAAAGAAGTTCTTTCGTTTTTGATTGAACATCTTTTGCGGAAGAAGCGGAGTCTTTTTTCATTACTGAATGATTTATATCATTCCGCACCTGCGATAA
>CAVHGD010000118.1:0-2387 GCA_963635385.1 Dialister sp. CAG:486 | reverse complement strand
CGGTCATAAAGTAACAAGAAATCTCGATTGCACAACCATTCCGATTGAAGTAATTGTTTCACCAATTCCGAATTTTCTGCGGCTTTCTCATTCCAATCTGTTTCCGGTGTATCATGGTTTACAATTGAAATAGCACTGTTTATTATATCCCGTTTTTCTACATTCATTCTGTCAAAGCCATTCTTCTCACATAAAACCGAAACTATATATTCTTGAAACAGAGTGATTGCCTGCTGATAGAGCCCATTGTTGCAGCACCATTCTGCAGCATAGAAAGCATTATTCAAATTCTCCTTTGTGTCAAATTGTGCTAATGACTTTTCGACATACTCGAATATCGGAACTAATGGAGGAATTATTTCATGGTCAACACACTCCGATTGTATCCGCATATTGTCAATACTCTTGGATTTTATAATACTTTGCCCACGACAAGTCTGGCAATCAGCAGCAAATGCATCTAATTGTTTCAGCCACTTCTGCAATGCAGTAGCTCCATGATTACTACCTTTCGCCTCTCGAAGTATCGGAGTCAGTTCTGCGTTACACAAATCCATCAATGAAGTTGTTACACCGTTTTGCACATACTGCCCGGCGGCAAATGCCCAATCCTGCACCAATGACAAGGGCAGCAAGTTGACTATCAAAGCCTCTCCCGTCTCTCGGTTACGCCCCTCGTAGTTTCCATACGTAATACTCTTGATAGATACATTCTTGAGATAATGCGCATAATTACCGAGAACCAACACCAACATCGGCAAGTATCGAAAACCATGCGTCAAGTCGAAATACAATTCATCACCCTCGTGCAACAGATTATATACTCTGTTGAATATCTCCCAAATCTCGTTTTCGTTGTTACCAATGGGCAGTCCGGTCTCTCCATGCACTTCGAATGGCAAGTGCATAGCATTCAACCGAGTTTGCAAGCCCTCTTGCTTCAACACATTACCTTCCCTATCCTGTTGCCCATTGTCTAACCAATTGCGCTGATAGGCTTCTTGGGTAAGCAGTATATAGGCAGCATCATCTTTTCCCCATTCTGATTGTTGCCGCAGGTATTCAAGAGTAGCCTCCTGAATATACCGAACCGAAGCCGAAGCAAAAGTACCGGGCACCACATAACGACACTCACCATAATTGGATGTACCCAACACCGAAATAAAAACCTTACGAACCATACGAATTATGCATTAATAGTACCCATATTTTTGTCCAGATAAGCGTAGAGTTTGTTCGCAGCGTCACGCCCATTATCATGCAACGAGAAATGCAACAGGTTGTTTTCCTCACATTTTTGCACACATACCGCACTAATGGGCTGGTCGGTTATAAAAATGCCCTTTGCTCCCGTTCCACCATAGAGTTTCACAACATTGCTGAACTTGTTGATATCCGTTGGCGAAACTATCTGCAACTTACACTCCACAAACAGGACTTTCACGCCTGTGCTCACTATCACATCCACCTCATTTTTCGGTGCATTATTACGAGCAAGAAAAACCGCATTCATACAGATTTCCTGCGCTTGCTGCCAATGCGAAAGCATATCTGCCACTTCGAACTCGAACCAACCGGTATGGAACACCATACGAGCAGCGAACCGACTTTCTGCCGAGAACTCTTTTCTTACGCCCGATTTCTTTTGGATAGTCAATCGGAAGAATCCGGGGGTGCCTGCTTTTGCCTGTTCCCATTCCACCACAGAGGACACAAATCCGGCATCAAAACTGCCGTAGAGTTTCTTCAATTTGGCAGCATCCGACTTCTTCTGCGGGTTGGTCAGTTGTTCAAAAATTGACACATCGAATGTCCGCGCATTGTGAATTACCTTCAGAGCGTTTCTATCTTCGTCCGTATAGTCCTCCAATGGGGTATAATTATTCAGCGGATTTCGATATAGCACAAAACGGTCTTTTAGGTTGAATGGCGCCACCATCAATTTCGTGTCCGTCTTGTAGTCCCATATATTGTTATTTTGGTCTACATAGATAACATGCGCATTGGGCAGCGACTGGAACACATAGCCAAAAATATGCGACCACGACTTGGTACCCGACGATATGTTCATGTATACCTCATCGTCTGCATATTGTTTTGCCAATGCGTCTGCCAACCGGTGTGCTTGCGCAGGGTCGATAGGCGACAACTCGTGTACATTGATTGGCAATGGCGGAGGCAACAATTGCCGAATAATATCCACCTGATTGCGGCTTTCTCTCGACACAACCATTTCTACTTGATTGGGGCGTGTTCCGACAATACCCAAATAGACGGGAGTAGGCTGCCCCCCTACCAATGCAATATATACTTTTGCCATATTCTACTTACTTTAGTTACAATTGCTATTTCTCTACAGCGGACAAGATAGATGCTTTTAGTTGCTC
>CAVHGD010000117.1:0-4202 GCA_963635385.1 Dialister sp. CAG:486 | reverse complement strand
CTCCATAGGAGGGGATGTGCGGAGAATAATCAACTGAGCCTTGCGGCTCATTTGGACGGGATACTATCCCGCACTAAGAAACCGCTATAGGGGCGGGGAAAACGGAGGGAGCTATGCTCAATTAACAATTAACATGGGAGGTCGATGCAATAGTGGGCGGAAAGATATTGCACTATCGGAGGCGGCAAGACTTTGGCTGACACGGGGATATGATACAAGCGAAGCAAAGTTTGGTACTCGGCGTCGCTACTGAGCCAACGGCGGAATGTATTCATACTTACACCCGCCGCTTCGGCAAGTTCGGATTTGGTATAGGAATGCACGGTTTTAATTAGGAATTAGGAATTTCGCACTGCGTGCGTGGGGTTGCTGACGCATTAGTGACTGCGCGTTTTTGGGGAACGGACGGCAGCGCCGTATGGACATGAATTTATCACAAAAAGTAATTTCTCTATTTGAATCGTATTTGGTCATATTTGTTTTATAAAACAAAGCATATAATTCCTAATTAGTTTGGTGGCGGGCGGAATATTAAAAATCGACACTTTTTGCAAATGGGCGTTCATTAGTTCGTCCTTAGTTCGTCCTTAGTCCGTCGTTAGTCTTTTGCTCGGGGCGGTGAGGAGGGATAAACGAAGGGAAGAATCTTAAAAAACGACACTTTTTTTCTCCGTTAATTGCCGTTAATTACCCGTTAATGCATTACACGCAACTCTCAAACAGGGTCAAAGGATATGCATGTTAATTGTTAATTCTTAGTTGTTAATTGCATTCGGGGGTGTCCTCACGCACCAAGCCCGCGCCGAAGCCCGTCACCTGTCCGTCCGAGGAGGTGGCATACACGCCACCGCCCTCGGTGGTGTACCATTTCTGCTTGGCGTGGCTGTCCTGCTTGATTTTGACCCACGGAAAGAGTTCCTGATACCAATCCGCCGACACCGCGTCCTTGATACGCTCCGAGTTATCGAGCGCAAGGTTCACCGAATAGGACAGCATGATATACTTGCTGGCGGGGTTGATGGCAAGCCCTTTTTTGACAAAGGCTTTCAACATCTCGGTCTTGCTGTAGCGCGGCGGGCAGTTGATGATAAGGCGCGTACATTCGCCCGAAAAGACACGGTCGAGGGCGGCGGCAATGCGGCGGTGATGCTCCCCCACATTGAAGCGACGGGCGTTCTCCGCATAGAAAAAATAGCGGGTCGCAAACAGCGTGTCCGCAAAAATGCAATGTCGTATGGCTTGCGTCTTGGTCATATCTGCTTCTTGAGCTCGGCAATGAAAGCAGCGGCCTGCTTGGGCGTGAGCGGCTCCTCGCGCTTAATCTCCACCGCATGGCCGTCTCGCCCCGTGAGCTCCGTCACCGAGGCGGGTTTCTCACCCGCCGTGTCCCGCAGGGTGTTGAACGCCTGCACATTGCCCTCGATGGCTTGGTCGAACATCGCCACCGCCATCGCCATTTGGTTGGTCATGTCCCCGGTGGCGATTCCGAGCGACTGCATACGAGCGCAAGCGTCGGCACCCGTGCACTTGCCGTTGAGCAACAACTGCACCACCTCCCGCAGCGTCTTCTTCTGACGCCGCACCTCGCCGCTGCGTAGGCCGCCTTTGCGACCCCGCTTACTTGCTTCGGCCTTGCTTCGAACCGGTCGGAGTGTGCTCTTGTTGCCCTTGGTTGCCATGTCTGTCCGGGGCGGAGAATTTGCAAAGTGTGTATCGCTTGTCGCTCTCCGCTATTTCGCTGCAAAGATACGTATCATTTTGATAATACGCAAGAATTTAGGCAAGAAAATTATCGGTATGATAAAATTAAGGGCATAAAAAACCGCCCTCTCGGCTCAGAGAGGGCGGCAGGTGTAATTAAAAAACAAACGAGTTGTGAGCCTTATTAGGCTATTGCAGCAATAGTTACTTGTGTATATTACAAGGCATTTTGTGATTTATACATTTCGATGGCTTGCCGCATATCTTTTCCGACAGCCTCCCAATCGGACCGCATAGTTGCACTGTCGCTATCCGATAGAAAGCGAAAATCATCATCCGTGGCAAAAATACCCAACAGATACTGTGCACCCCTGCGCAAAGGTCTTTCCAAACCATAACGCTCTACAAAACTGCGTATGTCATTGCTGCATTCTTTCATAATTGCTATTTTTGTGGGTTCTACTTTCTGTTCGTACAAAACGCATGCCACGCATTTAGAGCGTGTCGGCGGTGCGGCGTATGCGGTCGGAGAGGTCACAAAGTGCGCCTTTGAGCTGCTGCACCTCCTCCTCGGTGAAGGTAACTTGCTTGCCATTCACCACCTCTTGGTTGATTTTGTGGTAAAGCCACGAGGGGGTCTTGTCAAAATAGCGCATACACAATCTGCCGATTGCAATGTCGCAAAGGATGTCCTGCATTTTGGTTTTTACTTCGTTCGCCATAGTGGTATCTTTTTGTGGAGCACCCCATCAATAGGGTGCTCCGGTTTCAAACAATAGGTTGTCTAATCGTTCGTGGATGTCAAGATAGAAATCGTCTTGATAGTACATCCGACCTCTCGAGGCTTGGAAGTTCCGTATCGCCTCTATCAGGTCTTTTTCTCGTTTTGTAAGTCTCATAATAGCTTGTTTTTTAATTACACTGCAAAGATAATACTTTTTTTCGTATCTTGCAAGCGACCGATACATTTTTTCGTATTTTTTTTTGGGGGGGGCTGCGTGTTGCCTTTATCGCTGCTACCTTTGCTCGGCCGCAAGTCGTTTATGGACTTTTACATACTTTTGCGTGGCTGTTAGTACTCTTCTTCGTTGATAGCGGACAACTGCTCGTCGGAGGTGCGGCTGACTATCTCCTCCGCTATGGCTCGGAAATACTGCTGTGCCGCTTTCTCTTTATCAGGTTCGTTGTTTCGTATCTCCTGCAAGCGGGGGCGGATGGTGTCCTCTGCTCGGAATACGGTGGGGATTATCTTCTCCCACCGACTAATCATTTGCTCTCGTGTCATAGACTTGTAAAAAAATAACGGACTTGTAAATCCGATTTTTAAGTTGTGAATAATTGTTTTTTCGTATTGTTTGCTGTTTCATAGCAAATCGGCCTTGCCTGAAATGCGAGATATGCCACTTGCCGCAAGCCCTGCACTCGTAAATCGTGGAGTTGCCGTACTTGCGCAGGGTGCGGACAAAGGCATACGCCTCGCCACGGCTGTCGAATGCTTTCTTGTCAATGTGGTTCATTGCTTTTGTAGTTTTGGCACGCCCGTGTGCCGACTACTATCTTGGGGAAAGGGTGCAGCGCACAGACGATGAGCGTGGGCGTGCCGTAGATAGACAGGTTCTTGTGCTGCATATCAAAGGCGGCGTGTGCGCAACTGTCGCAGAGTTGGTTCGGGACTGCTTCGGGAGCGGTCTGCTTTTTCCGTGTAGGGGACATAGGGCGGTGCTTCAATTAAGAATTAAGAATTGACAATTAACATGCAGGGTGGTTTTCCTTGTTTTTTCCTTGGTTTTGCCTTGTGGTTGGGTTACTGTACATAGTAGCTGTCGGCAGAGAATTCGTCGTTCTGCCACGAGTAGAACTTGACCCGCAGGGCGTTGATTTCCGATTGCAGCGACTGCCACTTGGCCGTGTCGGTTTCTCTATCACGCATTGCGGTGAGTTCTGCGAGCCTAAACTCAGCGTCTTGGTATGTTGTGCAGTTCTCGTGATATTTGGGCTTGAGAATGTCTGCATTTGCGTGAGAGGGGGAACACTTGGTGGGCTGATACTTAGACGCCATATTGGGCAGCGGCTTGTATTCGATACCTCGTTTTTTGCACCAAGCTTTGTAACTGTTACGCTTGACCCTTATCTGAGCTGTGGTATCGCTGGGCTGAATGTAGTACCCCTCAGGAATGGGGTCGTCGGGGCTTGGCTTCTTGACTTCATATACCATACCTTCGAGCGGCTTGAACTCCAGCCCGCGGCATTTGCACCATTGCTTGTACAACTGACATTTTTGGTAGCGAGTGGCTCGGCTGTCGGTTGGCTGCACATAGTAGCGTAAGGGAATTTGGTCGTTGGGGCTTGAGGTGCGCCCGCCTAAGCGTGTTAGAGCTGTTTTCATACTTTCGGTTCGTAATGCGATATAAATTCTTGGGTGAATGCTTGGTGCGTGCTGCGCAGTGAGTAGTTGCTTATCAAGTTGTAGAGCGTGGCGATGTCCTTATTCGAGGGCTGTG
>CAVHGD010000116.1:0-4661 GCA_963635385.1 Dialister sp. CAG:486 | reverse complement strand
GAACCACCCATGATGGCGCAGTTAACGGCAATCAGCGGCAGGAATATACCGAGCGACGAGTAGAGCGAGGGGGAGTACTTCTCCACAATCATCTCCACCAATTGCGTGATAGCGGCAATAACGGCGATGAATAGGATAAACGACAAGTACCCTAGCCCAAGCGGATTGAGTACATGCACTTGCAGCAGGTAGTTGACCGGCAGGGTCAGTACTTGTACAAAGGTGACGGCTATGCCCAACCCCGCACTGGTCTTGACATCTTTCGATACAGCCAAGTAGGAGCACATACCCAAGAAGTATGCGAAAATCATATTGTCCGCAAAGATACTGCGGATAAACAAACTTAATGCGTGTTCCATATTATTTCTCCTCCTTATTTATGCTTCTGTGTGCCCAGATAATACAACCTACGAGAATCAATGCCATAGCCGGCATCATCATCATACCGCAATTCTCGTAGCAACCACCGTTGGCAACATACCAACTCTCCGGTATGATACGATAGCCGAGCAGGGTGCCTGCCCCGAACAACTCCCGAATGAACGCAATGATGACAAGTATGATGGCATAGCCGAACCCGTTGCCCAGACCGTCCATGAGCGAGTCCTTTACATTGTTGGTCATGGCGAATGCCTCAAGGCGTCCCATTAGGATACAGTTGGTAATGATAAGTCCGATATAGACGCTCAATTGCATGGCGATGTCGTATGCAAAGGCTTTCAGTACCTCGCTGACGAGCGTTACCAAAGCGGCAACGACTACCAATTGTACGATGATACGAATACGCATCGGTATGGTCTTTCGCATAAGCGATATAACCACATTGGACAGCGCAACGATTATCGTTACGGCAATACCCATCACGAGGGCGGGCTTCAGTTGTACGGTAACCGCCAACGATGAGCAGATACCCAATATCTGTACGACTACAGGGTTGTTCTTGTTGAGCGGACCGAGTAGAACCTCTTTTGTTTTCTCTGATAACATAGGGCTATTTCTCCTTCTTTGTGTTGATTACAATGACTCCGCCTTGCAGGGCTTCGTCGCTATACCCGGCTACTGCTTCTATCTTCTCGATAGCCGCCTTGTCCTTGATGACCTCTACCGAGTGGATATCCTCCGGAGCAATGCTCTTGATGTCGCCTGTGAAGACCACGCCATCAACGATTGTGACGGGTGCTGCTTGGTCGTCCAAGAACGACTCGTACTCGTGGAGGCGGTTGTAGAGCATGTCGCTTACACCGGTCGAAGTGATAGTGGCTCCCGATACGGCATCCACTTGCTCGGCACCATTGTCGGCAGCCTTGCCTGCTTTGAGTACAGCCACCGAGCAAAGTTCGCCTTGTGCATTGCGGATGTGCTTGCCGTTGAATTGGTTGCGGAACTTGGCGGTTACAATCTCCGCACCCAAACCCGGGGTTTCGCTCTCGTGGTTGAAGTTCACACCATAGATAGTGTTCTTGTCCGCATCGAGTGCCAGATAGCCTCCGATACCGCCCCAAAGACCGGTACCTTTGAGTTCGAATACATACTTGGTCTCTCCGTCAATGGCGGCTACATACACGGGGAGTTGCTCTGCGCCTACAAAGACCGTGTCTTTTACCAACGACAGGTACAGTTCGGCGGGATTGGTGTGCGAGTAGTCCTGATTGAGAGCCACCAATATCTGTTTCTGCTTGTCGAGCAGGGCATTCGCCTGTTGGCGGGGGCTGAGCAACTGACTTGCCAAAGCCAGCAGCACTGCCACAATCACCACAATCACTATTGAATACACAATAGTGTAGGTGTTGCTATTTGTGTCAAATTTCATATCTTTCTCCTTTATTTAGTAATCGCATTGGCGCGTTTCATACGGCGCTTGATATTCACTTGTACGACACACCAGTCAATGAGCGGTGCAAAGGCGTTGAGCAGCAGGATAGACAGCATCATTCCCTCGGGATAGCCCGGGTTGAGTACACGGATGAGGATAGCCATAAAGCCTATCAGGAATCCGTATATCCATTTGCCGCACTCCGTACGAGCCGAGGTGACGGGGTCTGTTGCCATAAAGACGGCACCGAATGCAAAGCCACCCGATACCAAGTGCATATACCAAGGCAAGTGAGCGGCTGCCGTGTCAGGCCCGCAAGCGTTGAACAGCAGTGCGGTCAGTGCGCCGCCGACGAATATACTGAGCATTGTCTTCCACGAGGCAACGCCTGTCGAGAGCAGCAGCAGTGCGCCCATGAGAATTGCCCAGCAGCAGGTTTCACCGATAGAACCGGGGATAAGACCGTTGAACGCTGTCCAAAAATCCACGGGAATAAGGTGTGAGTCAGCCGTGGTGGCAATCTGTGTTAGAGGCGTTGCGCCCGAGAAACCATCAACGATGGTCTTGCCACCGTCCCAGCCCCAAGTCCCGCCGGTGCGAACAAAAGCGTGGTCGCCCGTCATGTGGGTCGGGTAAGCAAAGAAGAGGAACGCACGGGCAATCAGTGCCACATTGAAGATGTTGTATCCCGTACCGCCGAATATCTCCTTGGCGAAGATAACGGCGAACGCCGTTGCCAGAGCCACCATCCATAGCGGGGTGTTGATAGGCAATACGAGCGGCAGGATAATACCCGTTACGAGAAATCCTTCCTGTATCTCCTCGTGCTTCCACTGCGCTACGGTGAACTCTATACCCAGACCTACGGCGTAGGTGACAAGGATATAGGGCAGCACGGCGAGCAGTCCGAAGCCAAAGGCTTTCCACCATAAGGCACAGGTCATCGCCCCGCGAACGAGTTCGCCCGTGGCGAGCAGGTGCTGATAGCCCACATTGAACATACCGAACAGCATAGCGGGCATCAGTGCCAGTACGACGATAATCATCGTGCGTTTGGAGTCGCTGCCGTCGTGTATCTGCGTCCCGATACGCTTCGATGTGGTGTTCGGCGTGAATAGGAATGTGTCGAACCCGTCAAACAAGGAGTGAAGGGCGTGCAACTTGCCTCCCTCCGAGAAGGTGGGGCGAAGTTTCTCCATTACTTTATATAATCCGTTGAACATATTACTCAATCTCCTTTTTTAGGTTATCCAATGCGGTACGAACGATGGCTTGCAGCGGCATCTTCGAGGTGCAGACATACTCGCAGAGTGCGAAGTCCTCCGGAGCCACCTCGTATGCGCCGAGTGCCTCCATCTTGTCGATATTGCCGGCAATCATTGCCTTAATCAGGTATTCGGGATAGATGTCCATCGGGAACACTTTGTCGTATTCGCCGCTGACGATAATGGCACGCCGACCGCCTTTGAGACGCGCGTCCCACTGATAGTGTTTTTTGCCGCAGAGCCAACGCGTGAACTTGCAATCGAAGAAACGAGCGGGGTCGGTGGCATTGCTGTTGAACGAATCGAAGCGGGGGAGCAGCCAACCCATAAACTCGTGATTTTCAGAGCCGTCATCGAGTACGGTGTATTGATTGTCGTAGAGACTAATCATCTCGTCCAAATCGACTTGGTGCCCACTCAGTACATTGCCAGCTACATAGCGGCACGGCAGTTCGGTATGCACATTGCTCTTGAGGATGGCCGATACTGGCATACCCGGCAGTACATTGTAGTACTGTGCGCCATACGCCAACGGACCCGTGAGAGCCACTTTCTTCTGCATATCGACAATGCCTTTGACGAACAAACGACCGATGAGCAGCAGGTCTTGGATGTTGATTGTCCATACGGTTTCGCCCTTGGCAATCGGCAGTATATGGTTAATCTGTACACCGACATTGCCTGCGGGGTGCGGCCCAAAGACTTCGTATTGTGTGCAGTCTTTCAACTCACGGAACTCGGTGGCTTTCGCCCCGCCCTGTATGCCCACATAGACAGGCGCAATCGTACTCAGCGCACTGACTGCTGCCTGCAGATAGACGAGTTGCCCGCGGAGCAACCACTCGTAATTAGGTGCTACGGGAGCGGAATCGAAGGTGGAAATGAATACTGCTTTCGGTGTCTTTTGCGGCATGGCGATGCAGTCGTACGGACGCTGCTTGATGAGCGGCCAAAGACCCGATTGGAGCAATAGCGACTTGGCATCTTGTTGGGTATCGAATGTTTGATACTCGATAGTGGTGTCCGCCTCAATGTCGATGGACATTATCTTGCGACGTTCACCGCGCACAATGGCGGTTATCTTGCCGCTGACGGGCGAGGTGAAGAGCATCTGCTCGTTCGCCTTGTCGCAGAACAGGGGGCTTCCCGCCTTCACGCTGTCGCCTTCTTTTACCACCAATCTGGGCTTGATACCGGCGAAATGGTCGGGCACGATATGAAAGACAGCAGGGCGCGAAACACTACCAAAAGTCTCGGCTGCTTTTCCCTCAAACGGAATGTCCAAACCACGTTTCAGTTTGATTTGTTGCATACTTATTTTGAATTATTTTTTGACGTACCTTAAAATCTTTGTGTCTATTCTGCGGAGTCAGATGCAATGCTCATAGATGCAGAATAGCTAATGCACACAAAAATCGCACAAAGGTACATATTTTGTCCGAATTACGAAAATGAGAACAAGATTTTTGTGGAATTGTAAAGTGAATGTGTCAAGTTGGTAAGGTGCAGCTTCGGGAAAGTTTTGAGTTCTCCGGAAATTATGCCATTATTTGGTAATTATTTCTTACTTCTTGATAAATTAT
>CAVHGD010000115.1:0-4748 GCA_963635385.1 Dialister sp. CAG:486 | reverse complement strand
TTCTTTGTAGTATTCTCAAATGGTAGGAGTGCTATGTCGGAGAACTATAGTTGTTCGCCCATCAGTGTCACCATATCATCCCATCGTACAATGGCGTCGTGCCCATATTCCCATATCTGTGTCCGTATCTTGCTAATGGGAGTGGTCTCGCCGATGTGTCCTTTGGAGTAGAACTTGTCGGCATAGCATACGATTTTCTCCTCTAACGAAATCGGACAGTAGTCTCGCACCGGTATCGGTATTTGTTCTCGGATTACTTGCTCGGCGGTAATTCCGGAACCGGTATGTCGTTCTGCCACCAATGCGTGTTTCTCGAGTCCCTCTTTTCGTAGCAGTTCGGCTCCGAGATAGCCATGCTCGATGTAGGTATGGGGACCCACGCAATGTATCTTAGGGGCATCACAAAATATGATTCCGATGTCGTGTAGCATGGCCGCCTCCTCTATAAACTCTCGGCTCACTTCGCCTTGAGCGGTCCATTCGGGGTGTGCATCTACTATTTGCAGTGCTCGGTCGCGTACTTGAGTGCTATGGGCTATTAGTATCTCTCTCAGTTCGGGGGAGCCCATATAGTATTTGTCAATCAAAGCCCTATAATCTACCATACGAATTAAGAATTACACATTGTCAAAAAATACTCACTCTTATTTCAGTCCGTTCAGCAGCGATTTGGCCTCCATCCGTTTCTTTCCGGGCAGTTGCAGTTCTACTATTCGGACATAGCCATTGGCACATGGAACTACAATCTCTCGGTCCTCATTTCCCTTATTTGCAGTGTATTCTGCAGCAAATACTTTCACATTCTCGTATTCTTTTCCGTGCAGAGTCAGGTTGCACCAAGCAGCAGGGTAGGGCGACAGCCCGCGGACAAAGTTGTGTATTTCCTGCCCGGTTTTGCTAAAGTCTATTTGGCAGGTTTCTTTGAATATCTTCGGTGCAGGCCGCAGTTCGGCTATCTCCGGTTGGGGGGTGGTGGGCAGTGCAATTCCCTTGTTCTCACAATCAATAATCAGGTCCACCGTGCGTAGCACAAGTCCCTTCCCCAGCTGCATCAGTCGGTCGTGTACACTCCCTACATTCTCATCGTCTCCAATAGCGATACGCTCTTGTAGTATCATACGCTCTTGTAGTATTAGGTTGCCGGTATCTATTTCGTGTTTTAGCATAAAGGTGGTCGCACCTGTTTCTTTGTCCCCATTGATTACCGCCCAATTGATAGGCGCTGCTCCTCGGTATTGTGGCAGCAGCGAGGCGTGCAGGTTGAATGTCCCCAATCGAGGCATAGCCCATACCACTTCGGGGAGCATTCGGAATGCAACCACTATCTGCAGGTCGGCTTTGTAGGTTCGCAATTGTTCTATAAATTCGGGGTCTTTCAGCTTTTCCGGTTGTAGAATCGGTAGCCCCACCGATAGGGCATACTGCTTGACGGCAGAGAACTGCATTTGGTGTCCTCGTCCTGCGGGTTTGTCCGGCATGGTCACGACCGCTACCACATTATATCCGTTCTCGACCAGTGCTCGCAGGCTCTCTACTGCGAACTCGGGTGTTCCCATATATACAATCTTAAGATCGCTCTTTGTCATATCTATTCAAATAGTAGGCATATGCCTATTTGGTTAAAATTCGTTCGATTTCGGAATTGTCCGTATGGGCAGTTCCCATGGTAGGCACGCACGCCCAATGCCACGCGCGAGAAATATCCGTCATAGTGGGGCGTATTGTATCGTGCGCCCACAAACACATTGTAGCAGAATGTGCGGGTCCCTTTTTGTAGTATCGGCTCGCTGCTTGAGTTGCTGTTGCTCAAGTCGTATCCGTATACCGCTCGATTACGTATCTCGGCCGCCACTATTCCCTGAAAACCGTGTCGGCTTGTGGGCGATTGGTACTGATACTGTAGATAGGCCTCCCATGGGGAGCGGCGGGGCTGTGTCAGTGTGGCATCACCGTCTTCTTCATCCACCTTGTACCAGCCCATAGCCCAATTCCACAGCACCATAATGCCCACACGGAAACAATGATTGGGTTCGTATCGGTTTTCCGCCTCATTGAGCGTAAAACTCAGTTCCGTGTAGTTGTACGACACATTCACCCGCCGGAGCAGGCGTCCCTCGCTGCATTTCTGTATCTGCAGCTCATCGCCTATATGGGTCGATTCGTGTTTGAAGGGCGACCAACAGATAGCATAGTTTCGAGCAAAACCTTTGTTTATGCGGTGTAGAAAGGCCACCGATGGTAGTCCTATTCGGTAATCGGTATCAACGATAGGCGCTGTCTTACCGCCAAACAAGTCCATCCATATATTTGCCGACATGGCGGCATACACATTGAGTGCCATTGTGCTGTCGGCTATTTGTCCGTACCACAGCGGGATTTGAAAACCGAATATCCCCATCGTTTGTATGCGGTAGGGCTTGCCGGAGTGTTCCCAGTCGAATTCCGGATACATCGATGTGTAGGACACATCCATGCGCAAGAAGTTGGGGTGTTCATCGGCGTACAGGCTATGCCCGAATGGACTATAACGGAAAAGTCCTTTGCCAAATTTCGTGCTCTCGGCGTATGCACCACATACCATACCCATGCAAACGATAAAACATAATATGCGATGGGTACGTTGGGACATAGCTATTTATTTTGGGTCGGAACGCTTTCGGGGGCTTTTTCCACGATGGGCAGTAGCGGTCTTCTGTAGGCTCGGATGATGAGATACAGACCTAATAGGATAAACGGAATGCTCAGCCATTGCCCCATATTGAGCAGGTGCCCTGCCTCAAAGGCCTCTTGGTCGTTCTTGATAAATTCGAGTCCGAAACGGGTGATGAATATGATCTCGAAGAATACGCCGAGTATCAGCCCTTCTCGCCGGTACGCTTTGCCCTTCCAGTACATGAGTTGTGTCACGGCCATGGCTACTAAACAATAGAGCATCTCGTATATCTGTGTGGGGTGGCAGGGCACGGTCTGTCCGTCACGCACAAAGATAAATCCCCATGGCATGGTGGTAGGACCGCCGTAAATCTCGCTGTTCATTAGGTTACCGAGGCGGATGAGTGTGGCGGTGAAACATACGCCGATGCAGAGTCGGTCGAGTATCCATACCCACGAAGTTTGATATTGCGGGTATTTGCGGAACTCTTTTCGGTTCAGCAGCACGGCGGCAATGATTAGTCCGATAGCGCCTCCGTGGCTGGCGAGCCCCCCCTCCCAAATCTTGAGCAGCTTGAGCGGATGCTCGATGTAGGGATTGCGGTAGTTGATGGTCCATCCGAATATCTGTACGGGGTCGGTCGAGATATTCATGGCGTGGCAGTAGCCGGCGAGGGCGGGATTGGTCACATCATGCCACTCGTAGAACCAGCAGTGTCCTACTCGTGCACCGATTATCACGCCGAGCACCATCCATATAAACAATTTATCCACCCAATCGGCGGGGCAGTGCTCGTTCTTGTAGAGGCGTACTTGCACCAGATAGCACAGGTAGATACCTATAGCCCATAGCAGTCCGTACCAGCGAATGCCTCCATCGCCGATGTGTATCAATATAGGGTCAACGTTCCAAGTAATAAAATCCAACATTCTACTATCTAATTCTTAATTATTGATTATCTATTTGTATCGCAAAATAAGGGCAAGAACAAGGTAAAACCAAGGAAAAACCAAGGAAACCTACCTTGCAGGTTAATGGTTAATTATCTATTCGTAACGTAAAATATAGTCAATGATAAGGTAAAAGTGAAGGAAAAAAAAGAAAGGTTTATACCCTGCATGTTAATTGAGATGTAGGTGAAGCGTAAGTGACCCGTATCTGACCCGTGATTTTCCCCTGCATGTTAATTCTTAATTCAATCACCTTCCCCAATTCAGTTTGTCGCGTAGAGAATGCAGGAATCCCGAGTTGCCGACCTGTACCACCTTGATGGTGTAGGGGGCTTTCTCTACATGCAGTGCGATGTCGGTGCTTAGTATCTGGCTGCGCCCGTCCACACTTATCATGTAGTTGTGGTATCGGCTCGCCACTTTGATGTCAAATTTCCAATCGTCAGGCACTACCATCGGGCGTACGGTCAGGCTGTGGGTGGCAATAGGCGATAGGATAATGCCTTTGGTCTGTGGCACGAGCAGAGGTCCGCCGATAGACAGGTTGTAGGCCGTGCTGCCCGTGGGGGTGGATAGCACGAGGCCGTCGGCGTGGTAGGTATGCAGCGGCTCGCCGTTGGCTGTAACCTCTACCGATATCATACTGCTCATACCCTGTTTCATGATGGCTATCTCGTTGAGGGCGTTGGGCGCCATGATAAGCCCTTCGCGTCCGCAGCGCACTTGCAGGAGGGAGCGTTGTTCGATTGTATATTGTCCGTCCACCAGCTGCCGCATAATGGTATCTACATCTTTGGTCTGCACCTCGGCGAGAAAGCCCAACTGCCCGCAGTTGACGCCTATGATAGGGATGTTCTTGGTTCCAATGGCAGCAGCGGTGGTCAAGAACGTACCATCACCGCCTATCGACATGGCAAAGTCGATAGGCTCGTTGTAGGCGCTTTCGTTTGATTCGTCCTCAATAAAGGGGGGAAAGTCGCGTAGATTCAGTTCTTGTCGGAGTTCTTGCGACAGGAGCACATTGACTCCTTGTTGGGCCATGAAGCTGAGAATATGAGACACTTCGGTCAGTGTATTCTCTTTCATCGCATTCCCGAATATAGCAATGGTCATGATGGGTCGTTTTGTTAGGTGGTTTTATAGGA
>CAVHGD010000114.1:0-4749 GCA_963635385.1 Dialister sp. CAG:486 | reverse complement strand
GTTTCCTGCTCGTTTCACTCGCGAAAAATCGAAGAAAATTTTTTGGTTACCGCTTGACACTACCCTACTCAATGGAACGATTTATCGACGAAAGGAGAAATATTTCTGGCCTAAATAGCTGACAACCACCGTAATAGCTGTGATAAACATCTTGCTCGGCGTAGGGTACCATCCCCACTGCTCCACACACAGCTTGAGTCCCACATAGTTGATCAACAAATTGACCAATACGATCAAGATATAGCGCAGCAGCTGGCGAGAACCCCGCAAAGTGGATTGCGTAAAGGTGACATACTTATTGAGCCAAAAACCCGTCAGCAGCGTGATAGGGAAAACAATGCAGAGCGTGGCGATATGAGGGGTCAAGCAAAGAGTTGGTTCGGGAGTGGTAAGGAAATGGATGTAGATAAGGTCGTGCCCGATGCAAAAATTGTAGATAAGAAAATACAACACCCAATCGAGCACCATATTACCGCCCCCACAGACCGCATAACGAAACAACTGCTCCGAAAAAAAACGACGAAAAGGACGATAGATAAAATCGATGATTCGCGTGATAAAACGTGCCAATGCTTGCATTTCCAAATAAAATATAGTACCTTTGCAGCCCGAAAAATAATGCACAAAGATAAAGCAAAATGCGCAGAACTGCAAGAAAATGCGCGATTTTAGCCGAAAAAAGCCAGACGTGCATGCAAATTGAGACTCCGAGATAGGTTAAGACCGAGCCGAGCCCCGCAAAAAAGAACGAAAAATCAACCTGTATGGACGATTATCACCAAGAAAATGCAACAAGTACATGCCAAGAAATTTCTGGGGCAGCACTTTTTGACGGATGCGGATATCGCCCGCAGAATTGCTGAAACCATTGATTCGGGTCGCGTTTTGGAAATCGGACCCGGAATGGGCGTTCTGACCCAATTTCTCCTTAAAAACGACAAAATTGACCTCACGGCGATAGAACTCGACCGCGAGAGCGTGGCGTATCTGAAAGAATGGTACCCCGAACTGCACCTGATAGAGGGCGACTTTCTACAACTCGACCTGAACACGCTATACCCGACAGGCGATTTCGGCGTGATAGGAAACTATCCGTACAACATTTCGAGCCAAATTTTCTTCAAAGTGTTGGAATACAAAGACCAAATTCCGGTCTGCTCGGGCATGATACAGAAAGAAGTGGCCGAACGCATTGCCTCCAAACCGGGCAAGAAAGCGTACGGCATACTGAGCGTGCTGCTGCAAGCCTACTACGACATAGAATACCTTTTCACGGTGGATGAGCACGTGTTTAACCCGCCGCCAAAAGTGAAATCGGCGGTGATACGGCTGCGACGCAACGAACGAAAAAAATTGGACTGCAACGAGGAACTGTTCAAACAAGTGGTGAAGACCGCCTTCAACCAACGGCGAAAACAGATGCGCAACTCGCTGCAACAGATGGTCGGAAAAGGAAATCCCGTACTGGAAGAGCCGATTTTCACCCTGCGACCCGAACAGCTGAGCGTGGAGCAGTTTGTGGAACTGACGAACAAAATAGAGAAATGTAGAACCCTATAAAGCGTTTGTACCATGTCAGAACTACGGATATTCTATAAAGAAAACGAGAAAATAAAGGTGGCAAAGACCATCAATACCCTGCGCGAATTAGACAAAAAAGATATTGTCTGGATAGACCTCGTGGACGTGAGCGACAAGACGGAGGACACGCTTGAGGGATTCTTGAAGATTGATATTCAGGAAGATGAAGAGATGGAAGAAATCGAGATGTCGAGCCGATATATTCAGACCGACGACTCGATAGTGGCCAACAGCAACTTCCTGACCAACAGCTTTGCGACCGAGCCCGTGAACTTCATCCTGAAAAACAGCATACTGGTAACGACGCGCGACGTGGATCTGGACAGCTTCAACGAGACGGTGAAGAAGATGTACGTGAACACGCGTAATTTTCCGACCGGGTATCACGTGCTGGTGGCGCTGATGGAGACGCGTGTGGAAAAAGACGCCGACATGATAGAGGACACGACGGACATGATTACCCGTCTATCGCAAGACATAACGGCGCACAACGGGAAAGTGGATGAGAACGTGCTGATACAAATCAAGGACCTGCAAGAAAAAGTGACCATCATCCGACAAAACATAATGGATAAGCAGCGCGTGATAAGCAACTTCCTCAAATGCGACTTTTTCCCCGAGGAACTGCGGCCGCGGCTGACAATGATTATCAAGGATATAAACTCGCTTTTCGACTACACGCGATTCGGTTTTGACCGTTTGGACTACCTGCAAGATACATTCTTGGGTTTGGTAAACATCGAACAGAACAAGATAATCAAGATATTTACGGTGGTGAATGTGATATTCCTGCCCCCTACCCTAATTGCAAGTATGTACGGAATGAACTTCGACATCATGCCAGAACTGCATTGGAAATTAGGCTATCTGTTTGCGATCGCGCTGATGATTGTTTCGACACTGCTTATTCTGTTGATATTCAAGCTGAAAAAGTGGTTATAAACCGAGTTATCAACAAATTATCAACAATGGGAGAGGAGAGATGTTGAAAAGTGTTGATAAACGGATTAGAAGAGAAAGATATGAAAGATATTGAAAGTTATTGACAAAGAAAATATGGAAGAAAGTAATTGAAAACCACAATAATAGGAAGATTATTAACAATATGAACGAGCTATCATATTCACTGATTTGAAAAAAGAAAATATATATATAATTTGAATGTAGAAGAAGACGGAAAAAGCCGATGGATTCGAAATAAATTAGAAGTTTTGATAGGGGATAAGGGGAAAAATTAGGAAAAGCCTTTATGAGAATATATAAGGCGTTGGAATCGAGAGAAATTGGATGTCGAATGATTGTTCTCCAAATACACGAAAAACCGGCGTGTCGCCGGAGACAACAATTTCCGGGATTTATTTCTTAGAACGGACACTATGCTGATTGCCGTTAATTCGCAAAAGGACAACGAATAGGAATCGAATAATGAAAGGAAAAAAATAATGGAAAACGAGAAGTTAGCAAGCGAGATACGCCAACTGTGCAAAGAAAAAAATGCAATCATCATGGCGCACTACTATACGCGGCCGGAGATACAAGAGGTGGCTGATTTTATTGGCGATTCGCTGGCACTGGCACAGAAAGCAACGACGGTGGATGCAGACATAATCGTGATGTGCGGGGTGCATTTTATGGGCGAGACGATGAAAATATTGTGCCCGACAAAAAAAGTGGTGGTGCCTGATTTGGCTGCCGGATGTAGTTTGGCGGACAGCTGCAAGGCCGAGGACCTGAAAAAATATAAGGAGGCCCATCCCGGCTACATGGTGGTGAGTTACGTGAACACGAGCGCTGACGTGAAAGCATTGACCGATGTGGTGGTGACCTCGTCGAACGCAAAGAAAATAGTGGATCAGCTGCCGCAAGATGCGAAAATCATTTTCGGGCCCGACAAAAACCTCGGCAACTATATCAATAGCGTGACGGGGCGCGAGATGTTGCTCTGGGACGGGGCCTGCCATGTGCATAGCCGGTTCTCGTTGGAAGCGCTGCTCGACCTGAAAAAACAGTATCCGGATGCGCCCGTATTGGCCCACCCTGAATGTAAGGCTGTGATACTGTCGCAAGCGGATGTGATAGGATCGACCAAGGCGATTCTGGATTTTGCCACGAAAAGCGACAAGAAGCGGTTTATCGTGGTGACGGAAAGTGGCATACTGCACGAGATGCAAAAAGCATGTTCAGACAAGGAATTTATTCCCGTTCCACCGGAGATTTCGGAGAGTATCGGGTGCCAATGCAACGAGTGCGAGTATATGCGGCTTAATACCTTAGAGAAGCTCTACAACTGCTTGCGTGATGAGAAGCCGGAGATAGTAGTGGATGACAAGATAGCTCAGAAGGCGATCGTGCCAATTCAAAGGATGCTCGAAATGAGTAAGTAAAGAGTTGGTTCGGGAGTGGTAAGGCAAAATAGTATAGCGTTACTTTATTTGAATGCTTTTTTAGAACGTTGTAGCGACTGCTAAAGCTAAACTTTTGAACGTTGTAGCTGACTGCTAAAGCTAAACTTTTGAACGTTGTAGCAGACTGCTAAGCTAAACTTTTGAACGTTGTCGCAGACTGCTATGTACAAACTTTAGAACCATTTAGCGAAAGGCTATAATAAAACGAAAATCTATAATATAGTGAAAAAGCTGTAATATAGCGGAAGGCTATAAAAACGATATAGCGGAGAGATGGCGGAACATAACACGATAGGAAAAATTGGGGAAGACTTGGCGGTGGAAATGCTGCGTGCCGACGGGCTGAAAATTAGGGAACGAAATTGGACCATGGGGCACCTCGAGACCGACATAATAGCGGAGAATCGGAACGAAATCGTGTTTGTTGAAGTGAAGACGCGGACCTCACTCTACGGCGGAAAACGACCCGAAGAGTATGTAGACGAACGAAAACGGCGGCGGATGGTCGCCGCTGCGAATGCGTACATACGCGAAAATGGGGTTACTAAAGAGCCGAGATTTGACATAATTGGCATCTTACTCGAACCACAAACAAGGGCAGTGGTGGAAAAAACACACTTGAAAGATGCGTTTGTGCCGAAATGTAAGACGGTGCAAAACGAATCGTTTTCGGGGATTTGGCGATGGCTGCATAGACATAAAATAATTCGATGAAATCGACAGAATTTGAATACGACATCATAGTGGTTGGCGCAGGGCACGC
>CAVHGD010000113.1:0-4891 GCA_963635385.1 Dialister sp. CAG:486 | reverse complement strand
AGAAATATTAGCTCTATTGCTGCAATTGCTCATCGATAAGGTATCTGCGTATGCTATTAGTCCGCCATAAGTAGTTATTCCATTGATTGTTTTTGAATATGAAGAGCTTACTATAGTTGTATTATTATGGCAGTTTTCAAGTCGGCAATTCCCTGTGGCAAGGTATATCATGCCATAGTATGCTGAAGTCCCACTTTGTGTGCGAATGAGATTACGGATGGAGGCATTTTGAATACATCTAAATAATCCATAATAACTGGCAATCTCGTGCCCGCCCCCATCATAATTGCCGGAAAACGGATAGGAGGATGCGCCTATGGAGCAAGATTTTGAATTCAAATCGATATCTTGGGTCTGCAAGAAATATACGCCGGCGTAGGTGTTTCCTGCTGCTACTTGTGCTTCGAGATAAGCCCATTGTGCAGCTGTCTCAATTAGGTATGGGTCGGCTTCCGTTCCCGTTCCCTTTGTCCATGCTTCCGATGTCGTTCCGTCCCACACATCTGCGGCAAGAGAATAATTTGTAAAGCACATTACTACTGCAAATGTGCAAAGTATTGCGTAAAAGTGTTTCATATAGTAAAAAGCAGCGAGTTAGTATTTCCGAGTATTGACTGTTTTGTACAATCGTGATTGAGTAATGGTAGGTTGCATTCTCCCTTTTGTGTCTAGTTTCGGTGTAAAACCAAATAGTTTTTCTAATACTAATTTGGTCTCTTTTGATTCCCAATCGTTGATTCCGGGGCTAAGTTGAATTCTGTTGATTAAATCGACATTTTCACATTCATAATATAGCTTGAAACCTTCCTTATTGTCCTTTGGCTCTTCTTCGAACACCAAAATAATGCGTACTTCGTGTTCATATTGGTAGGCATTTCTTTTCAACGTCAATAATTGTATCCAGTCGGACTCAGCCCAATCTGTGTAAGGCACCGGGGTTATACTACTCGGTTTGAAGGTCTGGATCGCTTTTGTTTCTTTATATTCAACAGGCTCTATATAGGCGCTACATCGTTGAGCTGTGCAAAAATCTTTGAGCACGCTTAGTAAAACGGATTTATTATACTCAAACCTCAAACTATCTGTCGCTCCTTTTCCGTAAATAAACCATTGAGCCTCTGCCGTCCGTATCGGAGAAAAGCATGCTATAAAGCAACGACCTTTCAGCCCGAAAGGCAAACCACCGTAAGTGGCATTGTAGAAAAATTGTTCGTATGGATCTTTCCAATTAGCCGGTCGCGAGAACCAAATATATTTGTTTGTCAAACTGTTCAGCGCAGTTCCATAACTACTGATATGGAATAGAGGCGCTTGGGATGTCAATCCATAGTTGTCTATTACTTTTCCCATAATTCATTGTTTTTTAGGTATTGATATAAACTCCCATACAAAAAAAGCGCAGACCTCATGTTGTTTATTCACCAACTGAGGCCTTCGCATTGCCTAATAGAACAAATAAAACAACAAGAAACCTACGCTGATATGACTGCACGCCACATCGGTCATCCGATGCAGCATGACGAACGTCACACCCATAGGTTTATCGTTACTTTGGTTTCGTTCTATTCCTTGAAAGTTGCGAAGTTTCAGTGGTCAAAACGCAAAGCGTCAATAAACGCTATTCAATATGTCTAATCTACCCGAAAAATAAGGACATATCCCCCTCCGGCGTAGATTCGTTGCAAAATTACTATAAAAATTCTATCTGTGCAAGCGCATAGATAGAATCTATTGTTAAAATTACTATTTTTGGGGAACCTCCCAACATGCCTCTCCGCTCCGTGCTCGCTGTCCGGTTTGTGCTTCCCGCCGCTCCGTTTTGCCTCTGTTTGGCGTGATATTTGCTCTCTTGTTGTCGTCAAAAATGTTTTTCGGAAAAAATACATCTATGCGTAAATTCTTTTCTTTTGCGGTAGCGCTGCTGCTCTGCACGGCGTCGTTTGCCCAAGTCGAGCAAATCGTCGGCGATTGGAAAACGGTCGACGACAAGACGGGCGCCAACTATTCTATCATTCATATTTTCAAGGCGACCGATGGCTTGTACTACGGGCGAATCGCCCAAATGTTAGTCGGGCCCGCCGATTTGGTGTGCGAGGCCTGCACGGGGGCGGACAAGGACAAGCCGTTGCAGGGGCTTGTCATCATTCGAGGCATGCACGAGGAGAACGGCGAGCTGCGTGGCGGAAAGGTCTTGGATCCCGAGAGCGGCAAGTTCTACTACGGCAAGATTTACCTAAAAGACGGCAAACTCGTTCTGCGCGGCAGCCTCGACAAGCGCGGCCTCTTGGGTCGCAACCAGACATGGCTCCGTGCCGAGTGATTCCGCTATGTTCAATTTTGCAGAGTTCTTGTTATATCTGCGAAATTAGGACCACGATTTGCAATATACAACTAACAAAATAGCAAAAAATATGCTGTAAAACATATTTTTCTGCGATTTTATTTGGTCATATTGGAAAAATGCAGTACTTTTGCACCGTGTTTTTCATGGTATTAGATTTAAGGTTAAGTAAAAGATGTAGCCAACGCCCTATCAGCAAACAAAAAGCGATGGCTCGCAACCACAAAAAACTCCGCCTACAATAAGTTCTTCCCACAAAAAGCTCCGCACACACACAAACAAAAAGGGAGAGCACCCAGCGGTTGCCCTCCCTTTTTCGTAACATTTCGCTATGTTCAGCGCTAAACTTTCAGCGTAGCTATGCTCACTGCTACTTTTTCAGCGCAGCTATGTCCTATCGCTAAACTTTAGCCAAATATCTCAGCACTCTTAGTAAGCGTTCATTTGTGCCTTGACGGTGGAGTTGATAAAGTCGGCAAACTCTTGAATCGTCATTTGCCCCTTATCCTCTGCGCCTTGTTGACGGACGCTCACGAGCCCTTGCTCGGCCTCTTTCTCGCCCACTACCAGCATAAACGGAATGCGTTTCAGCTCGTTGTCGCGAATCTTTCGCCCGAGTTTCTCGTTGCGGTCGTCAACCACCACGCGCACATCCTGTGCCTCAAGCAGCTCTTTCACCTTCCATGCGTAGTCGTTGCTCTTCTCCGAGATGGGCAGCACAACGGCTTGGTCGGGCGTCAGCCAGAGCGGGAACTTGCCGGCGGTATGCTCTATCAGCACGGCCACAAAGCGTTCCATCGAGCCGAATGGGGCACGGTGAATCATCACAGGGCGGTGTTTTTGGTTGTCCTCGCCCGTGTATTCCAGCTCAAAGCGCTCGGGCAGGTTGTAATCCACCTGAATGGTACCCAGCTGCCAACGGCGTCCGATAGCGTCTTTCACCATAAAGTCGAGTTTCGGTCCGTAGAATGCCGCCTCGCCGTACTCCACGCGTGCGGGCAGGTTCTTCTCGCGGCACGCCTCGATAATGGCGTTTTCAGCTTTCTCCCATACCTCGTCGGAGCCGACATATTTGGTCGTGTTCTTCGGGTCGCGGAGCGAAATCTGTGCCTCGAAGTTATTGAAATTCAGTGCTTTGAAGATGATATCGATAATCTCCATTACGCGAATGAATTCATCTTTCACTTGGTCGGGGCGGCAGAATATGTGCGCATCGTCTTGCGTGAACGAGCGCACACGCGTCAGTCCGTGCAGCTCACCCGATTGCTCGTAGCGGTATACCGTACCGAATTCCGCAATACGCAGCGGCAGGTCTTTGTACGAACGGGGGCTGTTTTTGAATATCATGCAGTGGTGCGGGCAGTTCATCGGCTTGAGCATATATACCTCGCCCTCTTCCGGCGTGGTGATCGGTTGGAACGAGTCCTTGCCGTAGTGGTCCCAGTGTCCCGAAGTCACATAGAGCTGCTTGCTACCGATGTGCGGGGTCATAACCTGCTGATAACCATAGCGTTTCTGTATCTTCTTGAGGAACTCCTCGAGGCGCAGACGCAGTGCGGTACCTTTCGGCAGCCATACGGGCAGTCCTTTGCCGATCATGTCCGAGAACATAAAGAGTTCCAGCTCTTTACCTATCTTACGGTGGTCACGCTTCTTGGCCTCCTCCAGCAGGTTCAGATACTCGTCGAGCATCGCCTTTTTCGGGAACGAGATGCCGTAGATACGCGTCATCATCGGGCGTTTCTCGTCGCCACGCCAGTAAGCGGCGGCGCAACTCAGCACTTTCACGGCCTTAATCGGCTCGGTGGAGAGCAGGTGCGGTCCTTTGCAAAGGTCGGTGAATGCGCCCTGTGTATAGGTTGTGATATGCCCGTCTTCGAGGTCGGCAATCAGTTCGCACTTGTAGGTCTGCCCTTTGTCGCCAAACTCTTTGAGTGCGTCTGCCTTCGAGATGCTTTTCTTCACGAGTTGCTCTTTCTTGGCACGCAGCTCCAACATCTTTTGCTCGATAGCGGGGAAATCGCTTTCTTTAATCACTTGTCCTTCAGCGGGATACACATCGTAGTAGAATCCGTTTTCGATAGCGGGACCGATACCGAACTGAATGCCGGGGTACAGCTCTTGCAGTGCCTCTGCCATCAGGTGGCTCGAGGTGTGCCAGAAGGCGTGCTTTGCCTCCTCGTCGTCCCACTTGTGCAGACGGATAAGGCAGTCGGCTGTCAGCGGGGTATTGAGTTCCACAATACTCCAGCCCTCGCCCTGTTGCTCAATGGTCTCAGGTTGTTCCGAATACGGTTTGATACTTGCTACAAGGATGTCTTGCGCCAAACGACTGCTGATGCTCTCAGCCACTTGGAGCGGCGTGGTGCCGCTCTCGTACTCACGGACGGATTGGTCCGGGAATGTAATTTTTATCATATAAACGTACAAATGTTTACGGCTCGGAGCGCACAAATGCTCTTTCGCCAATTCGGCCGCAAAGATACTGCTTTTTCTCCGAACCACCAAGTATTCCCCGCCCTAAAATTTCCTTTCTAAATGGAAACTATA
>CAVHGD010000112.1:0-4909 GCA_963635385.1 Dialister sp. CAG:486 | reverse complement strand
TGAACACATCGTTGCTCGCCGACGAAGCAGACGACATGGCTTGCGACTTACCCTCATCGTCATTGAGGTCCTCATCCGTCAGATTAAGCAGGATTTCCTCTTGTGTGGCACGCGCAATGTCTTGTTGCAGCGTTACGCCGTCCAGCACATTCTGTTGGTCGGCAAGAAGTTGCACCAACTCGATGGTGGCAATGTAGCCGTCTGCTTCGATAATGACTTCTTCGTCGGTCGGCTCCAAGTAGAGTAGGGTAAATTCGCCGGCGGCATTGGTTGTAGTCGATATGTTTTGATTCGCCAGTGTTACTTTTGCACCTACAATAGGTTGTCGGTTACCGCCGTCCAAAACAGTTCCTTTCAGCGATGTTTGTGCCATCAACCCAAGAGTGAGCGTCAAGCCAAACAGCAGGGACATGATTTTTCTCATATCAGTTTTGTTGTGTTAGTATAAAATAGAGTATTAGAATTCTGCGCTTTTGGGGGTGCGGGGGAAGGGGATGACATCGCGGATGTTCTGCATACCCGTCACAAAGAGCATCAGTCGCTCGAAGCCCAGGCCGAAGCCGGCGTGCGGAGCAGCACCGAAGCGGCGTGTGTCGAGATACCACCACATATCCTTCATCGGGATATGGCGACGCTCTATCTCCGCATTCAGTTTGTCGAGGCTCTCCTCACGTACCGACCCGCCGATAATCTCCCCAATCTGCGGGAATAGTACATCCGTCCCTTGTACGGTCTTGTCGTCCTCGTTTATCTTCATATAGAATGCCTTAATCTCCTTCGGATAGTCGGTCATGATAACAGGCTTGCCGAAATGCTCCTCCACCAAGAAACGCTCGTGTTCCGAACTGAGGTCGTCGCCCCAGTTGCAGGGGAACTCGAACTTCTTGCCGTTGCGGATAGCCTCTTGCAGTATCTCGATACCCTCCGTGTAAGGCAGGCGAACGAACTCGGTATTGATGACCGATTGCAGGCGGGCAATCAACCCCTTATCCACATATTGGTTGAGGAATTCCAAGTCGTCCTGACAGTTCTCCAATGCCCAGCGCACGCAGAACTTGATGAAGTCCTCCTCCAAGTCCATCAACTCCTCTTTGTCGATGAACGCCACTTCGGGTTCTATCATCCAGAACTCTGCCAAGTGGCGAGGGGTGTTCGAGTTCTCCGCACGAAAAGTGGGACCGAAAGTGTAAATTTTGCCGAGTGCCATAGCGCCCAACTCGCCCTCCAACTGCCCGCTGACGGTCAGCGACGCCTGCTTGCCGAAGAAGTCGTCGGAGTAGTCTATCTTGCCCTGCTCATCGTACTTCAGATTGTAGAGGTTCTTGGTCGTTACTTGGAACATCTGCCCTGCGCCCTCGCAGTCCGAAGACGTGATGAGCGGTGTGTGGAAGTAGAAATAGCCGTGTTGGTGGAAATAGGTATGAATGGCAATCGCCATGTTGTGGCGGATACGCAGCACCGCCCCAAAAGTGTTCGTGCGGGGGCGGAGGTGTGCAATGGTGCGCAGGTACTCCATGCTGAGTCCTTTCTTCTGCAGCGGGTATTTCTCGGGGTCGGCAGTGCCATATACCTCGAGGGCAGTGAGTTGAATCTCAACGGCTTGCCCTGCACCTTGGCTCTCGACGAGTGTACCCGTCGCCGAGATACATGCCCCGGTCGTCACGGGTTTGAGTTGCTCCTCCGAGAACTTCGTGAGGTCGGCTACTATCTGGATGTTCTTGATAGTCGAACCGTCGTTGAGGGCGATAAACGATACATTCTTGTTCCCGCGGCGGCTTCGTACCCACCCGCGTACATTGATTTCCGCTCCAAAGTCCGTGCGCTTCAGCGCATCGATAATTACTGTTCGCGACATTATTTCTAATTATGAATTATGAATTATTTCTAAGTAAAAATTATGAATTGCTTGTCGTCTGCGGCGACCGCTACTATTATGTTTTTTACATAGCTATGGCATTGCTTAGAATGCCATGGTATCGTCGTCTCCCATGTTATTGTTCGACTGCAGCGAAGCACCATCTGCATGCCAATTATAATTATTTATACCTGAGTGAATGGTTGTTGCAACTCCTTCTCCTGTAGGGCTGTCCGGTGTGGAATCATCCTCTGCAGTGCCATCGTTATTCCTGAACTTGGTGAATTTCCCTTCGAAGCGCAGGTATATATCTGCCAATCCTCCACTACGGTGTTTTGCAATGATAATATCCGCCAACCCTCGCAGATTGAGACCGGTGGACTCATCACTATATATATGATAATATTCCGGACGATGGATAAAGCACACCATGTCGGCATCTTGCTCTATGGCACCCGATTCTCGCAAGTCGCTTAGTTGCGGTTTCTTTCCTTCGTTACCGGTTCGGGATTCTACACCACGATTGAGCTGACTCAATGCTATGATAGGTATGCTCAATTCTTTGGCTAAAGCTTTCAGGTTTCGGGATATGGTACTTACCTCTTGCTCACGACTACCGAAATTCATACCCTGTGCGTTCATTAGCTGCAGGTAGTCGATAATGATGAGTTTGATATCGTGCTCGCGTACCAGTTTACGGGCTTTCGATTGTAGCTCAAAGACCGATAGAGAGGGGGTGTCATCCACATAGAGGGGAGCTCCCAAGAGGTCGTTGATTTTGGAATCCAATCGTTTACGCTCTTCAACGGTCAGCTTGCCCGTTTTTATCTTGTTGCCCTCTATCTCGCAAACATTCATAATCAATCGATTGACCAACTCCACATTGGACATTTCGAGTGAGAACATCGCTACCGGAATCTTATAGTCCACCGCAATGTTTTTGGCCATAGATAGCACAAAGGCCGTCTTACCCATTGCCGGACGAGCTGCTATGATAACAAGCGTGGACTCTTGCCAACCGGATGTTACCTTGTCCAACTCGGCAAATCCGGATGGAATACCCGAAATATTCCCTTCGTTTTTGGCTGCTTTGTCAATGCGTTGCAGTGCTTCGCTGATGACGGGGTCGATTTGGGTGACTTCTCGTTTCTGTGTGCGTTGGCCGATTTCGAATATCTTTGCCTCGGCATGCTGCATAATGACATCCACGTCTTGCGTTTCATCGTATCCCTCTTCCTCCAATTGTGCTGCCATTGCAATCAAATCGCGTGCGGTGGCTTTTTGGGCTACTATCTGCGCATGATAGCGAAGGTGGGCTGTAGAAGCCACTTGTCGAGTTAAATCTGTCAGGTGTGAGACACCCCCACATTCCTCCAAGTTGCCAAGAGTTTTCAGCTTTTCTGCTACCGTATATGAATCGATCGGTTCTTCTTTGACCGCTAATGCCCGAATGGCTTCAAATATAAGTTCGTTTTTGTGGTCGTAGAACGATTCGGGGCGAAGCAGATCGGCTACGTTGGAATAGGCATCCTTCTCAATCATCAATGCACCCAAAATCATCTCCTCGAGCTCTATCGCTTGAGGGGGACGTTTTCCCATTTCGTTATCGGTTACTTTGGGTGTTGAGGTATTTCTTTTGTATCGTTGATTAGCGGTGCTTGCCATATTCGTCTAATAGATTCTTCGCTGCGATAAAACTGCTTATCTCGTTGTTTAGTACTTGCTCCTCCGCATGGGCTATCAGCGCCTCCATGCGTTCATTCTTGTAGAACCCGTCGAGTAGGGCTTGATTGATGGTCTCATACATCCAGTATTTAGCCTGTTCGGTTCGGTGACGATCAAAATAGCCGTTCTTTTTTGTGAAAGCAATGAAATCCTCCACATTCTGCCATACCTCTTGTATACCTGTGCCTTCTACTGCCGAGCAGCAGAGTGCATCGGCTTTCCATCCCGACAGAGAGGGTGGAAATAGTGCCAGCGCATTGCGGAAACTAACGCGTGCAGCTTGAGCTTTCTCGATGTTGTTGCCATCGCACTTGTTGAGCGCAATACCGTCTGCCATCTCCATAATACCTCGTTTGATGCCCTGTAACTCATCGCCCGTGCCGGTTACTTGTAGCAGCAGGAAATAGTCCACCATCGAGTGTGCAGCGGTCTCCGATTGCCCTACGCCCACTGTCTCCACCATAATCGTGTCGAAACCTGCCGCTTCGCACAGCACTATCGTTTCGCGCGTCTTGCGTGCCACACCACCGAGCGAACCGGCCGCAGGGCTGGGGCGGATAAAGGCATTCGCTTCGGCGGAGAGTTCGTTCATTCGCGTCTTGTCGCCCAATATACTGCCTTTGCTACGCTCGCTCGATGGGTCTATTGCCAATACGGCAAGCCGCTTGCCTTGATGGCAGAGTTCCGTACCGAGCGCTTCGATAAAAGTCGATTTTCCTGCTCCCGGTACCCCCGTAATGCCCAAGCGTATGGAGTTGCCGGAATAAGGCAGACATAGTTCGATCACCTTCTGCGCAATGGCTTGGTCGGATAGCAGTTGGCTCTCTACGAGCGTTACCGCTTGCCCTAAGATAGACACATTGCCGCTGCGGATGCCCGCAAAATAGTCTTCGGCAGTCAGTGTCCGCTTCTGTCGGCGGAACGTGCTATACGGATTGACACTGGGCAGGTTCTCCACTCCCGAATTGACGGTCAGTCCTTTGTATTGCTTGTCATTTTCCGGGTGTTTCATAGCACGGTACAGATATAGCTTTTTGTATTCGGTATAGCTTTTTTGTATTGAGCCGACAAAGTTAGTATTTTTATTTTGAATAGGCAACCGATTGTTTTGAAAAAAGGTATTTTATAGTTTTTTCTTATCTATTTTAGCAATGCTATCCCTAAAAAACAATAGGAGCAAGCTCATCGAGCCTGTTCCTATTGTCGAATATACTTGTGTACTGATTATCCGCCGAAGTTATCGAAACGAATCATATCGTCTTCTACGCCCAGCGAGTGGAGTAGGTCAAGCACAGTCTTTGCCATCATTGGAGGACCGCAGAGGTAGTA
>CAVHGD010000111.1:0-5066 GCA_963635385.1 Dialister sp. CAG:486 | reverse complement strand
GTCTAAAACCGGTCGGTATAAACTGAATGCCTTTGACTATTCGGAAGATTCAGGAATATTGGATTTGTTTGGTACGATATACTACGGAGGTCAGTCTCCTGAATTACCTAAAAGTACTGCGCATAAGATGGTTAGTGAAGTCTCAATGACATTTCAGAATGCTCTTTTTGGAATGGAATCTAAAAGATATCGTTCAAATAACCCGGATGTCGCAGATGTATTTGATATGATTCATGATGAATATGATAAAAAACACATCGAGTTGATTCGTATTTTTGTATTATCAAATGGATATGCTACTGATGAATTGGATATAGCAAATGGCGAATTAGGCATGAATGGGCAGAAAATAGCCACGGAATATTATTTTTGGGATATGGAGGCTATTCGTCAAGCCGAGCTTGCTCGTCAAGGTAATCATGAGATTATTATTGATTTGAAAGATGAGTATCAGAGTAAATTGGAATGTATTTCCACTTTTGATGAGGAAAATAATATCACGTCTTATTTGGCTATAATGCCGGCCTTGATTTTGGCTAAGATATATAGCAAGTACAAGGTACGTCTTATCGATCAGAATGTGCGTAACTTTTTGGGGGGTAAAGTAAAGGTTAACAAGGAAATGGCGGATACAATAGCCACTCGTCCCAATCAATTTTTTGCATTCAACAACGGAATCTCTAGTACGGCTGCCAATGTGACTATTGATACGGATGATAGTGGACGTAAGTATATCACTCGCCTTCGTAATTGGCACATTGTGAATGGAGGTCAAACTACATCTACTATTTATAATGCACTTAAGAAATCGAGAGAAACTGCCGATGCTTTACAAAAAGCCTATGTCTCCGTCAAGATATCTGAAGTTCCTGCTTATGATGCCCAAACGGATGAAAAATTGAAAAACCTCATCCCTGATATAGCCAAATATGCAAACTCTCAAACCAAAATTAAAGATTCGGATTTGTCAGCAAATACGCATTATATGTTGGAAATGCAACATCAATCCGAAACCGAAAAGACCCCGACGTCAGACCCCACTTACTGGTATTTTGAGCGTCTGAGAGGCCAATTCCTCACGGAAAAAAGTAATGTGGGAGGTATAGGGACTCAAAAAGTGAAGATTTTTGAGAAAGAGCGCCCGCAAAATCAACGATTCAACAAAACAGATGTAGCTAAGTTGGAAATGTCTTGGATGCAAAAACCTTTCATTGCCTGCAAGGGTGGAGAGGTTTGCTTCGAGCAATTTTGGAAGATTATCAAAGACGATACACCGAAGGTAGATTCTGCTTATTTCCACGGTGTGGTGGCTAAAATGATTTTATATCAGTATATTGATAGAATGCTTAAAAATTCAGGCAATAAGGGATATGCGGCTATTATTTGCAATTATACCATTGCTCTTTTAGCACTTCGCTCACAGGAAAAACTTGATCTAAACTATATTTGGCAGAACCAACATGTGCAAGATGATTTGAAAGATGTTATAAAGCAGATAGCCGATACGGTGGCAGACTACTTGGCAATCATTGGCACGCAGGGGAGTAAGAATCCTCAAACGGAATCCAAAAAAGTGGATTTCTGGAATAATATACAGAATAAGACTCTAAGCATCTCCATTCCGGATTCTGTGTTGATAACCACTACTGAGAATACTGTTATCAATCCCGTCCTACAAGCAGCTATTGATGAAGCAAAACAATGGGGCGAGGATAATTGGAAAAATTTAGCTAAATGGGCTAATGGCGAAGGCAAAGCTGCGTTGACTATCATGGATAGAAAGAAAATTGACCATATTGTTTCTATAATTAAACGCAATGATGCCATCAAACCCCGTTTAGCAAGCGAATGCTTGCGTATCAAACGTTTGGCAGATGATTATGGCTTCTCACAAAACAGACATTACTAACCAATATAGTATCACCGTGGATAAAAGTAAAACCATACGAGTATTTGAGTCTTTTGCCGGCTATGGTGGTGCTTCCTTCGGATTGAAGCGATGTGGATATAAATACGAAGTAGTGGGTATGTCTGAAATTGATCCTACAGCCAATCGCCTATTGGATGTCAATTTTCCTACTATCCACAACTATGGTGATATACGTACCATTCGAGAACGATTGCAGAAGAAGGCAGACTATATACCCGATTTTGATCTGTTTACGGGTGGTTTTCCTTGTCAGCCTTTTTCTTCTGCAGGTCTGCAACAGGGGGTAGAAGACAAATTGGGGCGAGGAACTTTGGTATACGAGATTTTGCAGATTTGTCGTATCAAGCGTCCGAAGTATATCCTATTGGAGAATGTAAAGGGGTTTCGCTCCAAGAAATTCGAACCTACCAGAAAAGCCATTTACGATCAACTCAATGAAATGGGCTATGCGGTAAAAAAACAATTGCTTAACACAAAAGACTATGGCATACCTCAAAATCGTGAGCGTATGTGGATATTTGCCTATCATGGAGAATTCCCTTCGGAATTCTCCATGATTCCCGCAGGTATGATTCCCGCAGAACAGCGTCCGCATATTGTGCAATATTTAGATCCCAATCCTCCTGCAGATGTATATTTGTCCGATGACAGAGTACAACATTTTGTGAAGGTGCATAGCGGACACGGCTTTACGAATTGGACTGTAACAGAGCCTCTTTGCTTTGATGTGTACAATCACAAAATGAAATTCGATGCCATTGTTAATACTCTTACCGAGCCGCAACACAATATTACACGTATTGTAGAGCCTTCTGATAATGGGAAATTACGTATCCGCAAACTGACGGTACAAGAGCAATTTCGTCTTATGGGCTTTGAAGACGGAGAAATCCGTTTTCCGGAGGAAGCTACATACAATCAGTTGTCAGCGCGAGCCGGTAATGGTTGGGATGTGCATTTAGTGGGTTTATTGTTAAATCACATATTCAATCAATTATGAATATAGATCTTGCTTCTTTTGCTTTTGGCGCCAATTTACAAAAAGGCACAGGGACATCCCCGTGGGGTACCTCGTTGGGACAGAGCCGTCCCAACTACAAATTTTCTATGTCGGGATACGAAAATATCCTCGCAGGCATGGTGTATAATTCCGTGCCGCTCAATCGAGTGGGTATGCCTATTGGTCGAGGAGGAAATATGGTCTATTGCCATGAGAATGATGGATGCCAATTAGCCGCCGTTTTCCACAAGGTATATGTAAATGGTTTGTATATTGACGCTCCTTTTGCCATGGTGGTATTCAAAGAAAACTCTGCCAGCCATGCAGGAAGACGGCACCTAAAGTATAGTCCCAAAATCTTTTTCAGGAGTGATGACGGCTACATTCACAGCAATAACGATTGTATAGAGCTCATTTACCGCAAGTTTGCATTGTCATCGGATGCTTGTTGGTTTGTCTATGCAATAGAAATACAGCATCAAGATGAATTGCACTTGAGTGCGGTATTTGTCAATCCAACCACCTCAGAGTTGTATAAAGACAGCAGAGAACGTGCTGTCCTGTGGCATAAGCTGGTACAATCCGCTAGGTCCTCCTATACAAAACAATTTTCTTAGTCCCGTAAAAATTCCCGCTATGAACAACACGGAACCCGATTCGAAAACAGAACGTCATCTTTTTTACATCTACGATGTCATCCTTTCTGAGGCCGTAGAAAAGAATCTGTTCTGCCGCGAGGACGGCACCCAACCTATCGACCATGCCCAAATCTATCTCGCCCAGGCCTTGTCGCCTAAGGAGGGGCCTTTGCCGTTGTGTAGGGTCAAAAAGTCGAAGAAAACGAAGGACGAGGTGCCCATCGAGGAAGAATTTACCTATCTTCGCAACGACATTTTAGAGTCCCGCGGGCAGGTATTCCTTTGGCGTATCAACAACAAGAAATCCACCACCGTTATACAAGAGGACGGTCTTGAGCCGGATGGGAAAACCATCAATTACGACCGAAAGAAGGTCGGCTCCTATCCGTATTGCTATGTAATAATTGACAATCGTAAGACACGGTCTGCGGGCGAATCCATTATGATGGCCATCGAGAAGAACTCGGCTTTTGACAGCCCGCAAAAGCTGTGCGATGTTTTAGAGCGGTATTTTAATCGCTACCTCAATGAGTATGGGTTGCAAGCTCGGTTGTCTCAGCGTACGCATCCATCCAAGATATGGGATTTTTGTAAGGCTCGGCAGGGTCTTGGCGATTCTATCCAACGCATCTCTTTCTGTCTCCCCAATCAGAAAAAAGTGGCTCTGTCCAATCGCATCTGTGAGGAGGATAGGGTCGGACTTATCGAGAACATGGTGCAATATGGAGAATCCACAGATGCAATGCAAACCACGTTACAATGCGACTATAATGGTGCAAACCCCGATTTGCTGAAGAAACATACTCAAGATTTTGTGCATATCGTTCGTATCTGCAAGAGTGTAGACTACCGGTTGAAGGTACAATTCAGAGACTACGGCGAATATACTTGCGATGAGAGAGTGGCCGCCATTTTCCCTATGGATAGTGAGCTGCTCCGAGCATTCCGCAACGGGAAGCAGAAGCAGGTCCTCGCGGAGGAGCAAAGCAGCCTCTATGATTGGTGCGACTATGTACGCCAAAAATGCAAAGACTATGACACCATCTTCTCTTAAATTTCAAGATAGTGACATTGACAGTATCCGCATCGCCTTTGCCGACCATCCGTTATTTAAGGCGATAGACGCTGTGTGTTATAGTTGGGAGTCTGAGACGGCCCCCATCCTGCTCTCGCCTGCCGAGATATTTTGGCGCACTGCCTGTAGTCTCGATTATATTGACGAAAAAGGGACTGATGGTACGCCGGATTTAGAACGGTTTTCGACCGATTACTACACCTATTTCTTGCGCCACTATCCCGACGCAGAGAAAGAGGCAGTGTGTTTGTCGGTAACGCTTCTTACATTCACCTTGGCGGCATGTTTAGCCGCGCACACCAATGCCTATTATGGGGAACGAGCCCAGTGGCTTTTTTGCGACCTTAAGCATATGAAACATCAAAAGGCCTTTCAGGATTTAAGAAAGGCGTATCCTGCGCAAGAGGTGGAAATGGGTCGTTG
>CAVHGD010000110.1:0-5076 GCA_963635385.1 Dialister sp. CAG:486 | reverse complement strand
CCTCTTTTTTTTCACTGTCGCTCCTTCGAAAAGAGGCGCTTGCGTCGTGAAAAGTTGTAGTACGCAGAGGCGAGAAAAGTGTAGAAATACGCAAAAATAATCAGCGTAAGCGATATTTTTAAGAGATATTGATCTACTACGAATACACTACCTATCCGCCCTATCCGCATTGCATCCTCCTTACATTCTCCTTACTTTTTTCTGCCGAGTATAATCTATCCACTCCACGGAGAACGACTCAATCAGCTAAACGCAAATGGGAATATTGTCCTTATGCCAATAGACAAACGAATAATGAACAGTTCTCACAAAGAATTAGCTATTTTTCAAAACAGGTCCAAATAAAATAGGCTTCGAGGCAGCAATAAGTAAAAGAATATTCATATTTGCAAGAAATTAGAATACCTATCAAGAAAAATAAGCAATATTTTTTGCATAAATAAGAAAAACATAGTACCTTTGCCACGCTTTTCATCCTTTAGTTCGTTATACAATAAAAACAACATTCTAAGCATAACTAAAGCTATTTACTAAAAGCGTTATGAACACAAAAACTAAATTCATTCCGGTTGTTGCAAGTTTTGTGATTGCACTTATTAGTTGCACCCCTATCAACCCGCCTCAAACCGATGAACAAACATCAACTATAATCAATATCTTATACAAAGGAATGGGAAAAACAGCTCAAACCTGTCTTGACCCATTGAAAGACATGGGAATAGATGTACCACTCTCGGAAACGAGCTCATCTGATTATGAAGAGTGCTACTATCTTAAAAATAAAAAATACGAGATATGCATTGCATGCCATAACGATTCTATTTTATACACGCGCTATGCTTATGACTTCCGCAATACGTATATTGAAGGAGCCAAACAATTCCATAAAGTGGATGAAATAATTTATAATTTTGGTTGGGAAGAAGGGAAAGTAACATCTCCGGAAAAAACATACCATGATTTAGACCAACACGAAGCCAATAAAGCAGAAATTGATTCGTGCGTTGCCGCAGAAAGCAGCTCAGTTTGTGGTATTTTTTCACTATATCAAAAAAAGTTCGCAGAAAAATATATGAATTCTTCCGTTGATTATTATGCTGTCTCCGTTGGGGGTATGGACAAAGATACAGGAAAAGGAAAAAGTTCTATGGCAAACAGCGGAATCAACATACTTTTCGAAATACGCACTATTCCATATATTAAGGAATAGCATAGCGCAAACACGAACCTATCAAGTTTTTAATTAGAATACATTTTGGGGGACACAGGCTGCAGGAATAGCAGCGGTGTCCCTTAAATGTTACATGCTGTATTCTAAAGAATAGATCCGATAGGAATGATTCGGGGTACACATTAAGCGCATTAGATTTCACCGATAAATAGCACCTGTTTTTAGAAAATTGAGCTATCTGTTGGATATGTCAAAAGAAAGTATTAACTTTGCAAACCTTTTTGGAAAGAAGCAGGTACCCTGTGGGAGCAGGAGCTCCGTCACAGGGCGATAGTTCGGCTATGGGCTGATGGTTCCGGGGTGATAGTTCGGCCATAGGGCGTTGGTTCCATGGTGATGATTCGGCTCTGCTTCGGGAAAGGCAGCCTGCATATACCGGAAAAACAATCGAATGTAAGCATGCAATCCTTTACAAGCATTTGTTGCCCCCCTACAAGCATTTGCTGAAACCTTTACAAGCATTTGCTGAGATTCATTACAATCAGCTGCTGAGATTCATTACACTCATTTATTGAAAATCCTTACAATAATTTTCTCATATTCTATGGATAAAAAGTATCTACGAACCAAGCTGAACGCCATACTACAAGGGGGAATTCGGCTTTGTTTGCTCACTTCGGTTGCCTTTACGGTTACGGCCTGCTACGCGCCGGCCAATCCGGAATTAGACCAGCCCACAAGATGGGGCAACGACTCCACCACCACGCAGTCCGGCACGACCCAACAGGCGCCGTCCCGCACGGCCGAGGAGCAAATCACCGCTATGCAAACGAGCGAAACAGAGGCTTCCCAAACGGCCTCCGATTGTCTCGAAGCAGCACGGCAATAGTACTGCAATAGCTCCAAATACGCATATAATAATACAAAACATAACCACAAATGGAAAACAAGAAACGAGTTTATACCTTCGGGAATGGTAAGGCCGAGGGTAATGCACAGATGCGCGAGCAACTGGGCGGCAAAGGTGCCAACTGCGCCGAGATGAACTTGGTGGGCGTACCCGTTCCACCGGGATTCACCATCACGACCGATGTCTGCAACGAATACTACCAAGTCGGACAAGAGAAGATAATGGAACTGCTCAACGATGAAGTGGTTGCCGCCGTAAAACATATCGAGACCCTGATGAACTGCAAGTTCGGCGACCCCGCCAACCCGCTGCTCGTCAGCGTTCGTTCGGGTGCGCGTGCCTCTATGCCCGGTATGATGGACACTATCCTCAACCTCGGTCTGAACGACACCGTTGCCGAAGGCATGGTGAAGAAAACCAACAATCCGCACTTTGTTTACGACAGTTACCGCCGTTTCGTACAGATGTACGGTGATGTCGTTCTCGGCATGAAGCCGGTCAACAAAGAGGATATCGACCCCTTTGAGGCCATCATCGAGGATGTGAAGTCGCAGCGTGGTATCAAGCTCGACAAGGACCTCAATGTAGAGGAACTCAAACAATTGGTGGCCCGTTTCAAGCAGGCTATCAAGGAGCAAACGGGCAAGGACTTCCCGACCGACCCGATTGAGCAACTATGGGGCGCTATCTGCGCCGTATTCCGCAGCTGGATGAACGAGCGTGCCATTCTCTATCGTAAAATGGAAGGCATACCCGACGAGTGGGGAACGGCCGTGAGCGTCATGGCAATGGTATTCGGCAACATGGGCGACACGTCCGCTACGGGTGTTTGCTTCAGCCGCGACGCCGCTACGGGCGAGAACCTGTTCAACGGCGAGTATCTTGTCAATGCACAAGGCGAGGACGTGGTAGCCGGTATTCGCACCCCGCAACAGATTACGCTCGAAGGCAGCCGCCGTTGGGCTAAACTGCAGGGAATCAGCGAGGAAGAGCGTGCCGCAAAGTATCCGAGCATGGAAGAGGCAATGCCTGCGCTCTATCAAGAACTGAACACCATTCAGCAAAAACTCGAAGATCACTACCGTGACATGCAGGATATGGAGTTCACCGTACAAGAGGGCAAACTCTGGTTCTTGCAGACCCGTAACGGCAAACGCACGGGTACGGCTATGGTCAAGATTGCCATGGATTTGGTACGCGAGGGCGTTATCACGGAGAAGGAAGCCATTATGCGCTGCGAGCCGACCAAGCTCGATGAGCTGCTCCACCCCGTATTCGACAAAGACGCACTGAAACAAGCCCAAGTCATTACGCAGGGTTTGCCCGCCAGCCCGGGTGCGGCTTGCGGACAGATTGTGTTCCACGCCGACGACGCCCAAGAGTGGCACAAGGACGGACACAAAGTGGTGATGGTGCGTATCGAGACCAGCCCAGAAGACCTTGCCGGCATGTCTGCCGCTGAAGGTATTCTGACCGCTCGCGGCGGTATGACCAGCCACGCAGCCGTAGTGGCTCGCGGTATGGGTAAGTGCTGCGTATCGGGTGCAGGCGCTATCATTGTGGATTACAAGACCAAGACCGTCAAGATTGAGGGCGTTACCTACAAGGAGGGCGACTATATCTCGCTCAACGGCTCGACCGGACAAGTCTATGCCGGACAAATCCCTACTCGTGCAGCCGAACTGAGCGGCGACTTCAAGGCACTGATGGACCTCTGCGACAAATACACCCACCTGCAGGTGCGCACCAATGCGGACACCCCGCACGACGCACAAGTGGCGCGTGCTTTCGGCGCAAAGGGTATCGGTCTGACTCGTACGGAGCACATGTTCTTCGACGACAAGAAGATTATCGCCATGCGTGAAATGATTCTCGCCAAGGACGCTGCCGGACGCGAGAAGGCTCTCGCCAAACTGATGCCGTATCAGAAAGCCGACTTCAAGGGCATTCTCGAGGCGATGGACGGTTGCCCCGTCAACATCCGTCTGCTCGACCCGCCGTTGCATGAGTTCGTTCCCCACGACCTGAAGGGACAAGAGATAATGGCGGCCGAGATGGGCATCTCCGTCGAGGAGATTCAGGAGCGTGTCAACTCGCTCGCCGAGAACAACCCGATGCTCGGACACCGCGGCTGCCGTTTGGGTATCACCTTCCCCGAAATCACCGCTATGCAGACGCGCGCTATCCTGTCGGCGGCTTGCGAGCTGAAGAAGGAGGGCAAGAACCCGATGCCGGAGATTATGGTGCCGCTGATTGGTATTCTCTACGAGCTGAAACAGCAGAAAGAGGTCATCCAAAAGACCGCCAAAGAGGTATTCGACGAATACGGCATCGAGGTGGAATACGAGGTAGGTACGATGATTGAGATTCCGCGTGCCGCCCTGACCGCCGACCGTATCGCCACCGAGGCACAGTACTTCTCGTTCGGAACAAATGACCTCACGCAGATGACGTTCGGCTACAGCCGCGACGATATCGCGTCGTTCTTGCCGGTTTACTTGGAGAAGAAGATTCTGAAAGTCGATCCGTTCCAAGTGCTCGACCAAAACGGTGTGGGTCAGCTTATCAAGATGGCCGTAGAGAAGGGTCGTGCCGTTCGTCCGGGACTGCGCACCGGTATCTGCGGTGAGCATGGTGGCGAACCGAGTTCGGTGAAGTTCTGCGCCCGCGTGGGAATGAACTACACATCTTGCTCGCCGTTCCGTGTGCCTATCGCCCGCCTCGCTGCCGCCCAAGCCGCAGTGGAGGACGAGAAATAAACGGTAGTTTACGAACTAACAAGTAGTTTTAGCAGAGGTTGCCCGACGGGGTAGCCTCTGCTTTTTATTCTGCGGGATGACGAGGGTACTACTGGCAGGGGTTTGGCGTCAACCTATTAGACACTGCTGCCCGCACGCATCGCCCTATCGAAGTCAATCGTGCCTACCAACTCTCCGACCAAATGATCCAAGCCGACTATTTCCGGTAAAAAGAACGGCTGCGATTAGAGCAGCCC
>CAVHGD010000109.1:0-5111 GCA_963635385.1 Dialister sp. CAG:486 | reverse complement strand
GGGGTCTGAAGCACCGTGTCGATCAAATCCACAATCCACGGCATCTTGTCCTCCTTCAGTCCGCGCGTTGTGATAGCCGGCGTTCCGAAACGCAAACCGCTGGTTTGGAAAGCGGAGCGAGTGTCGAACGGCACCATGTTCTTGTTGGTGGTGATGTCGGCGGCCACAAGGGCTTTCTCTGCCACCTTACCCGTCAAATCGGGATATTTGGTGCGCAAATCGACCAACATGGAGTGGTTGTCCGTACCGCCGGAGATGATTTTGTAGCCCTTATCGATAAATGCTTGCGCCATGACGGCGGCGTTTTTCTTCACCTGCTGCTGATAGACCTTGAACTCGGGCGTCAGCGCCTCGCCGAAAGCGACTGCCTTGGCGGCAATGACATGCTCCAAAGGTCCGCCCTGCGTGCCGGGGAATACCGCCGAGTCGAGTAGGGCAGACATCATCTTTACCTCGCCCTTGGGCGTCGTCTTTCCCCACGGATTTGGGAAGTCTTTGCCCATCAATATGATACCGCCACGAGGCCCGCGCAAGGTCTTGTGCGTGGTGGAAGTAACAATATGTGCATAGCGCACGGGGTTGTCGAGCAGTCCTGCCGCAATCAGTCCGGCGGGGTGCGCCATATCGACCATAAAGATAGCGCCTATCTCGTCCGCCACTTTGCGGATGCGGGCGTAGTCCCACTCGCGGCTGTAGGCACTGGCGCCTGCGATAATCAGTTTCGGGCGTTCGGTGCGAGCTTTCTGCTCCAACTCATCGTAATCGACACGGCCGGTCTCCTCTTTCAGGCTGTAGTCGATGGTGTGGAACATGAGTCCCGAGAAGTTGACGGCGCTACCGTGCGAGAGGTGGCCGCCGTGGGACAGGTTCAGCCCCATAAAGGTGTCGCCGGCTTTCAGACAAGCCATGAAAACCGCCATGTTAGCCTGTGCGCCCGAGTGCGGCTGCACATTCACATACTCGGCGCCGTAAAGTTGCTTGAGGCGGGTGCGAGCCAATTCCTCTGCCATATCCACCACCTCGCAGCCGCCATAGTAGCGGTGCCCCGGGTACCCCTCGGCATATTTGTTGGTGAGCACGCTGCCCATCGCTTCGAGTACTTGGTCGCTGACAAAGTTCTCGCTGGCAATGAGCTCAATTCCTTTGGTCTGACGTTCCCGCTCCATGCGGATAATGTCGAAAATTTGTGTATCCCTCATAGGTGTGGTGTTTTATTTAGTTTAGCGTTTAGAGTTGAGTGCAGTTTAGAGTTGAGTGTTTAGTGTTTAGCGAAGTTGAGAGTTGGCAGTAGTTATTTGCCCTCGGTGAGGCGGCGCAGGACAAGCCCCGCTAACATAAATCCGAATATGCCCGTGATGTGTGCCACGGTGCCGTTGATTTGTGCCTTGCTCGTGCACCACTCGTGGTTAATCAGGTCGGTGCGGCCCAACTCGCTTCTGCCGCCCGTGGCTTCCGCCTCTTGGGCTGCTTTCAGCTGCGCTTCCGTCACCTTGGGACACATACAATGCTCCGTCCCGCAAGAGTGGTTCACGCCCTTGTTCTCAAGCAGCTCGTCGCTATAGACGCACAGAAATTTACGCTTGGGAAATTGCTTGTCCCGCTTGAATCGCTGCCGCAAGGCACGAGCCAACGGGTCGCCCGTGACCGACCAAAACTCCGCCACCTTGATGCGAGTCGGGTCCATCTTCAGCGCTGCCCCCATGGACGACACAAAAACGCTGTTTTTCAGCTGCGTAGCGGTCAGGATAAGGTCGGCCTTGTCCTTGAGCGAGTCGATGGCGTCGATAATAAAATCGTATTGCTCCAACCGATAGTCGGCTTTGTTTTCCGCCGAGTAGATGCCCTGAATAGCCGTGATTTCGGCGTTCGGGTTGATCTCGAGCAGCCGCTCACGAAGCACATCTACCTTGACGCGCCCCACGGTTTTGGTGGTGGCGGGGAGCTGTCGATTGATATTGGTGATGCAGATACGGTCCGAATCCACCAAGGTCAGGTGCATAATACCCGACCGAATGAGCGATTCGGCACACCACGAGCCGACCCCTCCGACACCAAACAGGATAACGCGCGCCTCTCCTATTTGTTGCATTTTGTCTGCTCCCAATAGCAGCTCGCTCCGACGAAGGATGGCTTTTTCGATGTGTGCCATAGAATGATAGTTGTGTGAATTTTGGGTGCGGAATTGGTGCCGCCCATTTATGCTGCAAAGGTACGCAATTTTTCCGAATTGCGCAATACTTTGGCCACGGCGGTGCTTACTGCTTGTCGCTCGTGCCGCAGCCGCAGTCGGGAATGCGCTCCAACACCTCGCCAAAGACATTCAGCGCATCGGCTTTCTCTTTTTCTTCTTCTGTCATAGTGGTGGTTGTTTGTTGGTCGGTGGTGGGCTCGGCTTGAGTCGGTGTGTTTTGCTCGCTCGGCTCCTCCGAGTCGGCGATGTGTAGCACAAAACGTTTGTAGTACGACACGAGCAGCGTGGTGATGGGGAGAGCGATAATCATGCCCACCACGCCGAGCAGGGAGCCCCAAATAGACAGGCAGAGCAGTATCATGGCGGGGCCCATGCCCGTCACGTTGCCCATGATTTTGGGCGTCAAGACAAGGTCCTGAATGGATTGAACGATAACAAAAACAGCGGTGATGCAGAGTGCGATGACCCAAACGGGGCGGCCTGTTTCGGTGGCTTGAATCAGACCGAGCAGAATGCACGGCGGGATGCCGAGCGCCTGCATGTAGGGAACGAGATTGAAAACGCCGATAATCAGCCCCATGGCAATGCCCATCGGCAGGCCGATGATTTGGAAGCCGATGGCAAACAGGATGCCGACAATAAAGGCGATGAGAGCTTGCCCACGGAAATAGCCGTTCATGTGCTTGTCGAGGTCGCTCATCAGCATTTGGGCGTTTTTGCGGTAGCGTTCGGGGATGTATTGCGCCCAATTTTTGCTGATTTTTTCGTAGTCGATGAGCAAGAAAATGATATACAGCAGGCACACAAAGACAATGGCCAGCCCCGCTAAACTGCTCAGTCCGCTGCTAATCCAGCTGCCTAACTTGGGGAGAATGTTCTTGACGGTTTGGCGGATGTCTGGGTTGTCCATTAGCGTCTTGAGGTCAAGATTCTGTATGATCTCTTTGAGCTGCTCGCTCTGCCCCTCCGAGAGGTATTGGTTGGCGTCGAATGTGCGGGTGTATTCGGCGATGCTGCTCGACAGCGTGGTCATCTGGTGACTGATGGCCGGGGTGAGCGCCGCGATGGCTCCCGCCAAGAGTCCGATGACCAAAACCAGCGTGACGATGACGGAGAGAATGCGGTTGCGCAGTCGGCACTTGTGCTGAAAAAAATCGACGATGGGCTCTAAGATGTAGGCAATGACGAAGCTTACCAAGAAGGGCAGCAGCACACCGCTCAGCCGCCGAATCAGCAGAAACAGGGCGACAAAAACGGCGAGCGATACGATACCGCGTATAATGCTTTCGCGGTCAAAACTATATTTTTTCTGTTCCATGCCGTATCTTATTTCGGGCAAAGTTACTGCTTTTTCTCGAGATACGCAAATGTCCGCCAATTTGGGGATTTCGTAGGAGATTGCCAAAATAAATTTGGGGATTTCGTAGGAAAATAGTAAAACAAATTTGGGGATTTCGTAGGAAAACAGTAAAATAAATTTGGGGATTTGGTATTTTTGCTGTATCTTTGCAGCCGAAAAATAGGAATACTATGGAGACGATACGCACTTTCAAACGAAAGATTTACAAGCAGATGCTTGAGTGGAAGCAGACCAAAGAGGGAACGACCGCTTTGCTCATCAAAGGGGCAAGGCGTGTGGGTAAATCGACTATAGCGGAAGAGTTTGCCAAACAAGAGTATGAGAGTTATATCGTGGTCGATTTTGCCGACGCACCTGCAGCAGTGTGGGAGGCGGTTGAAAATATATCGGATAGGAATAATTTTTTTCTGCAACTGCAGTTTATCTATGGTGTGCGCCTATACGAGCGTCGTTCGGTGATTATTTTCGATGAGATACAGAAATGTCCGAAAGTGCGCGAAGCCATTAAGTACCTTGTCAAAGACCATCGATACGACTATATCGAGACGGGGTCGCTGCTGAGTATTAAGAAACACACCAAGGATATTGTTATCCCGAGCGAAGAAACGCGCTTAACGATGTATCCGTTGGATTATGAGGAGTTCCGTTGGGCAATGGGTGATGAGGTGACGCTCCCGCTGCTGCAAGATGCATTGACTGCCCGCCGTTCATTAGGCGATGAGGTAGCACGAAAACTGATGCGGGATTTCCGCCTCTATATGTTAGTCGGCGGGATGCCGCAAGCCGTGAATACCTACCTCGAAACGAACAACTTGACCGAGGTTGACCAAAAGAAACGCGAGATTATCGAACTCTATTTGGATGATTTCCTCAAGATAGACCCCTCGGGAAAGATATCGAAACTCTTTAGTGCCATTCCGTCGCAGTTGGCGAGCAACGCCACACGCTATGTGCCGACCAGTGTATTAGGGCGTCGCGAGGAAAAGGACAATATGGATGAGTTCCTGCGTGATTTGGAGGATAGTATGACGGTCAACTTTGCCCACCATGCCAATCAACCGAGTGTGGGAATGCCATTGCATACCGATTACGAGCAGTACAAACTCTATATGGGCGACACGGGGCTGTTCTTGACCTTGGCTTTCTGGGACAAAAGTGCGACGGACAATACTATCTATCAAAAACTACTGAGCGACAAACTCTCTGCCGATTTGGGCTATGTCTATGAGAATGTCGTGGCGCAGATGTTGGTGGCAGCGGGCAACCGTTTGTTCTATCACACTTGGCGTTCGGCAACATCAAACCATAACTACGAGGTGGATTTCCTGCTCTCGCGAGGGAGCAAACTGTGCCCCATAGAGGTGAAGTCGTCGGGCTATAAGACGCACAAGTCGTTGGATGAGTTCTGCCAAAAATTCTCGGAGCAAGTGGGCAATCGCTACTTGATTTATACCAAAGACTTGCGCAAAGACGGTATGTTGCTGCTTCTCCCTGTTTATATGACGGGGCTGCTCTAATCGCAGCCGTTCTTTTTACCGGAAATAGTCGGCTTGGATCATT
>CAVHGD010000108.1:0-5410 GCA_963635385.1 Dialister sp. CAG:486 | reverse complement strand
GAGAAGGGTGAAAGACCTCCCCAACCCCTCCAAAGGAGGGGCTAACAGAGAAGGGAAAATTAGATAATATAGGCAATATAGATAAAATAGGGACAACACGCAGTCAATAACACGGAACGGAGTGAAGTCACGAACACGAAGTCACAAACACGAAGTCAATAACACGAAGTCACGAACACGAAGTCAATAACACGCAGACAATTATGACAATAAAGTTCATCAACAAGAGCAATAATCCGCTGCCGCGATACGAGAGCGAACAGGCGGCGGGAATGGATATACGCTGTTTCCTCTCCGAGCCTGTCACGTTGCAGCCGTTAGAACGCAAACTGCTGCCCACGGGGCTTTTTATGGAGCTCCCCGCCGGCTACGAGGCGCAAATTCGCCCCCGCAGCGGGTTGGCACTCAAACGAGGACTGACGGTGCTCAACACGCCGGGGACCATCGACGCAGACTACCGTGGCGAGATAGGGATTATCCTTATCAACCTCAGCCAAGAGCCGCAGACCATCGAGTCGGGCGAACGAATCTGCCAAATGGTGATTGCCCGCCACGAGCAGCCCGAAATAGAAGAAGTGACCGTGCTGTCCGACACCGAACGAGGCACCGGAGGGTTTGGACATAGCGGAGTGAGATAATTATGAATGATGAATTATGAATGATGAATTAAGAATGATATGATTCGTTGGTTGGCATTTCATTAGATAGCATAATGGACAGATGAAACGGGTAGTGGGCATACTATTGTTGGGACTGTGCATAGCAGGTAGTGCTTTTGGCGGGGGGCGGAAAACGACTGCCGTTCCACAGGCCGAATCTATGAGTCCGGAGCGTGAACAACAGTTCACCTACTATTGGTATGCCTCTCACCGTAGCATAGAGCGGGATGACTTTCCAAAGGCATTGCTACAGATGCAATTCTGCGAACAGCTCAATCCGCAAGATGCCCTCATCAAAGAAAGGTTGGGATTGCTATATGGGGGAATAGGACAGGACTCGTTGGCGCTTAGCTATTTTCAGCAGGCCTATCGGTTGGACCCCTCGGAGCGGTGGTATCAGTATGTGGTGGCGCTGTCGAAACTCAACACCGAGCCGGCGACCCGAGAAGTGCTACGGATAAGTCGGCAAGTGGCGAAAGTCCATCCCGACGAGGCCGGGTGCTGGGGCAATGTGTACAACGCTGCGGTGAAGCTGGGAGAATATAAAGAAGCGCTAAAAGCGGTCGACAAAGCGGTGGAAATAGAGGGAAACAATGCGCTGAATGCGTACCACCGATTCTATATATATGTGTGTATGGGGAAAAAGAAAAAAGCCCTGCAAGCATTGGACGATTATTTGGCCATCGAGCCGTACGACCTGCGCATACTGCTGACAAAAGTGGATTTTCTTGCCCGCACGCAAGCGCCCGCCAAACAACAGATAGCGGCGCTGCTAGCGGTGCTCAGAGTGGATCCGAACAACTTGGTAACGCTCAATAATTATGCATTCTTGCTCGCCACCACGGGAGGCGACTTGCGGAAAGCCGAGCAAATGAGCCTGCAGACCATTCGGGAAGAGCCGGAAAATGCGATTTTTCTCGATACCTACGCTTGGATTTTGCACCTGCAAGGGCAAGACGCACTCGCCGGGTTCTACATCCGAAAAGCGCTGCAAAACGCTTCGGAAGCCGACAAGCCCGAAATAGAACAACACTACAAAGCAATTGTGAAATAAAATGGATGTACAAAATATTATAGTACGAGCGATACGGCGGGCTGTGGATAGGGCTCTCGCTATTTTTGGAAAAATAGCGGTCGGCAGTGCGGTGGAAGGACTGGGCGTGGTGGCGTTTGTGGTCGGCGTGAGCATAGGCTTGAGCGGCTGCCATACACAAAAACATCTCACGAAAACGGAACCCGTGACGGAGACGGTCACGCAACCGGAGCCGGAAAAATGGCATACCTGTCTGGTGCAGAATGCGCAAGGCATACTCACGCTGCACGGGCAGACAATTAGCGCCAACTGCACGATGCAGGCGGTGCGGGACTCGCTGGTGGTGCTGAGCATCATGCCGATGCTGGGGATAGAACTGATGCGCGTTGAGGCCACTCCGGCCGAGATAATCGGGATAGACAAAATGAATCGGCAATATACCAAAGTAACGTACGAGGAAATAAATAAGCTGGTGACGCCTGCTATTCAATGGACTGATTTTCAGCAGTTAGCAAGCGGCGAGTTGCCTACGGATACGCCCAACGAGGCCGTGATAGGCTATAGCGCGCTGGGGTACAGCCTCGTGCTGCGGGTGATCTATCCGGAGATTCAGACCAATGTGGCGGTGCGGGCGATGCACATAGACCTGAGCCGTTACCAACAAAAGACTTTTTCGGAACTACTGCAATGAGACGATGGATTGTATACTTACTGCTTGCTTGTGTGGCGATTGATGCCTCTGCCGAGTCGGTGAAAAGTCTGCAAAAAAAGCAGCAGGATCTGCAAAAACAGATAGAGCAGACCAACCAAATGCTGCAGCAGACCAAAAAGAACGAGACCTCGACGCTCAATAAATTGCAGCTGCTGAGCAAAAATATCAAGACGCAGAAGCAACTGATCAATACGCTGGGGAGCGAAATCGATGCGCTCGACGGTGAAATGGCACGGCTTGGGCGCACGCGCGACTCGCTGCAAACCAATCTGGAGGCCTACAAAGAAGACTATGCCCGCATGGTGCGGGAGAGCCATTATGCCCAGATGCAACAGTCGCCGCTGCTGTTCGTGTTGTCGGCTGACGGCTTTCAACAGATGGTGCGGCGGGCGTTCTACATGCAAGAGGTGGCGCAATACCGGCGGGAGCAGGTGGCTCGCATTGAGCACACGCAGACGGAGATAGACATTCAAAACACGGCCCTGCAGGAACACCGGAAGGACAAAGAGAAGACCCTCGAGACCCGCAAACGGCAGCAAGACAATTTGGCTCGCGACGAGAAAAAGCATAAAAATATGCTCTCGCAGCTCAAGAAACAAGAGAAAGACCTCGGCGCAAAACTGAAAAAACAACAGCAGCAGGTGGCGCAACTCAATCGAAAGATTGACGAGATGGTGCGCAAACAGACGGCCACGAAGACCACGCTGACCAAAGAGCAAAAGCTGGTGGCCGGCGGATTCGAGCAGAACAAAGGGAAGTTGCCGTGGCCGGTGGAGAAAGGCTACATAAGCGGCTATTTCGGCAAACAGCAACACCCTGTGTATGAGCATGTGGTGACCGACAACAAGGGCATTTACCTGCAAACGACGGCGGGCGCAGCGGCTCGGGCGGTATACAAAGGGGAGGTGACGAGTTGTTTCCTCGTGGGCAGCACCTACGCCGTGATTATTCAGCACGGTAACTACCGCACGGTGTATTCGAACTTGAGCAAACTCAATGTAAAACAAGGAGATAAGGTAGAGACCAAACAGAAAATCGGTACCATTTATTCGGACCCCGAACAGGACAACAAGACGGAACTGTACTTCCAAGTCTATAAGGACAGAACCATCTTGGACCCGAGTCAATGGATAGCGAGATGAGAGAGCTCCCCAAAAAAAAGGAGAGGAAGAATAGAGGGCTTTTTTGAAAACCATACTCGCCCTACAAAAACTGCGGCACGCATTTTGAAAAACAAAACGTATGAAACAGAAACTCTATATACTACTGGCAATCGGCGCCATGCTGATGGGCTGCAAAGAAAATAAATGGATGGATTGGAAGGCTCAAAACGACCTCTGGTTGGAGCAAAACCGAGAAACCTTCAAAAACGATACGAATTTCTTTGAGCTGTCGGATGGGCTGCAGTACCGAATCATTGCCGACCCGGGGAAAGGAAACGGGGAGACCAGTCCGCGAAGCACGAGCACGGTGGTGTGCGACTACGAGGGCTATCTCATCAACGGCTACAAATTTGACGGCGGAACGGCCTCGTTCAGTATGTCGTCGGTGGTCAGCGGATTTGCCGAGGGACTATACAAGATACACCAACACGGCGACATTGAGATTTATGTGCCGTACAGCTTGGGCTACGACGAAAAAAAAATCAGCAGCGGCAAAACAGGCAGTGCGGAGGGGAGCGGAACGGAAGGCACGAGCAGCTATATCCCGCCTTACTCGGTCTTGATTTTCAAAATCCATGTGTGCTCTGTAAGTAATTGATATGCAGCGGATTCGCTATATATTGCCCCTGCTGTGTGCATTGTTGTGCGGCTGCAAAGACACGACTTTTGTCAGCTCGGTGCCGTCCTATCCGGTGAGCCTGAGAATCGACACTCGCACGGGCGTATATGTCAATTTCGTTCCGACAAATATATATACCTATTTGATAGTTGATAAAGACGGCTATCATTTCAATGGCTTGACCTATCCGCGGAAGGAGCTTGGCGATGCGTACGGGTACGCCGGCGTGGTGGTTTATATCGCGGGCGATGGACAGTATTACGCGTTCGACTTGTGCTGCCCCGGATGCATCAATCGGGCCAAGCCGATCGAGATGGATGGTATGTTCGGAACGTGTCCGCTGTGTGGCGAGGTGTATGACCTCGGTAATGGGCTTGGCGTGCCGACCAAAGGGGTTGTGCGAGAAGCTCTGCGCCGCTATACCACTATCGTGTCCGATGGCGGGGTTGTAACAGTTCGAAATTAGTACGCGTATGATTTTGTCACAAGAAGTGGTGCCGATAGGCGTGATGCGCCGCCCGCACGGCAATAGAGGTGAGATACAATGCCAGACCGATAATGCCTATTGGGATGATGCGGAAGCCGATTTTCTCATTTTGGAAATAGACGGAATTTTGGTTCCTTTTCGTGTCTTGGATTGGCGCGGAAAGGGTGCGGACTCGATTCTCTTTCAGTTAGCCGGCGTTGATACTGAGGCGAAAGCTCTGTGCTTGAGCGGATGCAAAGCCTATATGTTGCGCCGCGACGTAGCGGAAGAGGGCGAATCGGACATGACGTGGCAAGACCTTGTGGGCTATACCATTTTGGATGATACGCAAGGCAATCTCGGCGTGGTGGCGTATGTCGATGAGAGCACGGCCAACACGCTGCTTGAGAACGAAGAGGGGCGTCTGTTCCCAATTCACGAGGACCTGATTCGAGATATTGATACCGAAAATCGGATTTTGACCGTTTCACTCCCTGAAGGGATATAAGTCGCTACCAAGAGAAGCACTTGTCCTATCTTGTTTTTCTTACTTAGTCTCGAAGGCATATAAGTTGCCGCCAAGAGAGGCGCTTTGTCCTATCTCTTTTTCTCACTTAGCCTTGGCGGAATATAAGTCACCGCTAAGAGAAGTGCTTTGTCCCGAAAAAATATTCTCAACTCCCCCAAAAAAACAATATAATTCGCCGCCGAGGAACGAAAGTGTGACTACCTTACAATAAAAATACAATCCGTAACTA
>CAVHGD010000107.1:0-5801 GCA_963635385.1 Dialister sp. CAG:486 | reverse complement strand
TAGCGTTTGCAGGGTTCGATAAACTGCTCGTGCATGGGTTTTAGCACACGCTGATAGCGTTCCATCACCGCTTGTGCCGTCCGCCCGCGCTCCACCACGTCGCGTTGCATAACGCGTATTAGGCGGTCGTCGGCGTCAGCATCCACAAATAGTTTCAAGTCCATTTGTTGGCGTAACTTCTTGTCGCTCAGCGCCATAATACCTTCCACTATCACCACCTCTTTGGGTTCGATGTGGATAGTTTCGGGTTGGCGGGTGCAGGTCAGGTAGTCGTAGATAGGCTGTTCGATAGCCTCGCCACGCCGTAGCATCTCTATGTGCTTTGCCAGCAGCGGCCACTCAAATGCGTCGGGATGGTCGAAGTTGATGTTCTGTCGTTCGGCGACAGGCACATGGCTTGAATCTTTATAATAGGAGTCTTGTGGGATGACCACTACTTCGCCTTTGGGCAGGCGCTCTGTGAGTTTTTTTACCACCGTTGTTTTACCCGAGCCGGTGCCGCCCGCAATGCCGATAATGAACATAGAGAGTATGTTTGTTTTCGGACTGCAAAGGTAACGCTTTTTTGCGAACTATGCAAATCCATTCCGCCCCGCTCTCCTTTTCTCCGCAAAAAAGCATTTCCATCTGCTCTTTTTCAACTTAAAAAAGCATCTCCATCTGCTCTTTTTCTACTAAAAAAAGCATCTCCATCTGCTTTTTTCTATTACATATCCTTGTATTTACCGAAAAATCGCTGTATCTTTGCGCCATAATTCGATGTGCGCACTATCACCTATTTCGCTGCGCAGCAGGAAAAGCATACGGAAATATAATTCAATATGGAAATGAACGATAAAGACTTTGAGGTTTTGTACATTGCTTCGGGGCGTTTAGTCAGTGCGGTTACCACGCAATTCAACCGCTATCTGTATAGTCAAATCAATTGGCAGAATCGCCTCATCGGCATAAAGGGGAGTCGTGGTGTCGGCAAATCGACCCTGCTCTTGCAGCATATTCGGGACACTTTTTCCTCACCGCGCGAGGCGCTCTATGTGTCGATGGATAATTTATGGTTTCGCACGCACGATATTATGGATTTGGTGGAGTACCACTTCACCCACGGCGGCACGCACCTTTTCTTTGACGAGATACACTACCTCCCCTACTGGCAAACGACGCTGAAGAATATCTACGACAACTATCCGCAACTGCATATCGTCTATACGGGTTCGTCCATGTTGGAGATTGATATGCACGAGGGCGACTTGTCACGGCGGCAGCGTGTCTATACGCTGTATGGGTTGTCTTTCCGAGAGTTTTTGTTATTCGAAGGCTACGACGCCGGCGAGGCACATTCGTTAGAAGACTTGCTCCAATCGCACGAGAACATTGCTCTCGCTATGGCGCAGAAAATGAAAGTGTTGCCGCTTTTTGATGCCTATTTGCAGCACGGCTACTATCCTTTTTACAAAGAAGAGGGCGATGGTTTCTATCTGCGAGTGCAGAGTATGATACGCCAAGTGTTAGAGAGCGACCTACCGCGCACGGAAGATGTGTCGTTTGTGAGCATACAGAAGATACAGCGTATGCTGATGATTCTCGCCGAGAGGGTACCGTTCATGCCAAAAATGGCAGAACTCTATCGGGAACTTGACACCAATCGGGAAATGGGATTGAAGATGTTGTACGCCTTAGAGCGTGCAGCATTGTTGGCGATATTCCGCAGTGAGGTAAAGAACTTGAAGTCCTTGAGCAAACCCGATAAGATATACCTCGACAACACCAACCTAATGTACTGTCTTTCAACGCATATTGATACGGGGACGCTGCGTGAGACTTTTTTCTACAATCAGCTTCGTGCCACGCAGGAGGTGCTGTTGCCTAAAGACGGCGATTTCTTAATCAATAGAAAATACTTATTTGAGGTTGGAGGCCGCTCCAAAACTTTCGAGCAGATACAAGACATCCCGAATAGTTATTTGGCTATCGGCGATTTGGAGATTGGCCATCACAATCGAATCCCTTTGTGGATGTTTGGTTTGCTCTATTGATTTCTCATAGAGCCCGCCGCCGATTTGGAACAAACCGATTGACTATCCCCCGCCGAGTCCCCTTTGTCTCTCGCGGTAAGCCAAAGCAATGTACCATCCCTAATTCCTAATTACCCCCGCCCCCTCCGCCCCTTGTGACCCGATAGCGGTTTCTTAGTGCGGGATATTATCCCGCCCAAATGAGCCGCAGGGCTCAATGGACTACACAGTGCTCTGCTATCCTACAAAGGTAGGGGAGCCAATATAGTACAGCCAACGTCTACACACAGTACAAAAAAGCCGCCTACGAATAGACGGCTTTTTATATGCTATGTATAAATGCTTACTCAGCGATAGTGCCTACCTCAACACCCAGTGCGTTGTATTTCACACCGTTGCGGATGATAACCACTTGACCCAGTTCAGCATCGTATTGCTTAACAGCCTTAACCGATACCTCGGTGTTGTCAATTGCGGTTGCTTTCTCTACGATTTCAGCGGTACCACCTACAATTTCAATAGTCGTTCCATACGAACTAACATATTTAGTAATTTTACCGCGAACCGTTACGAGGTCGCCCTTCGATACACCTGGCTCGTCAATCTTTGTCTGGTAAGCGCAGAAATTGCTCTTATTATCGTTCGCAGCGTCGCTTGCCATATAGAATTGCTGATTCTTATATTGGGTACTCCACTCTTTTGCGTAGGTAACATAACCTTTCACAACATAGGTTTCGCTCGTCTTAGCATTGTCATCCAAAGCCGTACCGATTTCAAGTGCCTTCTCCGGAGTGATAGTGTCATATTTCACCGGCTCTACGGAACCCTCGCCCAATGTGACAGTGATATTTGCGCGTACTTGCGAAGCCAATGCACCGGAAGTCCAAGTCTTTGCAGCAGGAGTATAAGTATCCTGCAAACCGCCATTATAAGATGTACCACTTACTGTAGCAAACTCAAAAGCAATTTGTTTGATATTCTCTTCTGCAGAGATAGTGATAGTAGAACCTGCATAGCAACGAACTTCATAGTTACCGGGGCCATATGCCTTGTCGCAAGTGAATGTAACACCATCTTTTGTAACGGTAACCTCGCTACCTGTGTTCGCTGTTCCCTTGCCTGCAAAATCAGAAGGACCGAATTCTACAACTTTGTCTTCGGCAATCATTGGCAATGCCAATAGGGCCACTGCAACCAATGAGAATAATTTCTTCATAATAATTTGATTTTTAGTTAGTTATTATATTAGTTAGTTTTCTGTCTTTTGTATGCGTCGGCAAGTCCGAGCGCTTCCCCTTCATTTCCTTTGCAAAGGTACGGCTATTCCCGCACATAGCCAAATCTTTTCTGCGAAATTTTGGTTAAATCCGCTTTTCGATACGATTATTTGGCAAAAACCGCTGCAAAACGAAGCGAGGATGTCAAAGCGAGCGTTTTCGGAAGTGATTCACGAGTCGTCCGAGCAGGGTCAGCCCTATCGTTCCGGCACCTATTTTCGGTGCTATCAGGCCCATGATATTGCCGAACCGCTGCACGCGTTCCCAACGCCCCTGCCAAACCTTCCGAACAGCCTTCAGTTCCGTGCCTAACGCCTGCTCTTGCTTACGTGCCTTGCGCTCTAATCGCATGCGCTCCCGCTCAATTTGGTCGAGCGAGTGGAGGTTATTCATTTCAATCATCTTGCGCCTCCTTTTCTGCCTCATCGTCTTTTGCAAAGAGTATCGCACTCAATGCACCCACTACCGGATTGATAAACAATCGTTTGCGGAATACGATAGCCGCTATCAGCTGCAGCAGGAACACCGCACCCATTATCAAGCACGCCGCCCACATCGGCATCCATTGCGCCAGCACGAACACCAACGCCAACGCCACAAATGCGAGCATCGTAAATACCAGCAGTATCGAGACCAACACCACCAGCACCAAACCGAAAATCCGGCTCAGTTTCTCCAATAGCGACAAGCGCAGCAAGTCGTACCGTGTGTTCAGGTACGCCTTGCCTTCCGCCAGCAGTTTCTGCCATTGAGCGTCGTCCATAGCTTATGCTTCTTGGGTGGTCTCTTCTTTGCCTATCTCATCCACCACGGCGCGAATATCCGCATCGGGCAGCACTTCTTTCACTTTGGCGATCACTCGGTCCACCATCGCCTGCAGTTCCTCTTTGTTCAGGTTGCCGTATTTCTCCCGCACAATGCGCTCTACACGCGCACGAAAGGCCTCTACTTTTTCATTGTCCGTAGCCAACAGAACGGCTACCGTTCCCAACACTGCTCCGCCTACGAAAGCAGCAAAAACTTTTCCAAAATCTGCCATAGTTATTTGATTTTTAAGGGTTATTGGGTCCTCGCCGGCGGTTCGCAAAAGCGTCGCCTCATCGATTCCCCGTATCCTTTCTGTCGCAAAAGTCGTGCCAACCCCGGCGGCTATGCGTTTTGGAATATGCGATTAAACTCTCGAGGCACGGGCGTCTCAAAATGAACCGTTTTTTCGGTCACGGGATGAATAAACTCCAGCACCCGTGCATGCAGACAGAGTCGGTCGATGGGCGACTCATCGTTGCCGTGTCCGTATTTTCGGTCGCCCACCACGGGGTGCCCAATTGACGCCAAATGCACACGAATCTGATTCGTGCGCCCCGTCTCGAGGTTGAGCTCCACTAACGAATACACCCGCCCGTCTTCACGCGCAGCCGACTCTCGCACCACATTATAATTGGTGATGGCTATCTGCCCGCCGTCGTCGGTCGGCGACGAATACACCACCGCATTGCGTTTGTCCTCGGTCAGCCATGTCGTTATCTTGCCTTCAGCCTGCTCAAAATGTCCGTCTGCCACGGCCACGTAGGTGCGTTTTGTCACAAGTTGCCGCCAATAGGTGCGCATATATTGTTGCAGCTCAGGCGTTTTGGCGAATACCAAGAGCCCGCTTGTTTCTCGGTCGAGGCGGTGCACCGTGTAGATGCCGGCCCGCTGATTTTGGCGGTGCACATAGTCTTTCAGTATCGAGAAGGCGGTCGTCTCGGTCGAGCCGGGATAGGTGGGCACGGTCAGCAGTCCCTGTTTTTTCTCCACCACGATGAGCGACTCGTCTTCATACACCATGCGCAGTTTCGGGTGTTTTAGTTCTATGTTGCCTCGTCCGCTTGCCACCACCACTTGGTCGCCTTTGTGCAGCGGGGTGTCGTGTCGGGTCTGTATGGAGCCGTTCACGGACACGCGCCGTTGTCCGAGCATTTGTTTCACGCTTGTCTTGGCCATTCCGCCCATTTTTGTTTGCAGAAAAGCCATCAGTTCACCGTCCGCCTCTACTCGGAACGAAGTATCTTTTTTCAGTCTATACACAGCGCTATCTTAATTATGAATTATGAATTATTATTTTTTAGTTGCATCCAAGCTCTCAGTGCCGCTCCATTGACGAATAGGAACACGGTGAATAGCACTAAAGAGAACATGTTATTAATGAGTATGTAGAATACCATTCCGCTCAGGCTATATACCACCCACCAAATCCACGCATCTATTTTGCGATAGATGAGCCAGTAGTTGGCGAGCGTTGAGGAGGCAATCATCAGCCCGCTGCATAGTTTCACGGCCACGTTGTCGCCCCACGCGTTGTGTTGTAGCACGAGCGTGCAGAGCGCATAATCCGCCACCACGATTGCCACTGCAAACAAATAAGTTCCCCACGCCGCCCATCCGTGCAGGTATTGCGGCACAAACGGCTCCTCGCTCGCATTCTTGCTATCACTATCCTTCCTGTTGTTGACGGCATTCTTGCTATCACTAC
>CAVHGD010000106.1:0-5865 GCA_963635385.1 Dialister sp. CAG:486 | reverse complement strand
GCTACTACGGTGAGTGTGCTTATTGAGAGGAGAGTTATCTCCTCTCATTTATTTATTATTCCATTCGCGCCGGAATTTTAGCTCGAAATCTTTCGATTCAACTTGTTCCCGTTTTACAATAATTCTTCTACTCCCTTTATATATCCACACTTCCCTGACTGATTTGTTGTGTTGGAATGCAGTCCGCAGTTGACTGCTTGCCGCTTGTGCAGGGATATTCATTTGTACATCAATGATTATATGGCTTGATTGATGTGAACCATTGTCTATAGCATTCATGATGCCCTGCTTCCCATTCGTGATTTTCCCCTCTGCATATATGAATTTATTTTTGCGCCTTAATATGTAATCGGCACTCACGCTGCCGACAATATTAGGAACGAGATACACATCATATTTGTCATTGGCTATCTTGGAGGCAAGATGAATGTTTTGAAGAACTTCATTCTCAGTCTTGTAATCATATTTTTCCGCAGAGAAACCGAATACAGTCCCCTCTTTAGGAGATAACTGTTTGATAGGTTGATATTCGTTGGCTTCGGTTATGGAGCGTAATTTGTCAATGGTTTCTCTATTTGTTTCTGCGTATTCTATGGATTGAATAGCCTTTACTATTTTATCATACGTTCCGCCACTCTTTTCGTCTTTTGGAGATGCGACCTCTTCTGCCGCTTGTAGTTGTTTGGCTATTTTTCTGCGGAGGGTTGACGGGACAACTTCTTTGGCAACGGGTACGAGTTGGTGACGGCAGTTCCAACCGCCGACATTGACTTGGAAATTCTCCTCCGTGGTGCCCTCAATCATTCCGTACGGCAGGCCGGTCTTGTCGTAGAGCTTGACATCGATATCCTCGCCGCCGACAATATGGATGTGCCCCGCAAGCAGGTCGTGTATCTCGGAGCGGTGGATATAGCGTTTCTTGGTGCAAGCAATACAGAACGGGCGAGATGTCTCGATAGTGCTGCCTACATACTCGAACCAATCGGTATCGAGGTCGTCGGTGAATAGCTTGTTATGCTGCCCCGCATACTGCGACAGAGCCGTAACGGCATACGTGTTGGCATAGCGGCTGAGTGCGCCCTGACTGCCCTCATCGGTGACAAGATAGCGAGCAAGGTCTTTCTGCAAGTCGGCAAAGCGGGCATTGGTGGTAACGGCACGCAAGAGGATGTCGTTGAGTTTGTCCGTCACATTGGCTTTCAGCCCGCTGCCCATAAGGGCTTCCATGGTGTTCTGCACGGCGAGTTGCTTCATCAGTGCGTGCTTCTCCTTCGCGGACTTGGTGAGCGTATGCGAGGGGAAGTGCAATCCGGACATAAAAAATGTGTAAATGGGCAATCGCTTGCTGCCATTTACACATTCTTTGGAGTGTTGAGGGTGCGGAGTTTTTTTCTCCGTTAATTGCCGTTAATTAATTTTAGACCTCCCCAAGCCCCTCCATAGGAGGGGGTGTCAGATACTCTGTAGTCCCCCCCTCTGTCGCGGGGTCCCCACAAGCATTGCGCAGTGGGGTGCCCTTGAGGGGGTTGGGGGAGTCTGGTGCCAGCGGTCAGTTAGTACTATTGGCGACTTGGTGCCAGACATACTGGTAGAGCGTCTTGTACTGCGTCTGCTGCGTGAATGCCTTGGTATCGGTTGCTATCTTGGCAGGGTCTTGCAGACGCGCACGTGCAGCTTTACAGATAGTGCCGAACTTGGTTTGATACTCCAACTCGGCGGGACTATACACCGTCTTACGGCTGCTGCGCACATGCGTGTAGTTGGGCTCGGTGCGAGAGGTGGCTGCCATACGGTGCATATAGCAGGTACGATACGATTTTGCTATCTTGCCCGACAAATGGTCTATCGGGTCTAAATAAGTGACTTTGGCCATAAATACAATTAAATTGACTCCCCCGACCCCCTCAAAGAGGGGGACATCAGAGTATGGTTACACTATTTTCTGTTAGCCCCTCCTATGGAGGGGTCGGGGAGGTCTGTTACAACTTGGTGTACTCTTGGGCGATGACATAACCGCGCAAGGTTTGATAACGCTTTTGCTTGCTGAAAGCCTCCTGATACTGCGCACGCTGCGTGGGGTCGGTAAGCGCCGTTTGGGCTGCCGCTACCGCCTGCGCTAATTTCCGGCGAACCGCCAGTTGGTTTTCGGTCGGACCACCCGTATAAGGGTTGCAAATCTGAGAGGTAAAGCGATTGCCATACATCTCCTTGAAAATGATTTGGGTGTGCTTGCACACCTTGCCCCGAAATGACTGAAACGGGGCTTCGAGAGTTACTTTTGACATAATTCGTTTAATTAACAATTAAAAATTAACAATTAATATGCGTGCGTTAGTGACTGCGCGTTTTGTGAACGGACGGCTAACGCCGTATTACCACTAATTAGTCGTAAAGACAAAGTATAGTCATTAGTTCTCCAAATACACGAAAAATTAAATCAAATATTATCATAAAATTCTCCGTTAATTGCCGTGAATTAACCGTTAATGCATTATCGGGGTCGTTTTTTCTCCGTTAATTGCCGTTAATTAACCATTAATGCATGAATATATTTGGCTCATATTTGAATATATTTGTTTCTATCTTCCAACAGCGCAGCGGTATGAATGCACACATAAAAAAATACCGCCTTTCGAAAGACGGTGCAAAGGTAAGGCTGCTGCCCTATACGGTGGCGGGTTACGGGAGGTTTAGGGAGGATACGGTGCGATAAAGTAAGATGCTGCGCAATTAACAATTAGTACTGCGTGCGTTGGTGGCTGCGCGTTGGCGATTTCATATTGGTGGCTGCGCGTACTTTGTGAACGGACGGCTAACGCCGTATTACCATGAATTAATCATATAAATGCTCTGCGGGAGCACCCGCCTCCAAATACACGAAAAATTAAATCAAATAGTATCATAAATTTCTCTGTTAATTGCCGTTATCTTTTTTCTCCGTTAATTGCCGTTAATTAACCATTAATGCATTCGTATATTTGGCTCATATTTGAATATATTTGTTTCTCAAAACTACGCATATAATTCCTAATTCCTAATTAGTTTGGCGCAGCGGTATCGGATGAGGCTTCCAACCAATGCAAAGCCGTTGCAGTGATGGCGGAATACCACTCCTGCTCATTATGGTATTCTTGGGCAAACCGGACAGACTGCTCGAAGAAATGCAATACCTGCTGCGGGTTAGGTGTATAGGAGGCTTGGTAACTATCCTCTACCATCTTGCGGAATACCGACAAGGGTAACGGAACGATAGTACATTTTCCCCCATAATAGGAAACAGACAAATGGTGCAATGTATAAAAATGTGCGATACAAGCCTCATTAATAGTAGGAGCGACAAATAAACAATAGGTCGGTTTATTGGTTGCTTTTTTAAGTTTCCCGACATGGCGACTGACCGGTTCTCCTTCCATATCGTATTGCTTTTGCCCCGATGCCATAGTTACCTCAACCGATACAATGAAATCGCCATAGTCGCAAACAATATCTGACATATTGCCTTGGGCAGTTGAAGCCGGTTGTCCGTAGTCATCAAAATGCAAATTGGCTTTTATCTCCCCGCCGTCGAGCATTGTCATTGCACGCCATGTATTCCACTCAAGCATCAAAGGAGCATCGTACAACTCGTTCTCCTCTATCTGATTGAATGTATTTTGTATATCGTCATAAAGGCGGTAATCTTTGATTTGGCGGACTTGTTCCTGCAGGGTTTCCGCTTTGCGCTTTTCGAGGCAGTCGGCAAAAATATCTTTCAGTTGCTCCATCGGCAATGTTTCGGTCAGTGCCAAAGTAGGGAACTCGGTGTGTAACTTTTCTATCAACGCATCTCTGTTATCTGTGAACAATGCAGGCGTGGCGGCTGCACCCAAATAGGCAATATATTCCTCCTCGTTTTCGAATGCTTGGGGATTACGGTCGATTGTTCCCAAAATATAATCCACATCTGCAATCCTTTCGGGGACGATGGAAAGTGTGCGCCCCTTATGGGATACATTAACAAGCCCTGTTGCACGCAAATAACGAACAGCGGCATCGGCATAGTCCCGCAAATTGCTTGCTTGCGTATGCAAAAACTTGGATAGGCTTGAGTCGTTGGTCTCCCGTGTCTTGGTATTGCCTATGCGGATACGTTCTGCATGCAAACGAGTAAGGGTGCGAGTGAGATATTCCGCCTTTAGTCGACTGTAGGAAAGCGTAGTGGTAGCAATAGCACGGCGGTACTCCTCGATAGCGGAGATAATGGCGTCAAATTGATGCCAATCGGTCAATTGCATAGCAAAAATCTGTAATTCATCGAATCGCAGACTGCCCAAAGTGCGTATGATACGCAAAAACTCCAAATAGGGTTTAACGCAAAAGGTAGCGGCTTTTGCGGTAGGCTTATGATAGGGAGAGGGCAATTGAAATTTCAGCAGTTGGCGCAGAAACACCTCATCTTGACGACGGGAGTGCAACAGATTTTCGCCCGCCGGAGTAAGGCTGACAGTCGGCGACAGACGCACAAACCCCAACGCTTTCGGCGCACGGTTAATTCTGTCACGAGCCGAGAAAGCGGGGTCGTTTTCACCCTTACCATTGAAAAAGTTCTCCTCACGCAATACCTCCATGAACGCTTTTTGCGTATCGAAGTTCCATACCTCTCCCGTAAAATGTGCCGCAAGCAGTGCAATTTCGGGTATCATCTTTGCCGGGGTTCGCGGCGAAGTGGTAATGAACAATGTTTGACTATCGATATGCGCCATAATCAGTTGCGTATTGAGCGTGCAAGTTTAGAGTCGGACGGGTTCTGCCCTTTTGAGAGTAGACGGGAACAAAGGCAACGGGACAGCAATAGGCGGCGTATGAATAGCGGAAACATGATACTGTGGCAGCGTATAATTGCAGACTACAATATGCGAGGCAGCAGACTTAAAACGATTACGGATATTCACACTATAACTTTTGCCATACTCATCCACCACCAAATCGTCGTACAATTCAGTGGTCAATCGAGTTCGCCCGATGACCATCATTGCCGGGCAAGGCAGATTGCGGAAATCTTGTGCAAGACGGCGGTGACTGTCACTATCAAATCCGCCTCGATACTCCTCATTTCCATAGTCCGAAAAGGTGCAATCATACGGCGGGTCGAGAAATATAAAATCATCGGATTGCGCCATTTCGAAAATAGCGGCATAGTCGGTATTGTATATATCCGCCCCTTGCAGCAATCGACTGTGTTCCGCTGTGAGAATATGCGTATTTAGATTCGGATAACGACCAAACGGCACATTAAATTCCCCCCTTGCATTATACCGTATCATCCCCGAATAGGCTGTCTTGTTGATATAATAATACAAAGCGGCATCGCTATAACGCTTCTCGGCAATACCGTTGAACATATCACGCAAAGCATAATAAACCGTCTCATTCCGGTCTTCTACCCTATCGTTCGGCTGCAACTCCTTAAGTTGGTCAAAGGCTTGGCGATTGGCGGTGTAAACAGCCTCTATCTCGTCTAACTCCTGACGAAGGTGCGGATAGTCATTGCGTACGCCTCGATAGAAATCAATGAGTTTGGTGTTAATATCGTTGATAATGGCTCGCTCGGGTTCCAAATGGAAATAGACTGCGCCACCACCGAAAAAAGGCTCAATGTAGCGCCCGCGGATCCGAGGGATATAATGGGCAAAGAAAGGTATCTCCTTGTACTTGCCGCCACGGTATTTGAGGATAGGTTTCATAAATTGTCGCAAAGGTACGGCTTTTTTTCGAGATAAGCAAATTCTGAGGGCTATGCTCAATTAAGAATTAAATTCCGACCTTCCAAAGCCCCTCCATAGGAGGGGGTGTGACCTCTCCAAGCCCCTCCATAGGAGGGGATGT
>CAVHGD010000105.1:0-5955 GCA_963635385.1 Dialister sp. CAG:486 | reverse complement strand
GATTACGGCTGACTACTCCGAAGCCACTACGAGCAACGAGAGTTACGATGCATTCTATGCCATAAAGGAATTCACCGTAAACGGTTCTTCGCAAGAGACCATCGAGCTGAAGCGTCCGTTCGCACAGCTGAACATCGGTACGGCTGACTTGGATGCTGCGACGGCTGCCGGCTATACAGTAAATGCTGCCGGTGTGAAGGTAACTGTTGCCAATACGCTGAACTTGAAAGACGGTAAAGTATCGGGCGAGAAAGAGATTACTTTCGGCCAAACTATGCTGCCGGAGGACAAGACGTTCCCTGTGGCTGACTACAGCTACCTGACGATGAACTATCTGCTTGTGTCAGCTGACAAGACATCGGACAACACGGTGACGATCAGCTACGACAACAAGGAAGTTCCGGAGCGTACGTTCAACAACGTGCCGCTGCAGCGCAACTACCGCACGAATATCTATGGTAACCTGCTGACCTCGACGACCGACTTCAATGTAGTTATCGTACCGGGTTTCGAAAAGGATGACTACAATATGGAGATGGTTTGGGATGGCGAGACCACCAAGGAGCCGACTGTGGAAAATAATGTCTATGTCATCAGTACTCCGTCGGAGTGGGCTTATCTGTGCATTTCGGACCAAAACTACGCAACAAAGAGTATTGAGCTGGCAGCAGACCTCGACTTCGGTGGCCATGAGCTGGGCAGTATCCAACTGAATGGCAACGGCTTGTATGTTGACGGTAAGGGCTATACCATCCGAAATATGAAGTTAGTTGGCGACAATAAGTGTATCTCTAATTTGGGTACCTATTGCGCAAGTCTTTTCTGCTCGCCTCAAGGAAGTACTAAAATCCAAAACTTGACGGTTAAAAACGCACAGGTGGTTTGCGAGCACAAAGATATGGATCCGAAAAACCCGAAAGGGCACGCTGCCGTTATCTTTGCTGACCTTGAGCCGAATGCAAAAAGCGTCACATTAGAGAATGTACACGTGATAGCCGCTGATGTATATGGTATTCAGCCGGTGGCAGGTCTGATTGGCCGTAATGGTTCGGTGCCAGTGACGATTACCAACTGCTCGGTGGAGGATAGCTATTTCCACAACGTAGCGATGGTGGATGAGTCCGGATATGTGGCAACGTTGGTAGGCCGTACGGACAAGGCAAGCACGATCACGATAGAGAGTGCTACCTCGACGAACAATACGATTGATGCCTATTGGACAAACCATCGTGGCGAGGCATCGATTCAAGAGCTGGCTCCTGAAGGGGTTGTGGTTGAGAACGTGATCCACAGCGGAAACGTTGTGAACAAAACCAAATTGGCTGACGCCATCGTAAGCAACACCGAAGGGCTGTTGGCTGCTCTGGCTGCCGGCAAGAGCGAGATTGAGCTGCAGGCCGGGACCTACGAGCTGGGCGGCGCAAGCTTCGGCGCTGCAACGACCGACTACATCCTGACCGGTGCAGACAAGGAAAATGTGATTGTAAAGATGCAAGCGTCGGTGTATGGAAACAATAGTGGTTCTAGTGTTAATAAAAAACTTACCTTTACGAATTTGACACTGAACACTCCGACCAGTTTGAGTTACGCAGAGGGCACTTTTGGCTTCTTTCAACACTTTGCTGCTTTGACATTTTCGGATTGTAATATTATAGGTGGTTTGCGCATTGATGGACAGAATACGTTGGTTGAAAATTGCCAATTTACTAATACTGTACAAGGCGGATTCGATGGTTATGCAATCTTCTATTATGGAGAAAGCAATTCCGAGATGACGGTAAATGATTGTACTTTCAATACAATGTCTAAAGGTATTGTTATGTACTCGGAATATAAAAATGTTTACACATTGAATGTGAATAGATGTACATTTAACTCTTCTGTAGTAGGTGATAAATGCGCTATTCAAATGCACACAGAGAAAGGCATTTCGGGTACTCTAAACGTTACTAAAACGACAGCTGCCGGATTCCGTGATTTGAATGGCGGTTTGTGGCAAGATTGCAATAATGAAACAGGTGTTGCAACTAAGAAGTTCACAGTAACAGTTGACGGAGAAACCGTTCAAAAAGCTGAGTAATTCTGCTTGAATAAATAGCAAAAAGGCATCTCGTAATTGGGGTGCCTTTTTTGTGCGCTATGCTCGTTTGAGAATTCGTAAATTGGTGCGCTTGCAAAAGGGAAAAACGAGTGTTTTTTTTCGGTTGGAGCGGGGAGGGTAAAAATAATTTGTAAGTTTCGCAAAAAAGTTGTACCTTTGTGCGCTTTTTGTATAGTCGCTCCGTATTTTGGGCTGCAACGGTATGGCATTGAAACTACGGCGGCATAGCAAAGGGCTGCAACGGCATAGCATTGGGGCTGCGACGGTATCAACGGCAGCATAGCATTGGGCTATGGCGGCACGGAAGAGCTAAACTCGATAAATAAATAAAACACAAATAATATGCAAAACAAATGGCTTGTTAGAACATTGGCGGTACTCCTATTCTTGGTGTGCGCCTTCTACCTGTCGTTCTCTATTGTAACTTCACATTACGACAAAAAGGCAAAAGAGTACGCAGGCGACAACGCTGCGAAAGAGTATGTTTACCTCGACTCGATTGCATCGAAAAAAGTATGGTTCGGCTATACCCTCAAAGAGTGCCGCGCCAAAGAGTTGAACCTCGGCCTCGACCTGAAGGGCGGTATGAACGTCACCATGGAGGTGAGCGTGCCGGACATCATCCGTGTGCTGTCGGGCAACAATACCTCGGAGAACTTCACCAAGGCAATGGCCCTCGCTCAAGAGAAACAGAAATCGAGCGGTGCCGACTTCGTGACCCTGTTTATCGAGTCGTTCAAAGAGGTGGATCCGAATGCGAAATTGGCTTCGGTATTCAACTCGTACGAGCTGAAAGATAAGGTGTCGTTCGATTCGTCCAACGCAGAGGTAGAGAAAGTGCTGCGTGAGCAAGTGGATGGCGCTGTGGACAACTCGTTCAAGGTGCTGCGTACCCGTATCGACCGTTTCGGCGTGGTACAACCGAACATCCAAAAGCTGTCGCAACAGGGCCGTATCCTAATCGAGCTGCCGGGCGTGAAAGAGCCGGCGCGTGTGCGTAAGCTGCTGCAAGGCTCTGCAAACCTTGAGTTCTGGGAGACCTACGACCTGAATGAGATCCTGCCGCAGCTGATCCAAATCAATGCGGAGTTTGCGCAACTGAATGCTACCACCGCTGAGACGGCAGAGACTCCTACGGAAGAGGCTAAGCCCGCACAGGCTGACAGCGACGACGTGGATGCGCTGGTAGACAACCTGAAAGAGGACTCGGCTGCGCTGGAAGCTGACCAAGAGAAGCGTTTTGAGGAATACAAGAAACAGAACCCGCTCTTTGCTATCCTGAACCCGTCGGTGAACCAACAGGGACAGGCGTATCGCGGGCCGGTGATCGGTACGGTGCACTATAGCGACACCGCTGCCGTGAGCGCTATCCTCCACTCGCAAACCGCAAAGCAAGTGCTGCCTCGCGACCTGCGTCTGCGCTGGACCGTGAAATCGGTGGATGACGCCGAGCAATACTATCAGCTGATTGCCCTCAAGGCACAGCGTGACGGCCGCGCCACCATGGAAGGCGACGTGATCACAGACGCTCGTGCCGACTTCTCGCAGACAAGTGCGTACGCTAATGTGTCGATGTCGATGAATGCGGAAGGCGCAAAGGCTTGGCAGCGTGTTACGAAAGAGAACATCGGCAAGTCGATTGCCATTGTGCTCGACGGGTTTGTATACAGCTTCCCGACCGTGCAGAACGAGATTGCCGGCGGTAACAGCCAAATTACGGGTAACTTCACCGTAGAAGAGGCTAAGGACTTGGCCAACACGCTGAACTCCGGTAAGATGCCGGCGCCCGCACGTATCATCCAAGAGGATGTGGTAGGTCCTACGCTGGGTAAAGCCGCTATCCACGACGGTCTGTGGAGCTTCGTACTCGGATTTATCTTGATTCTCGTTTATATGGTGTTCTACTACGGATGGATTCCGGGTTTGATTGCCGACGCGGCGCTGTGCTGCAATATCTTCCTGCTGGTAGGTATTTTGGCTTCGTTCTCCGCCGTGCTGACGCTGCCGGGTATCGCCGGTATCGTGCTGACGATGGGTATGGCCGTCGATGCTAACGTGCTGATCTACGAGCGTATCCGTGAGGAGATGCACGCCGGCAAGAGCATGCGCAAGGCCATCGACGAAGGATTTAAGAACGCTATTTCGGCTATTATCGATGCCAACGTAACGAGCTTCCTGACAGGTGCTATCTTGGCTATTTTCGGTACCGGTCCTATCAAGGGCTTCGCCGTTACCTATATGATCGGTATTATCTCTTCGTTCCTGACCGCTGTGTTCATCACACGTCTGTTGCTCGAAGACTACGCCAAGAACGAGAACGCCAAAGAGCTGCCGTTCTGCACACCGATGACGAAAAACTTCTTGCAGAATACGCACGCCGATATCATCAAGTTCCGTAAGTATGCCTACACCATTTCGGGTGTGCTGATTATTTTCGCCATCCTCGGTCTGGAGCCGCACGTATTCGGTCGTCTGAATCTCGGTATCGACTTCTCGGGTGGTCGTAACTATGTGATCCGTTTCGCTGAGCCTGTCAATACGCAGGATGTACGCGAGTCGCTCGACAATGTGTTCAAAGAGAACCTTGTGGGCGACGACACCTACTCGCTGAATGTGATTACCATCGGTAGCAGCAATCAGGTGCGTGTGTCGACCAACTATATGATTCAGGACAACTCCGACGACGCCGACACCAAGATAGAGACGCTGCTCTACGAGGGCTGCAAGCCGTTCTTGGCAGAGGACATCACGATAGACGACTTCAAGTCGACCGAGATAAATCCGGAAGTGGGTATCATGCAGTCGCAGAAAGTGGGTCCTGCCGTGGCCGACGATATCACGACCGCCGCTGTTTGGGCTATCGTATTTGCGTTGATTGGTATATTTATCTACATCCTGATTCGTTTCCGCAACTTTGCGTACTCGGTGGGCGCTATCGCTGCCCTGACGCACGATACGGTGATTATCTTGGGTCTGTACGCTATCCTCTGGAAGGTGATGCCGTTCTCCATGGAGATCGACCAATCGTTTATCGCGGCCGTGCTGACGGTTATCGGTTATTCGATCAACGCCTCGGTGGTTATCTTCGACCGTGTGCGTGAGAACAACCACCTCTATCCGAAGCGTGAGCGCAGTATCAACATCAACAACGCCATCAACTCGACCTTCGGTCGTACCTTCTCGACTTCGATGTCGACGCTTGTGGTACTGCTCGCTATCTTCTGCTTCGGTGGTGAGACCATTCGTGGCTTCGTATTCGCCCTGCTGATGGGTGTTATCGTGGGTACTTGGTCGTCTGTATGTATCGCTTCGCCGTTGGCTTACGACATTCAGCGTGCGCAAGACCGCCGCAAGGCTCGCAAAGCTGCTAAGGCTGCTGCATAAGGCGGCCGATTGTGGAATGTTCGGGCGACACTGCGTCGTCAGGACTAAATAGGTTTTCGGTCAGGCTGCTCCCAAACGGGGCAGCCTGATTTGTTTTTGTGATTTGCTTTGGTATTTTGCGGTTCGCTTGAGTGGGGTTTGAGAATTTGGAATGTGCTTGTGTGGGGTTTGAGGGTTTGTGGTTTGCTTGTGTGGGATTTGCTCGTGTGGTTCTGCTTTTTGTATTTTGTGATTCGGCTATTTTTTAGGTGTTTTTCGGATTTTCGGCTCTGCCGGAATGGGTTGGCAGCGGAATGGGGGAGCGGTTCGGTTCGTTTAGCACGGAAAAAGCAAAAAATGTCGAAAAAAGTGGCGCAAAATTTGCATATATCAAACAAAAGCAGTACCTTTGCACTCGCTTTTCGCCGATAGCCCCATCGGGGCGAAAATAGGATTAGCGGGAAGCACAAGGTACCTTAGCTCAGGTGGTA
>CAVHGD010000104.1:0-6101 GCA_963635385.1 Dialister sp. CAG:486 | reverse complement strand
CAAGATGGAAATAGAGTTGCACCTCTCAAATCCGCTGCAAAGATACACCATTTTTTTTACCCTACAAAATTTTTCTGCAAAATACTTGCATATTATCAAAATGATACGTATCTTTGCAGAGTATTTTATGAATTCAATTTGTTATGAATCTAAAGCGTTACATCAAGGTTACCCCGTATGGGGAGAAGCGGTCGATAATACTGCTTGCCACCAACCGAGACTTTTATCTTTCGCAGAAAGCGCAGGTGGAGCAGCCTACCGAGGAGGAAGTGCTTGCTGCTTTCCCCGAGCTCGGTGAGAAAAGGCAAGCCAAGCCGACAGCCTCCGAGAAAGATGAGCGTATCGCAGCCCTCGAACAAGAGGTGGCGGCTCTCAGGGAGGAGAACAAACGCCTCACATCGGCTAAGACGGTGCGAAAAACGACAAAAGACGAATAATTATGTTACTCAAAGACTTTTTCTCTCAACAGGCAGCCAAATTAGGTCTGCAAGACAATGCCGAACTGTCGAGCTTGCTCGCCAAAGTAGGAACAACCGAAATGCCCGATGAGTTGGCCAACCAATTCAATACGGGTCTTATGTCGCTCGACGGAGCGAAAAACAACGCTGCATTGCTTAATTACTTCAAACCGACTATTCTCAATGCCGTAGATGACCAATTCAAGATATACGCCGAGAAATACGGCATATCGGACACTATGGCGGCAGAGAAAAGCACCTACAAGAAGGCTGCTATTCTCGAGGCGGAACTTGCAAGACGCCTCTCGGAGGCGCAGACCAATGCGGGTGACAAAGAGAGCAAGGCAGAAATCTCCAAACTCAACAAGCAACTTGCCGATTTGCAGACGCAGCTTGCCACTATCACCGACGCCGACAACGCCAAGATAGCCGAGTTGCAGAAAGCCCACGAGGCGGAGCAGTTGCGCATGCTCGTTGATTTTGAACTCGGGAGCAAGAACTACGCCAACCGCAACATCGACAAGCGTGTGTCGGTACTCACCGCTCATACGTTGCTCGACGAGGCGCTCAAAGCCAACAAGGCGGTTATTGTGAACGAGAACGGCAGTCTTCGCCTCAAGCAGGCCGAGAATCCGACTATGGACTTTGTCGATAGCGGTTACAAGCCTGTCAGCGTGCGAGACTTCACCGACAAGCTGCTTGCCGACGCTCACCTGCTCGAAGTCTCCGCTCCGAGCAACGCACAGCGGCAAGTATTGCCACCGCTTGCGTCAGACACTCGCCTATCGGGTGCGTTCCAAGACGCAATGGCTGCGGCACAAATACCCATTACTAACGAATAACGAAAGGAAATCACTATGAATTTAGTAGGATTTGTCAATGCCCTGCTCACCAATATCAATCTTATCGCAGGACAGAATGACCCCCAAACCAAAGTCACCCCCGTCGGCTTTTTGAAGATGCTGTTGGAGAACAACGCTTTGGCAGAGATTAACAACTTGCAGGACCTGCAAGCAGGCCAAGCGCGTGAAATCAAGCTGCGCTATATGCAGCGCGGCACCGAGAGCGATGTCACCGACACCGACGATTGCGAGACGCCTATCAATCCCGAGTGGAAAGAGACCTCCATTCCCGAGATGCAGTTCTCCAAGATAGGTATCTTTATCTCGGATGAGCAAATGCGTAAGTACCAAGCCGAAGCCGCACAGACGTTAGCCGTCGGCACGCCCTCCGCTCCGCTTATGCAAGCCCTTTATCAGACTATCCTCGTCAAGGTGAACGGTCTGTTGCAAAAGATGGACACCAACCTCGTGACGGCTATGTCCACCAAGTGGGGCAAGAACATCGCCAGCGGCGCAAGCACCGCACAACAAATCAGTTTCGGCACATCCGCCGATTTGGATGGCGGCTATGTCAAGCTGCTCGACGACGCCCAAGCCAACGAGGTGCTCGACAGCCTGCTTATCTGCGGTAGCGGCAAGATAACGCGTTACGACATCTATCAGCGCATCAAGAACGGCTTCGACAGCCATGGTATCGGAGCATTGCCGCTGAATGCTTACTACGAGCCGAAAGCAGCCTCTATTTGGGGCGCAGACCACTTTGGCGTATTTGCCAAGGGTATGGTCGGATTGGTCGATTGGAATAAGAATGTGGGAGCCTACGCAGGTCAGCGCGGCAACTCGATATTCTTTACCATTCCGTTGCCCGTACAGGTCGGCGGCGAGGTATTGCCCATCACCTTCGATGCACAGCTCAAGTATGTCGATTGCCCGACTTACAGTGCTGAGGGCGCACTGACGCAGGGACGCGGTTGGCAGTTGCTTATCTCTAAGAATTACGCTCTGTTCACCACACCGACAGACGCATTCGCAAGCACCGACCGCCTCTACGGCATGAATGGCGCATTCCATTATGTAGCAACCGATACAACCGCCAATGCGTAATGATTGATTGCCTAACGGGATATATTGGTCTATCGAGCGAGTACGACACACAGCCTGCTGAAAGCGGGTTGTATGTCGATGCTCTGCCCGATATATCGTATGCAGACCTTGGCAAGCTGACGCAGGGCAACACCGATGCCGACGACCTTTGGCAGCAAATCGAGCAGCGGGCTATATACAAGTTCCGCACCCTCTTTATCCGTGAAGTCAATAAGTGCCACAAGCTGAGCGATGTCGCCAAGTGCGAATGCCTTATTTGCAGCAACAAGGAGCTGCTTGCCGTGTCGCTGTGGTACTTGCTTGGTGCGGAGCTGATGTACGCTCGCCAAACGAGCAGCCGGCAGAACACCTACACCACGCTCGACCACGGCAAGGCAAAAGACCTGCGCCTCTACTTCGAGGAACAAGCCGAGCGGGAGCTCGAGACGGCCGTGCGCGGTATCGACATCCACAGCTCGCCCTGTTTCACCTCGCAAGCCGAGCAGCCCGAGGAGCGAGATGTCATTCGCTTTGTGTCCCCTATCCTATGACCGAGATTACGACCAATATGCTTGACGTATGCGACAATATGGTTCGCCGTCTGTCCGCTATAGACGCCGACAAGATGTGTCGTTTGCAGGCCTCCACCCTTATGGCGGAGATGCGCCAACGCATACATGTTGATGGTCTTGCGGCTGACGGCCAACCTATCGGCACCTACTCCGCAGGCTATTTGCGTTACACTCGGCCTAAGTACGGACGCCAAGAGGGCGGCAAGGTAGTCCTATCGCTTACCCGCACAATGGAGAACGCCATGGCGCTCTATCCTATCGAGGGCGGAACCGGTATCGGCTATGCCACCGCCGAGCAGTTGCAGAAAGCGCATTGGTGCGAGGAGACCTACAAAAAAGACATCTTTCCCCCTACCAACGCCGAACGAACTCGCTGCATACAGATAGGCAAGAACTTTATCAAGGAACACATCCATGGAGCAGATTATTAGAGCTATCAACGACTCCACCGCTGCGTATATCACCAACAACGGCGGAACGGTCCGAGCCAACGGCTTGGCAGAGCCTATCCTTATCGATGAGGTGGGCGGAGCCGAGCAGGTGCGCCCTGCCGTTGTGCGTTCCGATGGCGAAGTGGATAGCGACATCTTAGACGACCGCTATTCCGTCAATCTCTATCACACGCTCACGGGCAAGTCGTTTTCCACCACAACCAAGAGCGGCTATGGCGATACGCTCGCCTATATTGAGGAGAGCAATTTGTCGATGGTGGTCTTTGGCGACCGAAGCACTACCGAAGCAACTGCCTTAGAGGAGAGCATTGTGCACACCATGCAGACGCTCTCTTTCAAGCAGGGCACCACCTCCGCCTATTGTGTGGTGCAGAGCGTGTCCTACAACCGGCAGCAGATATTTGCCTCCGAGTACAGCGGTGTTCGGTTCTGTCTGCGCCCGAATGTATTCCTATTCCGTATCAACTACAAAATAATCACCGCACGCAGGTCGTGCAACTAAACATCCGACAATATGATTAAGTACAAAGAATGCGACAGCACAGGAGCAAACCTCATCCACTCTTGCAGCGCATGCACCGACACCGAAATGGGTCGAATCCGTACCCTTTTCCTCATCAAGCAGGGAACTAAGATAACCGTGCCGTTGAATTTAGAGGAATGGACGGCGGCTATCGAGGCGGGCAATATCATTGCCATTCCGAATGTCAAAGGCTCCTCCGATGGCGGCTCTGCTATCACCGGCGACGGCTATGGTGACCAAACGGAGCGTCTGCTCGGTTACGACTATACGCTCACCGTCAGCGACCCCGCCTACAAGGACAATAGTGAGTTCTATCAGAACGCCGAGAAGGAGACGTGGAATGTGGCGTATTGCACCGAGACGCTGCTCCACTATACCGACCAAGCGGTCAGCCTCAAAGCCACCGAGGCGATAGAGGACGGCACCGACAGCGAGGTGGTATGGTCGCTTGAGCTCAAGTTCCGCACCAAAGATAAACCCGTCAAGACCGACAAGTCGCCGATAGCTACGCTGTTGCGCTGCTTCGAGGTATCGGGCGATTAGTTTTTCATTGTGTTTGCAGCAGCGGGCGGGGCAGCCGCCCCACTCGCCGCTGTTTTTTTTAGACACATCCTGACACTACCCACCCGACAACCATTCACCCGCAACCCGCAACACCCCCGTAATTATGATACGATACCAAGGCGAGAGCATAGACTTTTCGATTGAGTGCGACCGAAAGAGCATCACATGGCGCGACTTTACCAAGGTGGTGATTTATTTCTACACCCACACAAGCCGAATAGCCAAGTTCCTATACACCACGACAACCGAAAGTGTAGCCGTAGCCTCCGAGACGGAGGCAGACACAGAAACAGAATCCACTACCACTGCCGAATCGACTACAGCGGTGGCAAAGACAATCTCCAATGACTCTGCCGTCACTACCTCGGACACATCAGACTACATCGTGATAAACCCGAAATATAAACGATTCCTCACGGGGACAATCCCCGCAGAATACACCAAGACGATGAGCGGGGCACTCTTATTCGACATCGTGGCATTCAACGGAGACACCGAGCAGTACCACATCAAGGCAAAGCCGACAGGCATACAAATCAATTATTCACCCATCAAACAAGAAATATAGTATGGCAGATTTCAATGTCAAAGTCCGCTTCGACGACACAGGCATATCCACCAGCGCAGCAACAGCTACCCCAACGCTCAAAAAGAGAGGGACTGAATTATACATCGTCGCTCCGACAGGCTTCCTGCGTGCAACCGACAAAGTTAGGTTCGCAAGATATCATTCGGGCAGACGCAAAGCAGGGGTACATATCCCGAATGCAGGATGGCTCCGACCTATGCTACATGGCGAGGACATTGTCCCAGTTCAACTCGAATGCATCCAGTACTTGAGCAACGCATACACCGAGTATTGGAGAGTGAGCGTCAATCTTCAGCTGCAAGACAACAACGGAGAGACCATTCCGCAAAGTGAAGTTGCTCGCATGCTTTATTGGCTCGAGACATCAGGTTTTACGAGGACAATAGTAATAGAAGAGCATACAGTCAAAAGCAAAGTAGAATACAAAAGCTCATTAATCTATCTCAGCGGTAAGAAGCTCGGTCTCTACATCGAGCGAAACGGGGTGCAGATTACAGAATACATGCCATTTTCCATCGACTTGGAAGTGAACAAAAAAGAATTCACTGATAACGGAGTAGCTATCCCCTATGTAAGAGAGTCGGTCTTGGCTATCCCCTCGCATTGGTCACAAAGCACGAGGAAACTGAGAAATGTCCAAGGATATTGGTTTGAATACCCAGCTATCTAAAAAAAAGGAGTAGAAGAATCTACTCCCAAGATAGTTGAAGGACGCCCCGCAGGTACGCCGAGCTCTCACATCTAAAGACCTGAACGCCACGGCAAGCGCCGTTGGGCTAATTCCTGCCTCCGATACAAAGGTACGACAAAATAATGGAACAGCAAAACTAATAAGCATTTTTTTGAATAATTACCGCATAAATGCACGACTTTGTCCGCCTCATATCACTATTTACGGGTATGGCACTCGGCTTTATGCTGATGTGCCTGCTCGTGGGTTGCAAGACCTGCGACTGCTATCCTACCATAGAGTATAAGGACAGCATAGTAGTCCGCTATCAGCACGACACGATACAGA
>CAVHGD010000103.1:0-6123 GCA_963635385.1 Dialister sp. CAG:486 | reverse complement strand
GTCTCATTACTTTGCAAAGATACAACTTTTTTGCGGAATAGTATCAAAACTAACGGAAAAAGTATCATAATTAAATATAATTATTGCATTCATAGTACTATCTTTGCACTCATAATCAATAAAAACAGCTATAACTATGGCAAAGGAAAACGAACAGGCACAAGCGCAGGCAGTCCAAGAGCCATCGCAAACGCCTAATTTCGACAAGTGGCGTACTAATTTGCGTAGCAAATATGGAGAAGACAAGTCGGATGAGGAGTTGTACGGCCTCTCCATGAACGGCTATGATGAGGAGCATGACGCTGCAAAGCGATATAGCGCAGAAGCAGAAGAGTTAGAAAGTATCTTGTCTGCTAATCCCGACCTCGCAGGGGTGTTTGCCGAGATATTTACTCGTGGCAAAGACGGCAACCCGGCAGGAGCATTGCGTAATTTACCCCCGGACTTGAAACGCTACATCACGGACGAGAACTATGGCGATGATGAATACCTTGCCGACCGCAAGAAAAAAGAGGAAGACGTTGCGTCTAAGAAAGCGAAAGATGAGCAGACACAAAATCTGCGCGAGCAAGCCTTTGAGGAGGTATGCCAAGAAGACGGCATAGCAGACCCGGAGGCGGCACTTGAGGCATTGCAAGGAGTGTTCAATAATCCGTGCGAAACGCTTGAACAATGCAAGGAGCAGGTACGTTCATTTTTGAAAATGGTGGATTATGACAATGCTGTCGAAGCAGCAGAGGTGCGCGGGCGTAATGCAAATATCGCAGCACAGCGCAAGAAATCAGCTGGCAGTTCTGACGGACAAGCGAACGGAGCGTCAGCAGCAGGCAGCGGAAAAGCGCAGAATAATCCATTGTCCCGTATGGCAGAGAGTGGCGCAATTGCGCGGAATCTATAATCAACTATAAACTATAACCAAACAAAACTGAATTATGGCACAAGCTAATGTAAATCCTGCTACTCAGGGCACTGACCCGGGTGCAGGCACGATGTCGCAGAACGCAGGCGCAGGGTCTGCCGGTGTAGGCATACATGGTCAAGGCAGTTTTCCGACCGCACCAAATAATGGTGCGGGCTTGAGCGAGGATTTAACTCGTACTATAGCCCCCGGATTATTCCGTGACCAAAGCGATGAGAACATCGTGAAAATGGGTTGGTCGCAGACCCCAATCAATGCGATGATGCGCGATATGGGTTCGCGGAAAGTGAATAGTACGGTATTCAAACACTGGAGTGTTGACTTGCGCGTGGTAGATGGAGCAACGGGTAGCGCAAAGCAAACTATCAGCGGTAAGAACCTCGACCGCTCCATTCCAAAGCCTACCGACATCACTGTTGTGGACGCTTATGTATTTGACGAGAGCGACCAAATCACTTTCGCAGGCATACCCGGCTACAAGGTAGAGAATGGCGTATATACCAAATTGCCGAATGTCAATCTTAATGCTTTGGTGTTGGAGATAAAGAACGCAACCACTATCACCGTTCAGTTCCTGAATGGCGAAACGGACGCAACCGGCACAAAGAGCCTCGAAATTGATGCAAACACCTACATTGCAAACCTCGGTCATGCAGTTGCAGAGGAGGACGCAAGTACCACTCCATGGTTCTCGCTGCCTACTCCGGACGAGCAGTACATCCAGAAGTTCATGGTACAGTCGCAAGTAAGTACTGTGTTTCAGCAGTCTGCAAAAGAGGTTAACTGGACAGAAAACGATGTCGACGAGGTTATTGTTCACCAACTCTTGGAAGATATTGAGAAATCGTATCTGTTCTCTGTTAAGTCTTATACTTTCAATCCGACAGAGAAACGCTACACTCGTACCTGCTCCGGTATTATCGAACAGATGATGTTGGGAGGTTCTACCGTCGTCGAACTCTATAAGGGCGACCTTGAATTCTCCGACCTGCTGACTGCTACCAACGACACCTTTATCGGTAACTCGGGCAGCAATACCCGTTACGGTTATATGGGCTGCAATGTAGCACCTGCTATTTGGGGTATTAAGGACATCACCAAGATGGTAACGATTAAGGAGTTCCGTGCATTCAACTATGACTTCTCGCAGTTGAGCCTCATGGGGTACAATATTCGCTTCTATCATCACCCGCTGTTCGACAAAATGGACAAAGCAGGTACATCGTATCGCAACTGGGCGTTGATACTCGACCGTCAATACATTGAGCGTCGTGTTTATCGCTCTATGGAGGAGACTGTACTCGAGTTGAAGAAGACAGGTACTTACGACGGCAATAGCCGTGTATGGTGCGAGATGTCCGCTCCGGTTGTCAAATATCCGAAAGCACACGCTTTGTGGATTTTCAAGGAGGGCAATCGTCCCTAATAGGTAACACTCACATCGGAACAGAGGGCGGCACGCCGCCGTCCTCTGTTCTTTTCCCAAACAACTAACAACTATGGCTATTTTCTTATCCGCGATACCCAACCTCTCTACCTCGTTGCGAGTGAACGGGGCTATCTATCGTATTCGTTTTGTCCCGCGCGACAAGCCCTACTATAATGGTATCTTTGCCACAAGCGATAAGCCGTTAGTGGCGGCAATTCGCAAGCACCCTTATTTCGGTTCTGTCATCACCGAGCAGGTCGATGACATCATCATCCCGCAGGAAGAGCCTAAGGTCTATGCAGCCGTTTACACCGATATAACCAAGTCGCAGGACGCAAAAGACATTTTGGTCTCCAAGTATAATGCGCGAGCCGACAGTCTCACGAGCAAAGCCGCAATCCGCCAAGCCGCAGAGGAGTTGAATATATCGTTTCCTAATCTATGACGCGTGCCGACTACATACTTGCCGTTAAAGCGAAGTTAGACGAGATAAGTCCGTTCGATGAGCCTACACAGTTCATTGCCGCCGCAGGCGACCCCGACTATGAGGAGGTCAAACCTATCGTGTCGTACATTGACGAGTGTTTGGACAAAGCCGCTTGGTTCTGTCTGAACAACCTGCCGCTCACTTTGTTGGCAAGAGATGTAACGCAGTGGAGTACAACGGCTACCATAGACAAGAAAGGGGTGGGGCATATAGCTAACATTGACGAGTATTGGAGGCTTGTCCGCTTGCACGATGACGCAGACTTTTGGGAGCGAGATGTAACGGCATTCCTTTCCACTACCTCTCCGCTCTATCTGTTGCAGCAGAACGCCCACACACGAGGCGGTTGTTGCAAGCCCGTAGTGGTCTATTCGCCCGACACTTCCGAACTCGAACTCTATTCCTACCCGGCAGGTTGTGGCTGTGGCAGTACCACGAGCGTATTCACTCTGCCGGTGGTGCTGTATTATATCGACAGCCATATAGCTGCCGAGAATGTGCAGTCGTACATTGAGGACTTTATCGTGCTTCAGTGCGCTTCGTATGTAGAGGAGATATTGGGCGACCCTAACGCAGCCAAGACCTTTGCGGATGAATTTGAAAACAAGAAAACAACAGTATTACAATGATACCAACAGGATGTCCTTACGGACACGATACTCGTATGTGTGCCTATTGCAGCGAAAAAGACACCTGCTCCGGTCAGTGCGATGTCCAAAAGTGCGATGTTGCTTGGGGTGATATTTCAGGCGAGCTCTCCGACCAAACAGATTTGCAAGCGGCACTCACGGCCGAGCAGGCCGCTCGCACAAATGCAGACACCGCTCTGCAAGCTGCAATCGATAGCGTAGAGAAAAAAGCAGACACTAATACTACGAACATCGCTACTAATACTGCCAATATCGCCTCGCACACTCAATCCATAGCCACGCACACAGCGGACATCTTCTCATTGCAGCAGACCGTAAGCACCAACACCCAAGCGATAGCGAACAATACCGCTCTAATTAAGGACAAGTCGGACAGTCTTGCAGCGGACATAGCCGCTAACGCCGCCAACATTGCTACCAACACGGAAAACATCTCCTCGTTGCAGGCAATGCTCGAGAACGACTACTACAACGATGAGATAATAGACGCCAAGTTGGACAACAAGGCAGACACGGAAACGGTAGAGGCGCTTTCAAAAAGCGTTGCCACTAATGCCGCCAACATCTCCGCTGCCAACAGCGCCATAGCCGAGAATACGAACTCGATAGAGCAGCTGACGGAGAAGGACACCGCATTGCAAGCCGCTATCGACGCACTCAAACCGCTAATTTACGCAGGATTATGAGAAGAAGAATAAACATCCAATCCGCCACGGCAGCAGATAACGGACTGCTGCTCACCCTCTCGGAGACTATCGGCATAGAGGACATCCGCTTGATTGTTGATGAAACCAAGAAAGCGGTCATCTGCTCGTCTATGCAGAAAGACAATGTCGAGGTAACTACCACGACAGGCGGCTCTACTATCTTGATACCAACCAAGTTCGGAGCAAGCGCAAGCGACACATTCACCGTCGAGATAGACACGACTGACAAGCCCGCTGACATCACCGATAGTGTAAATAAGAAAATCGCAGCGGAGCACACCACTACCCGCACGGCTATCGCTGACGCAAAGACGGCTATCAAATCCGACATTGCCGCTACACAGACGGCTATCACCAACGCCCACGCCACCACCGACACGGCAATAGCAGCCACAAAAACCGTGTGCGAGAACGGCTTTTCTGCCACCAATACCGCAATCGCCAATGCGCAGACTGCACTGCTTGGTGAGGACACTACCGCCACACAGACGGCAATCCTGCAAGCCGTAGCCACTGCCGTGCAAGACGCAGCCGCATTCAACAAGAACCTCTACTCTGCTCACTTCGAGGAGAACACGGACAACTCCGACAGTTACACAATGGTGCTGCCTATGGTGGCAGGCATAGACGAGGCTACTCAAACGGTAACAATATAACAAACATAGATTATGAAGACATTAACACGAATAAAGAACGGTATCACGGGCGAGGAGTACTACATCGGCAAGCAGGGCAACGCTGCCACTGTCATTGTTACCCTGAACGGCGACGATACCATTACCGACTGGACAAAATACAAAGTCACCTACACGGATGTAACAGCAAGCAAGACGGAGGCTATTGCACTTGACGCAGACGGCACTTGCAAGTTTGACATTCCCTTTGGCGATACCTATAAGGTAACTCTGCCGACTATCAGCGGCTACCCCGTGCCGACGGCTCGCACCTACACGGCAAGCAACCTCATCACGGCAAACTACATTACATTCACCTATACCAAAATTATCAAGGAAACGGTAGATATCTACTGCTATGCGTCATCGTTGGATGATGACACCACCTCTATCTTGGTGGGGCAGACGATTACTTGCAGAACCACCTCGCTCGGAACACTCTCGGCAACGCTCGATTCGGCAGCGCACTGCTCGTTTGTCATTCCTTATGGCGATACCTACACCCTCACATTCCCGACTATTACGGGCTACACGCACGGCACTATCGATTCGCAAGTAGCAGGCGTGGCACGGCAGTCGTTCTCTGTGCAGTATCTTGCAGACGACACGGGGGTATTCGCTATTGACGCAAGCGGCAACCACTATTCGCAATACGACTTGGAGGCGAAGACACAAGAGGAGCGTGACGCATTGGGCATTGTGGCTATCGGACTTGTCAATTCAAAGTTGAGCAGTTTCACTCGTGGCGACGGCACAACGGGCTGCTGCTTCTGTATTGCTTTCGAGGACAAGAGCACGATAACATCAAAGCAATGGGCAAATGCCAATTACGCATTCAACCCCAACCTCTTGCCGTACAAATGGGATGGCAGCGGCTACACGGCAGACGGCAGCTATTTGACGCAACTTATTCAGCAGATAGCCCAGAACGAGGAAGTAGGTACTTGGGAACTCGATTCGGCTACGGGGCAATACAAGATGACTGCCAAATACGACACGGCAGCTGTAACCACCGCTGCGGCAACTTACTGTAACAGCAAGACGCTGACTATTAACGGAGTGGAGAAGACAGGCTTCCTGCCCTCGTATCAGCAGATACAGCACTTGGCGTATAACTATCAGACACTCGCTGCCATCTATACGCTCCTCGGCAAGACGGCACCTACTATCACTTCCGGTGGCTGGTGGACGAGTTGTCAGTATAGTAGTACGAACGCAGTGAACTTGGACTATGGCGGGTTCGACGACGGCGGCAAG
>CAVHGD010000102.1:0-6456 GCA_963635385.1 Dialister sp. CAG:486 | reverse complement strand
GGAGTATCAAGAACAACGCCTTGCCCGGGAGTACTAAGTACTACACCCTTGCCGTGGGAGTTGAAGGATGTGCCGCATGCGTCGAGGGCTGTGCGGTGAGACGGAGTCATAAGCAGGATCCGGTCGGATAGTGCCAACGCCAAATCCAGTTCGTGGGTGGAGATGAGCACCGTCTTCTGCTGCTCGTGCGCTAGGCGGTGGAGCAGTTGCAAGATACGAATGCGGTTGGGCAGGTCGAGATGCGCCGTCGGTTCGTCGAGCAGAACCACAGGCGTCTGCTGCGCAATGGCTTTGGCAATCAGCACCCGCTGTTTCTCGCCGTCGGAGTGGTTATTAAAATAGGTTTCCTTTTCGCCAAGCAGTCCGACTGCGTCCAGTGCCTCAGCGATGATATGTTCGTCTGCCGCAGTCAGCCCGCCCATGAACGAGGTGTAGGGATAGCGTCCCAGCGCCACCACATCATGCACGGATGTGTTCTCGAGGCTTAGACGCTCGGTCAGCACCAACGCCACTTGTTGGGAGGGTGGCAGGGTGTCGGTATGGGCAATGGTGTAGGTGCCTGCGATAGGCGGCAGCAGCCCTGCGAGGGTGTGCAGCAGTGTGGATTTGCCGCAGCCGTTCTGCCCCAGCATACAGACCATCTCGCCCGCCATGAGCGAGAAAGACAAGTCGGTCTGCACCGCCTTTTCCCCGTACCCGATTGTCAGGTGCTTACATTCTATGGCCGTTTCACCCTGCCCCATTCCTAATTCCTAACTCCTAATTCCTAATTATAATAGATTCTCTGCACGCGGCGGGAGACGGAGGTAAGTACCTCGTAGGGGATAGTGCCCAACTTGTCGGACAGCTCTTCCAGTCGGATATGGTCGCCGAATATCTCCACGGCGTCGCCCACCTGCGCGTCTGTACCCGTGATGTCCACCATGGCTTGGTCCATGCAGACATTGCCCACGATAGGACAGCGCTTGCCCCGCACCAAGACTTCGCCCCCGTAGTTGGAGAAGCGACGGTCGAACCCGTCCGCATAGCCGATAGGGATAACCGCTATTTGGCGCGGCTCGGTGAGCGTGGTGTGCCGCCCGTAGCCGATAGTCTCCCCCGCCTGTACAGTCTTGACACTCAATATAATAGTGCGGAGGGTGCAGACATTGTGCAACTGCGCCCCCGCAAACGAAATGCCGTACAGCCCGATGCCGAGACGGCACATATCGTATTGATATTCAGGGAATCGCTCGATACCTGCCGAGTTGCAGATATGTTTCATCACGGGATAGCTCAGCCCCGCTTTGAGTTGCTCGGCACAGTCGTTGAAGTAGGTCGCCTGCCGGTGTGTAAAGTCGTCGAATTGCGCTTCGTCACTGCCTGCAAAGTGCGAGAACACACTCTGCACACGCACGGCAGTCTGACTGCGCAGGCGGTCGATGAGGGCGGGCATTTCCTCGCGGTAGAAGCCCAAGCGGTGCATTCCCGAGTCGATTTTGATGTGTATCGGGTAGTCTTCCAAGCCCTTTGCCGCAGCCGCAGCGATAATGTTCTCCAGCGATTGGAACGAATAGATGTTCGGCTGGAGGTTGTTCTCCAATATCAAGTCGAGCGCTGCCACCTCGGGGTCCATAATGATAATGGGCAGTGTAATCCCCTCGCGGCGCAGTTCCAAGCCCTCGTCAGCCACCGCCACGGCGAGGTAATCGACCATACCACTCTGCTGCAAGGCACGGCTAACCTCCACACTACCAGCGCCGTAGGCAAAGGCTTTGACCATACAGGTCAGTTTGGTTGTCGGGCGGAGCAGCGAGCGGAAGTAGCGCACATTCTCCGTGAGCGCCGTGAGATTGATTTGCAGCACCGTCTCGTGAGTTTGGTGGAGAATACGGTGGGCGATAGTTTCCTCGTCGTAGCCCAGCGCCCGCATGACTGCGGCGCAAGTGCGCACATTCTGGTGCGTCGGGTCTTCGATCACCACAGGGCAGTGGGCGAACAGGCGCATCTTCTCTGCCCGCTTCGCCTCCAGCGAGGGGAAGTTCTCTCCATGCTCGGCACCTATATAAGTAATAACCCCTATCGTGGGGCGAATAATGCGTTCCAAGCGGGCCATCTCGCCCGGTTCGGAGATTCCCGCCTCGAAGATGGCGAGGTCGGTCTTCTCGTTCATTTGCCACACGGACAGCGGCACTCCTATCTGCGAGTTGTACGACTTGGGCGAGCGGGTGATGTGATAATCCTGCCGCAGCAGTTCGTAGAGCCACTCCTTCACTATCGTCTTTCCGTTCGAGCCGGTAATGCCAATCACGGGGCAGTGGTAGAGCGAACGCTTGTATGCCGCCAAGTCCTGCAAAGCGGTAAGCGAGTCATTTACAATGAGATAGATAACATCGGCAGCCGCAGCTTGAGAGGCCGCTTTTGTTTCAGCCTGCAACGATGCGTATTGGCTGTCGGTCAGGACAAACGCCCGCACGCCTTTTTCTATCAAGAGCGGAATGTAGTGCGCCCCATCGTTCTTCGCAGTGCGAAGCGCAAAGAAAAGTGTATGTTCGGGTTCTGCGCCCAGCTGCCGGCTATCGGTCAGCAGCGTTTCAATCGACTGATTTTCATCGACATTGCCCTCTACACGCAAGGAATATAGTGCACCCCATCGTTCTTCGCAGTGCGAAGCGCAAAGAAAAGCGTGTGCTCGGGTTGTGCGCCCAGCTGCCGGCTATCGGTCAGCAGCGTTTCAATCGACTGATTTTCTGCGGCATTGCCCTCTACACGCAAGGGCGCAACGGCTTGAATAATTTCAGAAAGTTTCATTTCTACGGAGTCTATTACCGGCGCTCCTTTTTTCATTCGTATTTCGCAAAACGGAAGATTCCGCAGATTCACTACAGATTTTCCGCCCCACAAAAAAGGTTGCGCCGAATTAGACTACAAAGGTAATAGTTAATTTTTGGAGAAACAAATAAAACAAAACAAAGTCCCGCAAATAGCATAAAAAATAGCGAAACGCACTCCGCATTTCGCTATTTTTAAGCATTTGCCTTTGGCGAGGTAACGCCTCACGGCAAAATCCGAATTACTCAGCATCAACCAGCTTGTAGCCCTTGCCGTGAACACCGATAATACGATAGCCTGTGCCATCCAAATAACGGCGTAAGTGGTTGATATATACCGACAGAGAGCGGCTTGCAAAATAATCGTCATTCTTCCACAGCGAGCCCAAAATCAAGTGACGGTCTACCAATTTGTTCATGTTGCGGCAAAGGAGCAACATCAAATCGCTCTCACGCGAGGACATATGCTCGCCGTCGAACGATTGGTGAACGGAATCGAATACCTTGCCTGCGATATCAAACGAAGTGGTCTGACTGTCAACGCCTGCCAAATAGCGGCGAAGCACGGCCTGAATGTGGCAAACCAATACATCCATGCTGTACGGTTTGGTGACATAATCATCACAACCCAACTCGAAGGCGTGTACCATATCCTCTTTCGAGGAGCGTTGGGTAACAACAATCACCGGCGTATGAAGGCTGATTTGCGACATGGCAGCCAGCACCTCAAAGCCATTCAGATTCGGCACATCAATATCAAGCAAACACAAACCATAATGTTTAGTACGCAACTTATCTAACGCAGTTGCCCCGTCGGCAACCGTTTCTACCGCGTAATCGCGGGCATTAAGACAATCTGCCAACACCATCGTCAGATTGATGTCGTTGTCGCAGATTAGAATGTTTGTTTTAGTGGTCAGCATAAAAAAAATAAATTTAGTTTTTATATTCTTACACAATAACTATGCCAAATCAATATATTTCTCGCATAATACCTCCTCCGAACATAGAAAAAAAGCAGGAAAAATCTAAAAAAGGACAATTCTTGTGTATATCCGAAAAAAATAGTACCTTTGCGGTTACTTATTGGTCGGTAGAGGCAACCCAGACCGGCCGGTTCTAAACAAATCTGCATAATGCGAAAAGTTCTACTAATTTTTACAGGAGGCACCATCGGAATGGTGCGTGACCATGCCACGGGAGCGCTGTCTCCGGCGGATATGGAAGGGTTCAAAGCCTTTGTTCCGGAACTATTCTCAGGCGATATTCACATCGAAATAGAAGCATTTTCCCCTTTGTTGGACTCGTCAGATGTCAATCCGGAAAATTGGGCAAAAATGGCTCACATTGTGTACGACCGATATGACAAATTTGACGGATTTGTCATCCTGCATGGCACCGACACCATGTCCTACTCGGCCTCAGCCCTCTCCTTTATGTTAGAAAATTTAAGCAAACCCGTTGTCTTCACGGGCAGCCAGCTGCCCATCGGTTTGCTTCGCTCCGATGCCAAAGAAAATTTACTGACCGCCATCGAAATCGCAGCGGCCAAAGACGAATTCGGCAACGCCATGGTGCCGGAGGTGACGATATTTTTCGAAGACAAGCTTTTCCGCGGCAACCGCACCACCAAGCGCAACGCCGAGCATTTTTCGGCCTTCAATTCGTACAACTACCCCGCATTGGCCAAGGCCGGTGTGCATATTGCCTACCAGCGGCACCTGATTCGTTACAACGATCCGAATTTGCCGCTCAAGCTGCGTGTCAATACCGACCAAAACGTGGGCGTGCTGAAGCTATTCCCCGGCATACAGCAAACCATTGTACATCAAGTACTTACAACGCCAAACCTGCGCGGATTGGTGTTGGAGACGTTCGGTGCCGGCAACGCCCCGTCGTCGCAATGGCTCTACCACGAGCTGCGTGACGCCGTCAATCGTGGTATCATTATTGTAAATAAAACCCAATGTAACACCGGCTCGGTCGAAATGGGTCTATACGCTGTGTCGATGAACCTGCTCAAAGCCGGCGTCATTTCGGGCTACGACATCACCACCGAGGCGCTGCTGACCAAAATGATGTACCTGCTCGGCGAAAATCCGGACAACACCGATTTGGTGAAAAAGCTGCTGCAAAAATCGCTCTGCGGCGAGCTGACCACCGAAAAATATACGGAATACTAACTCATTAACGATATGAAAAATTTAGAACCCAAAGGTTTGTGGAATAATTTCTACAGCCTGACGCAAATTCCTCGCCCGAGCGGCAAGAAGAAAGAAGTATCGGAATTTTTGGCCAACTACGGCCGCAGTTTGGGTCTTGAGACACTGACCGACGAGATTGGCAATGTGCTCATTCGCAAGCCCGCCTCGGCAGGATTAGAGAAACATCCGGGTGTCATTCTGCAAGGTCATATGGATATGGTACCCCAGAAAAACAGCGATATCACTTTCGATTTTGAAAAAGACCCCATCCAAGCTTACGTCGAAGAAAACGGCGAGTGGGTTACCGCCAAAGGCACCACGCTCGGTGCGGACAACGGAATCGGTGTGGCCACCGCCATGGCCATTTTGGCAGACAAAAATGTGGTACATCCGCCGTTGGAGGCCCTTTTCACCGTCGATGAAGAGACCGGTATGTACGGCGCCTTTGCTTTGGAGGGAGGATTCCTGCAGGGGAAAACGCTTATCAACCTCGATTCCGAAACCGAAGGCGAGCTGTATGTAGGTTGCGCCGGTGGCGTAGACGGCACTGCCACGTTCGAGTTTGCGCCCGTCGAGACCGAAGAGAGCGACATCGCTCTGCGCGTATCGTTGCGCGGCTGCAAGGGCGGTCACTCCGGCTGCGATATCAATATGCAACGTGCCAACGCCATCAAGCTGCTTTTCCGTTTCCTGAAGGACGCCGTTGCCAACTACGAGGCTCGCTTGGCGTATGTCGAGGGTGGCAGCTTGCGCAACTCCATTCCGCGTGAAGCCGCTTGCTTGATCACCATTCCGGCAGAGAGCAAGGACGACCTGATGGAGTTGGTTGCCGACTACGAAGACCTGTTCATCCGCGAATACGATGGTGTGGAGGACAATATCTCGCTGACGGCCGAAGAGGTAGAGTGCCCCAAGGTAGAGCTGCCGGAGGATGTGCAAGACTTCCTCATTCACGCCATCACCATTTGCCCGCATGGTGTCTATCGTATGATTCCCGAAATGCCGGATGTGGTCGAGACGAGCAACAACTTGGCTATGATTTGCACCGAAGGAAACAAGATTGTGGTCAACTGCCTGACCCGTTCTTCCGTCGAATCGCGCAAGGAGGAGCTGCAATCCATCATCGAATCGACTTTTGCTATGGCGGGAGCGGACATCGAATTCTCCGGTTCGTATCCGGGTTGGAAACCGAACCTGCATAGCAACATCCTCGAGATTATGCAGAACACCTACAAGCAGGAGTTTGGCACCGAGCCGCGTGTCATCACCATCCACGCCGGATTGGAATGCGGTATCATCGGGCGCAACTATCCGGGAATGGATATGATCTCGTTTGGTCCTACCATCGAGCACCCGCACTCACCGGACGAGCGTGTCAATATCAAGACCGTACAGAAATTCTATCACTTCCTGCTCGCCACGCTGAAAGCACTATAATGCAC
>CAVHGD010000101.1:0-6493 GCA_963635385.1 Dialister sp. CAG:486 | reverse complement strand
ATTGAATGCCCTCAATATCTTTTTGTATCTGTATTTGCAGCTCATCTAAGGTGGCAAACCGCTGTTCATTGCGTAGCCGTTTGGTGAGAGCCAGCCGTAGGGTCTTTCCGTATAGGTCCGTGTCGGGTTCTAAGGTCAGAATATGTACCTCTATGGTTTGGTGCGTGTTCCCGACGGTCGGGTTGTTCCCGATATTCACCACGGCGGGATAGTGCGTTGCCTTGCCGTCTATTTCCTGCACTTCGGCTGCATATACTCCCGACAGCGGAATGAGTTTTCCTTCAGCTACCGATAGGTTGGCGGTCGGGAACCCGATTCGTTTCCCTATCTCGTTTCCGTGCACCACTTCGCCCGTCATGCGATAGGCGTAGCCTAATAGCTCGTTGGCTTCTTCCACCTTTCCCTCTTGTAGCAGAGCCCGTACCTCCGTCGAGCTTACGTGTTGCGGTAGTCCGTCTTCGGCGAAAGACACTTGCGGTCGGTATTGTGCCAGTGTAATCACCTCCACGCCCGTCTTTTGTCCGGCCTCTATGTAGTCTTGTCGGTCGCAGAGTCGGTCGCAGCCGAATCGATGGTCATAGCCCATCACAATCGCCTCTACGCCGTATTGCTCGTGTAGCAGAAGCATGAACTGTTCGGCAGTCAGGCGATATACTTCGCTGAAATCCAACACAATCAGGTCCTGTTCGGCAGCGTTGGAATCGGTTCCTAATTGCTCCCGCAGCAGCTCCTCTCGTTCCGCCAAGGTAGTCAGCAGTTGCGGATGGTATCCGTCTTCCAACACCTCTCGCGGGTGTTGCCGAAAGGTGACTATTGTTGGGTGTAGGCCTCGTTTGGCGGCTTCTTCTCTTAGTTGGGCAAACACATAGCGGTGCCCCACATGTACCCCGTCAAAAAAGCCTATCGTGGCAATTCTGTGGGTCTGCGTATCCTCTTGTCTATTTTGGGTAGTATTCATTTTTTTCTTTGTACCTTTCTCGAGCCGGTGGCTCGTCTGACTAAAACCTCTGCAAAGGTACATATTTTTTTTGAAAGTACAAATTCCAACCGCCGAACCTACTAAAAATCAATCGAGTCTATCCTTGGGTAGGGTAGGCTCGATTGTATGTTTTTCCTGCTTCGGAGGAGCGAAAAAGCTTCTTTACATGCGGTTGGGTACTTCAATACCGAGTAGCTCCATCGCCGTGCGAATTACTTTGGCAACAATGTCGGAGAGTACTAATCGTACGGCGCGTTTCTCGGCGTCGGGTTCGTTCAGTATCGAGTAGTCGTGATAGAACGAGTTGAAGTCGCAGGCCAGTGCATACGCATAGTTGCAAAGCACGGCGGGGCTGAAGTCGTCGCCGGCCTGACGCACCGTAGCGGGGAATTCCGTCAGTCGTTGTATCAGCGACAGCTCCTTGGGCTCAATGTGTACATTGGTCAATTGGCTAATTTGTACATTGGGCTCAATACCTTCCGCTTTGGCCTTGCGCAGCACCGACTGAATACGCGCATAGGTGTATTGGATAAAAGGTCCCGTGTTGCCGTTGAAGTCGATACTCTCAGCGGGGTTGAATAGCATATTCTTGCGCGGGTCCACTTTAAGAATAAAGTATTTCAGTGCGCCGAGTCCCACAATGCGTGCTATCTCGTTGGCTTCGTCAGCGGTGATGTCGGGCAGCGTATTTACTTTGTCTTTCGAAATCTCTTTGGCGTCTTGAATCATTTGTGCCATCAGGTCGTCGGCATCCACCACCGTACCTTCGCGGCTCTTCATCTTGCCGTTAGGCAGTTCCACCATGCCGTAGCTGAAATGCACCAGTTCTTTGCCGAATGGGAAGCCGAGACGGTCGAGCAGAATACTTAGCACTTTGAAGTGGTATTCTTGTTCGTTACCCACCACATACACCATCTTGTCGATGGGGTAGTCTTGGAAACGCAGTTTTGCCGTTCCTATGTCTTGGGTCATATAGACGGAAGTACCGTCTTGGCGCAGCAGCAGTTTCTCATCGAGTCCGTCTTTGGTCAGGTCGGCCCATACCGAGCCGTCCTCTCGGCGATAGAACAGACCTTCCTGTAGGCCTCGTTCCACTTCTTTCTTTCCTTCGAGATAGGTGTTCGATTCGTAGTATATCTTGTCGAACGACACGCCCATCTGCTTGTAGGTCTCGTCAAAACCGGCATATACCCAGTTATTCATTTTCTGCCATAGTGCCCGCACTTCGGGGTCGCCTTGTTCCCATTTCAGCAGCATGGCCTGTGCTTCTTTGATGAGCGGTGCCTCTTTCTTGGCGGTCTCCTCGTCCATCCCTTGCGTCATCAGGTCTTTTATTTGCTTCTTGTATTCGACATCGAAGCGCACGTAGTAGTCGCCTATTAGGTGGTCGCCTTTCTTTCCGCTTGTCTCGGGGGTCTCGCCGTTGCCGAATTTCTGCCAAGCGAGCATCGACTTGCAGATATGTATGCCACGGTCATTTACGATGTTGGTCTTCACCACTTTCCACCCGTTGGCCTCTTGTATTTTGGCAATCGAGTAGCCGAGCAGGTTGTTGCGTACATGCCCGAGGTGGAGAGGTTTGTTCGTGTTGGGTGAGCTGTATTCCACCATCATGAGGGGTTGCGACCCGTCTTCTTTTTGTCGGGTCAGATAGCCGTAGTGTTCGGTGGCGTGGATTTGTTCTAATTGCCCGAGCCAGAATGCGGGTGCGATGCTCAGGTTGAGGAAGCCTTGTACGGCATTGTATTTTTCCACTACCTCGTGGCGGAGCAGGGCTTGCCCTAACTCTTCGGCCACTTGTGCGGGTGCTTTGCGAGCGGCTTTCACAAAGGGGAATACGACAATGGTCAGGTTCCCCTCAAACTCCGGTCGAGTTTTTTGTATTTGTACTTGTTTTTCCGTCGCCTCTATGCCATAGAGGTCCTTCACCGCCGTCAGCACGGCCTCTGTCAGTATGTTTTCTAATGTCATATTCAATTTGTAATGTGTAATTCGTAATGTATAATTTGGCGGAGTAAGAACCACTGTCCTTTCTGTTCCATCAATCGCAGCATACCAGCTTCCCTCTCATCTCCCCGACCACCGAGTCGAATCGAGCCTTGTAGGCTTCGGGTATAGGCTCCACGGGCGGTGATTCCATTTTCAGCGGGTCAATCGGTGTCCCGCCTTTCCATACCCGGAAGTCGAGGTGAGGTCCCGTCGAGGCGCCCGTGCTGCCCACGTAGCCGATCACTTGCCCTTGCTGTACGGCCTTTCCGACGGCTATGTCCGAGGCATATTTGCTCAGGTGCAGATAGGCGGTCGTGTAGGTGGCGTTGTGCCGTATCTTCACGGTGTTGCCGCCACCGCCTTTGTACCCTTTTTCTATCACCACACCGTCGCCAATCGACACCACGGGGGTCCCCATCGGAGCAGCGTAATCCACTCCCGTGTGCGGCCGCACCACTTTGTATACGGGGTGCTTGCGTGCGTAGGTAAAATGGCTCGATATGCGTTTGTAGTTCAGCGGTGCTTTCAGGAATGCCTTTCGCAAGCTGTTTCCCGCCGCATCAAAGTACCCTCTCAGCGGTTGTGCGGTCTCCTCGTAGTCGGAGGTGTCGAACCAGTACGCACCTTGCCACCGCCGAGCGTGGTAGAAGTCGGCGGCGTATATCTGTCCTATGCCGATGCGGGTCGAATCCACATATTGTTCCTCGTAATACACTCGTATCGAGTCGCCTTGTTGCAGCCCGAAGAAGTCGATGGTCCATGCGTATATATCGCTCAGCTCCAGCGCCAATTCCACGGGCAGGTTGTTCCCCACCATGGCGTTCCAGAGGCTCGATTCTATCACCACTTCTGCGTGGCGCGGCTCTAATCGTATCGGCTTCTCGATGTGTTCCACATGCAGCGAGTCGGTCAGGTGCAGTACCTTCGCCGTGCGTGCATCGGTCTTGTATATCCAGTAGCGGAACTCCCATTCGGGCAGGCTGTCGGGGCGTGTGTTGGCGTATAGGGCGAGGTATTGCTTGCCGGCTCGTATCGTGCGCACATCCAATTGGCTTTGCGGAATGGTGCTTATCTGTCCTATCTGCTGCCGTGTAGCGCCTAATCGTGCCAGTATGCCGCCAAGCGTCTCTCCTTCGTGTACATAGCCGGTATCCACACGGAACGAGTCAATCGGCAGCCCGTATTCGTATCGTACCACCACCGTGTCCTCCTGATAGGCTTCCTCTCCGCCCGCCTTACCGCAGCCGACCGTTAGCAGTGCCACCGCCAACAGTCCCAATGCAACCCGTATAGTCCTCCCTATCGCTTTCATTTTGCGACCTTAGGGTATTTGCGGAACCACGAGCTGATCTTCAGTCGTATCACGCCGAGCAGAGCCTCCGAGAATATACCGCCCGACATCTTGCTTGTGCCCAGCACCCGATTCACGAACACAATCGGCACTTCTTTGATGCGGAATCCGCACTTGTAGGCGGTGAATTTCATCTCTATTTGGAACGCATAGCCTTTGAATCGTATCTTGTCCATTTCGATGGTCTCGAGCACTCGCCGTTTGTAGCAAACGAACCCGGCGGTGGTGTCGTGCACGGGGATGTGCAGCACGAACCGCACATATTTGCTTGCAAAATAGCTCATCAGCACGCGCCCCATCGGCCAGTTCACCACATTCACGCCCGACACGTAGCGGCTTCCCACGGCCACATCCGCTCCCTCGTTCGCGCACGCATCGTATAGTTTCATCAGGTCTTGCGGGTTATGGCTGAAGTCGGCGTCCATCTCGAATATGTAGTCAGCCTTATGTTCTATGGCCCATTGGAATCCGGCAATATAGGCGGTGCCGAGTCCTTGCTTTCCGGCACGCTCAATGAGATGCACCCGCCCCGTGAATTTGCCGTTCATCAGGCTTTTGACGATGTCGGCAGTCCCGTCGGGCGAGCCGTCGTCTATCACTAACACCTCGAAGGCTATCGGCAGGTCCATCACGGCCGATATGATTGCTTCGATGTTCTCTTTCTCGTTGTAGGTTGGGATAATTACTAATCGTTCCATATCTCAAATATAGTTTGGAAATAGGTTACATGCAGACTAAAAACAGGTTGAATACAAGTTGCGTAGGGGTTGTCTATGGGGTCGGCTATGGGGTGTGCGAGTCGGCAATAGGAGCCGTGCATTGTCCTTTCGGTGGAAACCCAATCGGAGCCACTCGATTCCCCACTTCCACTCGACTCCCTGCATACGCTATTCTAACTTCTCCCTCGTATCCTTTCGCAACGCATATACAGGGCTTGGCGTGAGTCGTTCGAGGGGGGTCAAGAACACATCTCGCCCGGGCTCCACGCCTATCTGTCGCAGGCTCTCGGCCACGGTGTCGTACGCCACTTTCGGGTCGTTGTTTTCTTGGCTCAGGTGGCATAGCCAGATGTTGCGGAGTCCCTCGTGATAGTTGCGTGCCAGCACCTCGCCGCAGGTCACATTGCTTTGGTGTCCGCATGGGGACAGGATGCGTTCTTTTAGGTAGGTCGGGTAGGGGCCGTTCAGCAGCAAGTGCTCGTCATGATTGGCCTCTATCACAAGGTGATTGGCCGTGCGTATGGCCTGCTCCATCAGCTCGTTGGGCTCTCCGCAGTCGGTGACTATCACAAATCGCTGCCCGTCGAAGTCGATGGTGTATCCCACGCACTCGGTCGAGTCGTGGCTGATGCCGAACGAGTTTATCACCATGCCGGCGAGCTCCCAAGCCTGCCCTTTCTCGAAGTATCGTTTGGCGGTGTGCAGTTTCTCTCGCACACCGTAGTTACGGTCAATGCCTTCGTGTATCAGTCGGGTGGAGTAGATGGGCAGATGCACTCGCTCGCCGAGTGTGCCGACGGCCCGTATGTGGTCGGCGTGGTCGTGGGTGATGAGTACGCCCATTATGTTGCCGAAGTCGAGTCCCATCTCTCGTAGCCCTTTCTGTATGGCCCGAGCGGACACGCCTGCGTCAATCAGTATGCCTTGTTGCCGTGTGCCGAGGTAGTAGCAGTTTCCGCTGCTCCCGCTCGCAAAACACCGAAATATGTATTCTGTATTCTCCACTATGTTATGTCTATCTCCTTCCCGTACCGTATGTGCCGCATTCCCATACCCTACTTATCTCATCCCCCAACGCTGTCTATTCTCCTCCCCCGCCGTATGTGCCGCCTTTCCGAGCGCTGTCTATTCACCTCCCCTGCCGTATGTGCTGCCTTCCCGAGCAGCGTCGGTTCCCGTTTTGCTTCGTGCTTATGCCGTATTTACGGGCTTTGTACCGAGGCTTTGTATCTGTTCCGTAGCCTTTCCGTTTGTTATGGGTTGCTTTGCATTTTCAAAAGACCTGCAAAGGTACGCAAAATAATCGGTTCTACCAAATAAATTTCACCTCCCCGCCTCTCCCTACACACTTCCCACCAATTCCCTACACCCCTCCCACCAATTCCCGACACCCCTCCCTCCAATTCCCGACACCCCTCCCTCCAATTCCCGACACCTCGCCCATCTTCTCTAAAC
>CAVHGD010000100.1:0-6744 GCA_963635385.1 Dialister sp. CAG:486 | reverse complement strand
TAGCGGTTTCTTAGCGCGGGATAGTATCCCGCCCGAACGGCTCGCAAGAGCCGCCCTGCCTACTCATTGAAGAAGGTCAGAGGACAGGCATATTAATTGTTAATTGTTACCTGTTAATTGAGCGCAGCGCTGAATATTAATTGTTAATTTTTAATTATTAATTGTCACGACAACCTTCTCGTACGTATTCACTTTCTTCTTTTCGTAGGGGTGAAACTGTCGGATATAGTTCTCCGTAAATCCGACCATCCAAAACTTTGACGGATTCTTCGGGTCTTTGATACGCTTGCTCTCCCAGAGCACGGTGGCAGGCTCTCCTTCGTGTGCGGCATAGAACTCCGCGAGCTTACGCGTGCTCACCTCGTGCAGCACGTGGCTGCGCCGTTCCCGCTCCTCTTGTGGCACCACGCAGAGGTCCATTTCCAGCATACGCGTATTCGCCCGCTCCGAGTAGGTAAACACATGCAGTTGGCTTACCGGCAGCCGCTCGATAAACTGCAAATAGTCGTTCCAGCACTCCTCCGTCTCGCCTCGCACGCCGACCATACAATCCACGCCGATAAACGCATTGGGCATCACACGGCGGATATGCTCCACCCGCTCCTCAAACAGTTCTCGGGTGTAGCGTCGGTGCATGATTTGCAGCACTTCGTTCGACCCCGACTGCAAGGGGATATGGAAATGCGGCGCAAAATGTCGGCTCTGTGCCACAAAGTCGATAATCGCATCGCTGAGCAGATTCGGTTCGCAGGACGAGATACGCACACGGAATTCTCCCTCTATTTGGTCTATCGCTTGCACTAATTCGAAGAACGACTCCCCCGTCGAGCGCCCGAAATCGCCTATATTCACACCCGTCAGCACAATCTCTTTCGCCCCTTCCGCCAGCGCCTGCCGCGCGTCTGCCACCACATCGGCAATCGACGGGTTGCGCGATTTTCCTCGTGCTAACGGTATCGTGCAGTAGGTGCAGAAATAGTTACACCCGTCCTGCACTTTCAGGAAACAGCGTGTGCGGTCGCCTTTCGAGTGCGCGGCATGAAACTCATCTACCTTTCGTATATCCGAGGCATAGACCTCCGGCACCATCCCTCGAATGGCGACCATGCACCACTTTTTCTCCCACGACTGCTCTTTCTGCTTCTGCTTCAGTTGCTGTTCTATGCGCTCCACTAATTCGGGAATGGCAAACTTCTCGTTCATGCCCAGCACATAATCCACGTCGGGCAGACAGGCCACCTCGACCGGTTTCAGTTGGGCATAGCAGCCCGTCACCACTATCACCGCATTGGGGTTTTGGCGGCGAACACGGTGAATGGCCTGCCGGTCTTTATGGTCGGCAGTGTCTGTCACCGAGCAGGTATTGATTATGCACACATCCGCCTGTTCGCCCTGTTTGGCGCGAACATGCCCACGCTGCATCAGGCTCTTGCCCAATGCGCTGCTTTCTGCAAAATTCAGTTTGCAACCGAGAGTAGTGAATAGAATTTTCATAAAACGAGCCGCAAAGGTACAGCTTTTTTATCATATATGCAACACCAAAAAAACGATGCGAGCTCGTGCCCGCATCGCTTCGTTCTTTTCTCCTTAGGATTCTTTGGGAGTCTCCGTTTGTTTCGGATTCTCATTTTCCGTTGCCGTTTGCGCAGCCTTGTCTCCCGTCGGTTTTCTCCGAGGTCTTCTCGGCTTGGGTTTGCGCTCCGTTTTCGGCTGTTCCGTTTCCGCATTTTCCGCCTTTTGGGTGTCTTTCACCGGTTGTGTCGGTTCCGTTTTAGCGGCCTTTGCGTCATTTTTCGGCGCATTTTTCGGCTGTTGCTTTTGCGGTTTTTGCTGCGGCTTTTTCGGCTCAGCTTTTGGGCTCTGCGGCTGTGCTTTCGTCGGTTCTTTCGGCTGCTCTACCGCTTTTGGGGCGGCAGCCGCTTTCGGCTCGTTCGCTTTGGGTTGCTCGGCAGACTCTTTGGGCATTCGGAATTCCTTTTTCGGTTTCTCTTCCGTGTGGAAGAGCCGGTTTCCTTTTGTGTCAAAGAATCGCATTTCCAGCATACCGAGGCTCTGATCCTCTATCACCTGCACGCCAAATTGCCGTTGCCATTTGTTTTTCAGGCTCAAGAGCCATCCGCGGCTCACATACGAATACACATACGGATGCAGGTGCAGACGCAGGCTTTTGCCGTATTGCTCGTGCATATAGGTCAGTTCCTCGACTATCTTGTCCGTAAACAAGATGGAGGGCTGAATTCGTCCCTTTCCCATGCAGGTCGGACACACTTCCGTCACATCCATTTCCACCGCGGGGCGCACGCGTTGGCGGGTGATTTGCATGAGTCCGAATTTGCTGAGCGGCAACACATTGTGCTTAGCACGGTCGTGCGACATCAGTTTTCGCACATATTCGTAGAGCTGCTGTTGGTGGTCTTTCGAGTTCATATCGATAAAATCGACAATGATGATTCCCCCGATATCGCGCAGCCGAAGTTGGTGCACCAATTCTTCTGCAGCGAGCATATTGAATTGGAATGCATTTTCTTCTTGGTCCTCGTATAGTTTCTTGCTTCCCGAATTGACGTCGATGGAGAACAGTGCCTCCGTGCGGTCAATTATCAGGTATCCGCCGTGTTTGAATCCGACCACTCGTCCGAGTCCCGTTTTCATTTGTCGGGTTATCTCGAATTTGTCGAATATCGGTTGCGTGCCGGTGTACAGCTTCACTATCTTTGCGCTTTCGGGCGCAATGAGTTCGATATACTGTCGCACCTCATCGTACATGGCCTTGTCGTTCACTTGGATGGTTGCAAAATCGGGCGAGAACACATCTCGTATCACCCCTATCGTGCGTCCAAGCTCTTCCGACACCAGGCTCACCGGCTCTTTTTGTTGCAGCGATTTTACGGTGTCTTCCCATCGTTGCACGAGCAGGCGGAGTTCGTTATCCAGTTCGGCCACTCGTTTGTCTTCTGCCACGGTGCGTACTATCACCCCAAATCCTTGCGGTTTTATCGACATCACCAGCTGTTTGAGCCGTGAGCGTTCCGATTCGCGCCGGATTTTTTGGCTCACCATCACGCTGTCCGCAAAAGGTATCAAAACGATATTGCGTCCTGCAATGCTGATTTCCGCCGTCAGTCGGGGTCCTTTGGTGTTGATGGGTTCTTTGCTCACTTGCACGAGCAGGGAGTCGCCCACTTTCAGTACATCGGCTATGTGTCCGTCTTTGCCCACCTCTTGTTGGCGTGGGGTGCGTTGCATTTGCGGCACCCTCCGACGGTCCGACACAGCCTGCGTGACATAGTTTTGCAGCGTCAGAAACTGAGAACCTAAATCCAAATAGTGGAGAAAAGCTTCTTTTTCATAACCTACATCCACAAAAACCGCGTTTAGCGCCGGCATCACTTTTTTCACTCGTCCGAAGTAGATATTTCCAACCGAATAGTTGTCCTTATCCCGTCGTTCGCGACTGATTTCCTGCAGTCTGTCGTCTTCTGTCAGCGCTATGGCGATTTCTTGTGGCTGTACGTCCACAATCAATTCGCTTTTCATACTTGGTCAATAAATAAAAAATGCTTTGTGGCAACTTGTTCGCGCCCGAACAAGCCATACACCACAAAGCAGGTTAAAACCTAATCGTCTTACTTATGCTTATGACGATTCTTACGCAAACGCTTTTTACGCTTGTGCGTCGACATCTTATGTCTCTTATGCTTTTTTCCGTTTGGCATAATAGTTAATTATTAAATTGTTTATTTGTTTATGAGTCTATATTTTGCTTGCTCACGCAGGATTCGTTTTTCCGCCTCATGTTTTGTCAGGCTGCCCTCCTGCATGTACATCGCCTCGTGCTAAGTCGCTTAGAGCACTTGCTCTTTGAATTCCGAAGCGGGCTTGAACGAAGGAATGCGATGTTCAGGTACTTCAATCGAAGTATTTTTGAGAATGTTGCGGGCAATCTTCTTTGCGCGTACTTTCGTACCGAATGTACCGAAACCACGGAGATAGATATTGTCGCCTTCTGCTACCGATTTTTTGATGTTGGTCATGGCAGACTCCACAATGGTCATGATAGAGGTCTTGTCATAGCCGGTCTCGATTGCGATGGCATTAACGAGTTCTGCTTTTGTCATAATGATTATAGTGTATTATTCTTTTAATTTTTCGAGCTTGATTTTTTATATCTCTTTCTCTTTCAACGCAAAAAGTGGTGCAAAGGTACTATAAAAAATTGATTTACAAAAGTTTTTCTTTCAAAAAAGTTCTCTGCTCCGCATTTTTTCACTAATTTTGCACCCGCTTTTCCCTCTCTTTCCCCTTTCAACTCTCCACTTCACTCAACTCTCAACACTCAACTAAAAATGCTCCTCTCCTCTCTCTATCGTTGGTACGAGCAGAATCGCCGCGAACTGCCTTGGCGTGAGACTGCCGACCCGTATAAAATATGGATTTCCGAGATTATCTTGCAGCAGACTCGTGTCGTGCAGGGTATGGACTACTACCTGCGTTTTGTCGAGCGTTTTCCCGATGTTGATACGTTGGCGGCAGCCGAAGAGGACGAGGTGTTGCGCTATTGGCAGGGGCTCGGATATTACTCTCGTGCTCGTAACCTACATCGTGCGGCGCAGACCATCGTCGCCCGCCACGAGCAGCCGTTTCCCGCCACGTTCGAGGCCATCCGAAGCCTTCCGGGCATAGGCGACTACACAGCGGGCGCCATTGCCTCATTTGCCTATAACCTTCCCTACCCCGCCATGGACGGCAATGTCTATCGGGTTGTCGCTCGCCTTTTCGACTGCGACGTCGTTTTCGACACCTCGGCGGGGAAAAAGCATTTTCATCATCTTATCGAGCATATTCTCGACCGAGAGAATCCCCGCCTGTTCAACTCCGCCATTATGGAGTTTGGGGCGCTCTACTGCACCCCCACGCTCACCTCTTCCGACTACGAGGGGATAGCCTGCGCCCACTGTCCGCTGTCCGAGCTATGCCTTGGCTATGCGCACCATACGGCAGAGTTGCTCCCGCAGCGCAAGCCCCGCACCGAGCTTCGGGACCGTTATCTCAACTATATTATATATATAGACTCGGAGCGCCGCACTTTGTTGCACCAACGCACCGAAAAGGATATTTGGCAGCACTTGTACGAGTTCCCGCTCATCGAGGGCGACCGCCTGCTGACCGATGACGAAGTCCGAGCCTTACTCTCCGTCTCCCGCAGTTTCTCGTTCGACTTCACGCATGTCTTAAGCCACCAACGCCTCCACGCTCGTTTTTTTGTCTGCTCCGTCCCCGCCTTGCCGAATGAATTTCCTCCCACCCTACCCTACAAAATACAGAGCGATTTAGGCGGTCATTTCCCCCTCATTTCCCGAACCACTCCCGAACCAACTCTTGCAAAAGCCCCCTATTCCACCTTTCCCGTTTCCTTCTCCGACTTGAACGACTACGCTCTTTCCCGCCTCACGCTCCGAGCTTTGGAGCAATTGCACGTACCGACAGACTGATACACACAGATACGAAAATAGCGACCGTTATTAAGAAAAACGCCTCAACTATCGCTCTTTGCTTGCATAGATACCAAAAAAAACGTAACTTTGTCGCCGAATTGTGCGTAAATGAAAATTATCGGCTTCACATATCACGACGGGCAGACCGAGTTGGTGCTCAAGGGGGACTCCTCTTTGCTCAACAACCGCAAGCCTATGTTCATCCCCGATTGGACGAAGCACTTGTGCGTCACACCGGGTATCGTGTTGCGTGTCAGCCGATTGGGTAAGAACATTGCGCCTCGCTTTGCCGACCGTTACTACGATGCCGTGGCGCCGTGCCTCGATTTTGTGGCGCAAGATGTCTTAGACGCCGCTCGCCGTAGCGGCGGCAGTCAAACCCCGGCCATAGCGTTCGACTTTTCCCTTGCCGTCGGCGATTGGAGCGAGGTTACCGATGCCCCCGATTCCCGAGATGCACACTACGCTTGGCAACGAGTTGCATTAGGGCAAAATCCCGAAGCACTCCCGAACCAACTCCTTTGCATCTCCCCTGCGGAGGCCATCTCGGAGGCGAGTCGGATTATGACCGTTCGTCAGGGCGACCTTATCTACATCCGGCAAGCTTGCTCGGCGTACTCGGTCTGCCCCGAAGACATCCTTTCCGCCCGCCTCGCCACCGCCCAAGCCCCCGCAGCGGACTGCCTTTATTGCAAAATCAAATAGCCCGCACCAAAAAATAAGGGTGCATAGCTTGCAAAATGAAATAGCCCGCCCCTCGCAATAGGGTTGCATGGGTTGCAAAACGAAAAAGCTTATAATGAAGCGACTTACCACTATACTAACCTGCTTACTCCTTTGCCTTTGCGGCATAGGAGCCATCGAGCATACCTATACCTCCACTTCCGTGCTCAGTAGCGGCACGTGGATCAAGATACGCGTCAGCGAGTCGGGCGTCTATCGCCTCACCTACGATGAGCTGAAGAGCGCAGGACTAAGCAACCCCGAAGACGTACGTATCTACGGATACGGTGGGGCAATGCTGTCGCAGAACTTTTCCGTCAGCAAGATCGACGACCTGCCTTCGGTGGGTTTCTATATGGAAAAGGGCAGTGACGGCGTCTTTGGCAGCGGAGACTATATCCTTTTCTACGGCCAAGGCACCACTTCGTGGGCGTATAACGGCACGCAGTTCATCCACACCCGCAATCCGTATTCGGACTACGGCTACTATTTCTTGACCGACAACGCCGGCACCCCCACCCTCCTC
>CAVHGD010000099.1:0-6774 GCA_963635385.1 Dialister sp. CAG:486 | reverse complement strand
ACCTGTGGGGGCTGGTCACGATGAGCGGCACCGACGGCAACAACCACGGCATCTACTTCGGCGTGAATTACCTCCGACAGAAGACAAGCGCAATGCCCGTCATCTATGTGTCCGACGAGGCGCACTACAGCAACTACCGCCTCTGCGACCTGCAGCACTTGGAGGTGCGGCTCGTCAAGAGCGACGAGATGGGGCGCATGATTCCCGACTCGCTGGAGCAGGCGCTCGACCCGACCCGCCCCTGCCTGATGATTTACGCCATGGGTTCGACCCTCAAGGGCGCCATCGACGACCAAAAAGCGCTGAACGAGGTCTTGGCGCGCCACCCGGAGATGCCCGTGTACCGCCATGTGGACGCGGCACTCTTCGGCGGCTACCTGCCTTTCACGCCCTACCGCGACATGGTGAATCGCAAGGTGCTGGCGTTCGAGTCTATCAGCATCAGCGGACATAAGTTCTTCGGCATCGACAGCCCGTGCGGCCTGTTCCTCACCTCGCGCGAGGTGTACGACCACCAAACGACCTTCGATGTGCCGTACCTCAACGCCAATATGCGGATGATAAACTGCTCGCGCTCGGGCGTGGAGCCGCTTAAGTTCTGGTGGCTCATACAGACCATAGGCGACGAGGGCTGGACGGCGCAAGCGGCTGATATACTGGAGAATACGCAGTATCTGAAAGCGCAGTTGGACAGCCTGCATTGGCCGTGTTGGCAGAATCCGTACAGCAACACCGTGCTTTTCCGCCGTCCGTCGGATGCGATAGTGGCGAAATACAACCTTGCTTGCGGCGAGGCGTTCGGCGAGAAAGTGTCGCACATCGTGGTCATGCAGCATGTTACGAAAGCCGCTATCGACCAATTCATCGCCGAGCTGAAATAGACCCTAATTCCCCACTTATAAATTACAAATTACACATTACACATATACTGCTAAATGGTTACACAAGGATAACCTTTTCAACCCTAAGCACATAGCAACCCATTAAACAACATAAAAACAACCTATTTTCGCTCCAAATACACGAAAAACCGGCGTGTCGCCGGAGACAACAATTTCCTTGTAAACAGACGGTGGCATGTCACCGGGGACAATAATTTCCTTGGGAACGGACGCCCACGGCGTATTGCCGTCAATTATCATAAAAAAAAAGAAACGGGAGAGTTCATATAATTATCACAAAACACAGAAGCAGGCAACGGTAATACAGCGCAGATACCCGTCCGCACAAGGTATGTCATCTTGATGCGGTTGCCATAACCTTCAGCACACGAATCTTGTGTATATCGAAAAAAAGTCGTACTTTTGCGGCAGAATGACAGCAAAGAAAGGAGAGCATTATGAGCGAAAGGGAGAAAAATAATCGTATCGACTATTTTATATGCTGCATTGGCGCCTTTGCCAAGCAGTTTTCCATCAGCAATGCAGAAGCCTATCGTTACTTGCAGTCGTTGGGCGGGTTGCGCTATCTGTATGACAACTACGAGTACGAGCATACGCAGAGTATCGAGACCGCTGTGGAAGATATGGGACAAATTTGCATGCGCCACGGAGGAGCGTTGCTGCTATGATTCTGTACCACGGCTCCAATATGGAAATTGACACGATTGACCTAAATAGAGGTCGACGCGGAAAGGACTTCGGGCAGGGTTTCTATCTGACGGCCGTTAAGACCGATGCGGCAGCTATGGCACAAACCGCTGTTCAGCGGGATATGTGCGGTGTTCCAACGCTCAATGTGTATTGTTTCGACGAGCGCGTGATGACGAGCGGTGTGCTAAAAGTGAAAGTCTTTGAGGGCTATTCTATTGAGTGGGCACGCTTTGTCAATGCCAACCGCAGCAATAGAAGCGAGCAACCCGTTCACGATTATGACATCGTCTATGGACCCATTGCCGACGACCGAATCGGATTGCAGATGTGGCGAATGGCACAAGGTTATATCGATGAGGAGCGATTTGCCAAAGAGATAGAGTATATCCGCCCCACCTTTCAGTATTTTATCGGAACGGAAAAAGCCCTCCAATACCTAACAAAACAGCAAGTCCCCAATACCTAACAAAGCAACCGTCTTTCAATACATAACGACACAACAACCCTCCAATACTTGAAGAAGCATGCGTGAAACGGAGCAATATAATGCCGATGTGCAGTTTATGAAAGAGTGCGTCATCTCGGGCGTGGTCAAACTCATTATGGAGGATAAGGGACTGAGTATAGAGGAGGCGATGCAACTCTTCTATACCTCCAACGCCTTTGCTCGATTGGACAACGAGCAGACCAAACTCTACACGCAAAGTCCTGTGTATGTGTATGATATGCTGACGGCTGAAATCAATTAGCTGTCAGCTTTTTTGGTTTTTCCGTACTGCGTGACAAATCCCCTAAGCCCATTTACCCATTTACCAATCCTACTTTCCCCTCCCCACCCTCTCCATCCGTAAAAAGTGTGTAAATACATAAAAATTACGGATGGCAACAATTTATGCCCTTCTCCTGCCAAACTTTTCACCTTTCGTTTGGCAAAGCAAAAAATAAATTGTACCTTTGCAGCGGATTGATAGCAAGCATGGGCATCGGCCCCGACAAGTTGGAAATACTGCGCCAAGCTAACAAGCTGACAGGCCACCAAGCCGCCAACCTGCAAAGCTCGCTCTCTGCTCATCAACCCCAAGACAAGCCTTAAAAACACACAATAATATATGGAAAAGCAAAATGTCGTTGTGCGCTTCTGCGGCGACTCGGGCGATGGAATGCAGCTGACGGGGAATATGTTCTCCTCGCTGAGCGCCATTCTCGGCAATGAGATTTCTACCCTACCCGATTTTCCGGCGGAGATACGCGCCCCACAAGGCACGCTCGGCGGAGTATCGGGTTTCCAAGTTAATGTAGGGCATGGCGTCTATACGCCCGGCGACAAAGCCGATGTGCTCGTGGCCATGAACGCTGCTGCGCTCAAGGTCTGCACGCTCGGCTCTAAGTTCAACCACCCCGACGCCCGCTACAACGAGGCCGACGCCCTCTACGGGCGGCATGCGGTGGTCATCGTGGATACCGACTCTTTCACGCCCAAGGACCTCGAAAAGGCGCTCTACAAGACCGACAATCCCTTCACCGAATTAGGCATTCCCGAATCGGTGCAGATTGTCCCCGTGGCGCTGACGCAGCTCACCAAGGATGCGTTGAGCGACTCCGGCCTCGACCAAAAGTCGATTCTCAAATCGCGCAATATGTTTGCCTTCGGCGTGGTGTGCTGGCTCTTCGACCGCCCCATCGACAAGGCGATTCACTTCCTCGAACAGAAATTTAAGAAAAAGCCCGCCCTGATTGCGCCCAACACCAAGGTGCTGGTCGACGGCTACAACTACGGGCAGAACCTCGCCCTCTCGGTGGCGCAAATCCATATCGACGCCACCGACACCGAGGCGCCCGAGAAGGGCCGTTACACCTCCATTGCGGGCAACAAGGCCACTGCGTGGGGACTGATAGCCGCCGCCGAGAAAGCCGGCAAGCAGCTGTTTTTAGGCTCCTATCCTATCACACCTGCCACCGACATCATGCATGAGCTGTCGGCTCGTAAGGACATGGGCGTGGTCGTGGTCCAAGCCGAGGACGAGATAGCGGGCGTCTGCACCGCCATCGGAGCGGCTTTTGCGGGCGACCTTGCCTGCACCTCCACGTCGGGTCCCGGCCTGTCGCTTAAGTCGGAGGCTATCGGGTTGGCCGTGATGGCTGAGCTGCCGTTGGTCGTTATCGACGTGCAACGAGGCGGACCGAGCACCGGCCTCCCCACCAAGACCGAACAGACCGACCTGCTGCAGGCCGTCTACGGGCGCAACGGCGAATGTCCCGCCGTGGTGTTAGCCGCTTCTACCTCCGCCAACTGCTTCGACTATGCCTACGAGGCGTGCCGCATTGCGTTGGAGAACATGACGCCCGTCATCTTGCTGACCGATACCTATCTTGCCAACGGCTCGTCGCTATGGCGTCTGCCGAGCATGGCCGACCTGCCCGCTATCCGCCCGCAGACCGTGCCGGAGGAGCTGCGCGGGCATTACAACCCCGCTCTGCGTGACGCACGGGGCGTACGCTATTGGGCGTATCCGGGCATGGAAGGCTACGAGCACCGCAACATGGGGCTCGAGCGCGACGCAGAGCGTGGCACCATCTCCACCAATCCGGAGAACCACCAAGCCATGATAGAGGCTCGTGCGCACAAGGTGGCGCAGGTGGCAGACCGCATACCGCAGCTGCAGGTGTGGGGCAATGCCGATAGCGACACGCTGCTCGTGGGTTGGGGAAGCACCGAGGGGCACCTGCGTGCGGCCGCTCGTGAGCTGAACTGCGCGTTGGCACAATTCCACTATATCAACCCGCTGCCGAAGAACACCGCCGAGATTCTGAGCCGCTACCGTCGTGTGGTGGTGTGCGAGCTCAATAGCGGTCAGTTTGCGGGCCTGCTCCGTGCCCACGTGCCGGGCGTCGTGCTCGAGCAGTACAACGAGATAATGGGTCAACCCTTTGCGGTCGAGCGCATCGTCCATGCCATTCTCAATTCCAATTCTTAATTCATCATTCTTAATTCTTAATTAGAACAATGGAGGCTATTGAATTCAAATCGGATCAATATGTGCGTTTCTGCCCGGGCTGTGGCGACCATGCCATCTGCGCGGCGTTGCAGAAGGCGATGGCGCAAATCGGTATTCCTCGCCACGAGGTGGCGGTCATTTCGGGTATCGGTTGTTCGAGCCGTATGCCGCACTATCTCAATACCTACGGATTTAACACCATCCACGGTCGTGGTGGAGCGGTGGCGAGCGGTGTCAAGACGGCTCACCCCGAGCTGACCGTGTGGCAGATGTCGGGCGACGGCGACTGCTTGGCGATAGGCGGCAACCATTTCATTCACGAGATACGCCGCAATGTCGATCTCAATATCTGTCTTTTCAACAACCGCATCTACGGCCTGACCAAGGGGCAGTACTCCCCCACCTCGCCGCGCGGTTTTGTGTCTAAGTCGAGCCCATTCGGCACGGTGGAGCGCCCCTTTGTGCCCGCCGAGTTGGTGATGGGCGCACGAGGTACCTTCTTTGCCCGCACCTTGGATGTGGATATGCCGACCACGGTCGATTGTATGGTCAAAGCACAGCAGCACAAGGGCGCGAGCGTCATCGAGTGTTTAGTCAATTGCGTTATCTTCAACAACGGCACCCATGCATGGATTGCAGACCGTGACACCCGTGCCGAGCGCTCTATCGTGTTGCGGCATGGTGAGAAAATGCTTTTCGGGCGAGAGCAAGAGAAAGGATTGGCGTTGGATTATTCGGCGGGGCTGATTCCCCGCTTGATAGTGGTGTCGGCAGACGACCCGCGGGTGCTGACCCACGATGCACACGAGGCGGACCCGACGCTGCACCGTATGTTGGCGCTGATGGGGCAGGAGCGGTATATGGAAGTGGCCAATGCCACCATGGAGAGCGAGCTGCCCATCGCTTTGGGCGTGATACGCGATGTGGAGGCGGACTGCTACGACACGGCGGTGCATCGCCAGATAGAGGCCGTTCGCTCGCAAGCCAAGGTGCATACCTTCGACGAGCTGCTCACCACCCTCGAACAATGGGAAATGTAAGCTAGAATTAAAAAGAAAAAAAGGGCTAACCAAGTTTTGGTTAGCCTCTTTTTTTGACCTAATAGTCACTTTGCAGTTTGGCTTTTACTCATAACAATACCTCTAAATCGTTGATAGAAAGAGTGTTACACCCGTTCTATCAAGTCTTGGGTGGTAAGATATTCCATTTTGGCAAAAGCGAACCAGCGTTTGCCGAGGTCTTTGAGCGAAGCCCCGATGAAATAAACGGTTTCGTCTATGCAAAGGAATCGGTCGTGCGAGCGGTCGAACATTTCAACATCAATGATAGGGAACTGACTGTTATGGCGTTCAATGGCAAGTTGCAGTTTCGGGTCAATGCGTTTCGTATAAATCTTTGCCGTTACGCCCTCATTGCGATTGTCAAGAATGGTTAGCACATTCGCATCGATGTAGTTATCGAAGAGAACAATACTTGTGTGCGCCTCTTTCACTTTTTCCACGACAAACTTGAACGCATCAAACACTTGGTCATCATAGAATATGCCCTGCGCAGGTTTTACACTCCCATTGTCAAGGCGACGGAATATCTCCTCGAATCTTTTATCCGTCTCTGCTTGATAGGCTTCGATATGTGCATTGAGTGATAATTGGTTGCGTTCCATCACTTCCATTCGCTGCAATATCTGTGCATGCGAACCTATGAAACGACGCATGGCAACAAACGCATCCATAATTTGAATACTCACATTCACAGCCGTTTCACTATGCAGCACAGTCGAAAGCATTGCAACTCCTTGTTCTGTAAAGACATAAGGATTTACGCTTGAATGTTTGAGAACGCGTAACCGGTCGCAATTTGCGACCAGTTCTGCCGTTTCTTCCTCCGTCAGTTGAAAACGGAAATGCTCAGGAAAACGGGCTGCATTACGCTTCACCTGCTCATTTAATCGTTTTGTCGTAACCCCGTACAACATTGCCAAGTCACGGTCAAGCATTGTTTGCTTACCACGAACATCAACTATCAAATTTACAATTTCATCAATAGATTGTAACTGTTCGACCCTCGTCGGGATTATTTCATTTTGCTTCGCCATATTTTTGTGTCAACCGGTCGCAATTTGCGACCGGTTCTGCTCCGCCGCAATTGCGAAACAAAAGTACACCTATTTTTTCACATATACAAAT
>CAVHGD010000098.1:0-6818 GCA_963635385.1 Dialister sp. CAG:486 | reverse complement strand
CCCAAGACGAGTAGCGGCCTATGGTCTCCAACGAAACACAACGTATTTTGCTTGGTTATTTTAATTGCTTTCAACAACAAATTAAATATACTAAACCAACAAGGCAATATCGCAAAGATATTGCCTTTGTTTTTGTTCCGAAAAGTGTGTATATAATTCATTCAATATCAGTAAAAAAGCTGTAAGTGCTATGGATTCGAACGAGATTCTATGTTAATTGCTATAGGAAAACTGCTTTTTTACTCGGGAATAAAAGCAGATGAAGTATAAACTCAACCGGATACTAAAATTGATTAGATAATGGGCTCTATTAGTATAGACAGAACGAGCAGGCGAAAGGCAAGAAACACTTTCCATAGACACACAAAGGACTGTAATTTGGCACAGTTTTTGCAACTTATGGGCGGGTCGAAAAATGAGGTTTATCCTAACAGAGCTACCGATGTAATATCCTACTATCGCAACCGATGTATTAGATAGGTATTAGATAAGTTACGCTTTATGGAACAATCGCATAGGGGACAGAGAAAGTGATTTGCCAAACGAGAGACTGTTTAGGGGCGTGTGCCTACTGCGGAACGGGCGTGTACCTACTTGAATAAGGGTGTGTACCTGCTTGAGGAACACAATGGGGGTGAAACCCAAATTCTCCGATGGGAAATTGAAATAGACAAGCGAGACATAGGTGCATGGAAATGATTCCCGACGAGGGAGTTCGTAGCCCGCTCAAAACAGCATAAGCGATTGTTCGAGGCTATAGTCGTGGTAAAAAGCGAACATGTACAGAAACCTATCTATACCATTATAGATGGGCTTTTTTTATGTAGGTATATGACCTACTAGACCAAGACTCCCCCGACCCCCTCAGAGAGGGGGACACAGAGCGGAAGACCTCCCCGACCCCTCCAAAGGAGGGGACACAAAGTGGGGGAAAACATTACACAAAGATACGCGACAGCGAAGATAAGCAAAGCAAAAAATATACATATGAAACAAAAATTATTCATTGCCCTTGTGGGCGTGGCGAGTATAGGGCTATGTGCTTGCCACAAAACCGAACAACAGCAAGAACAAGCAGCCAATAATCAAACCATGGTCGTCAGTGCCCAGGACTGCACCATCGAGGAGAGTTACTCTGCCTCGGTGCGAGGGCGTCAGGACATCGCCATCATGCCGCAAGTATCCGGCACACTGACCCGCCTCTGCGTCACCGAAGGCGAACGCGTGCAAAAAGGACAAGTCCTGTTCATCATCGACCAAGTACCTTTCCGTGCCGCATTAGAGACCGCCGAAGCCAATGTGGAAGTTGCCAAGTCGAGCGTTGCCACGGCAGAACTGTCCTACAACGCAAAGAAGCAACTGTACGCTGACAGCGTCATTTCGCTCTACGACTTACAACTCGCCGAGAACAATTATTTGAGCGCAAAAGCCGTTTTGGCACAGACTAACGCCGCTTTGGTTATTGCCAAGAACGACCTCAGTTACACCGAGGTGAAAAGCCCGAGCGACGGCGTTGTCGGTACCCTACCCCTGCGTGTCGGTGCGTTGGTATCGCCCTCGATGCAGACCCCGCTAACCACCGTGAGCGACAACTCCACGATGTATGTCTATTTCTCGATGACCGAGAACCAATGGCTCGGTCTTGCCCGCCAATACGGCAGCAAAGAGTCTGCCCTCAAGAACTTGCCCGAAGTGCGCCTTATCCTGAGCGACGGCAGCGAGTACAGCGAGAAAGGCAAGATAGAAACCGTATCGGGTGTTATCGACCAATCGACGGGTACGGTCAGTGTACGGGCGGCATTCCCCAACAAGGGGGGACTGCTCACCTCGGGCGGTGCCGGCAATATCGTGCTGCAAAAGCCCCAACACGATGCCCTGCTTATCCCTCGTACCGCCACTTTTGAGGTACAAGACAAAGTGTTTGTCTATCGTGTGGTCGAAGGCAAAGCCGTTGCCACCCTCGTGCAAGTAACCCGCCTAAACGGAGGCAAAGAGTATGTAGTGGAGAGCGGACTCAACGCCGGCGACACCATTGTTACCGAAGGCGTTGCCCTACTGCAAGAAGGAACTGCTATTGCAATTAAGAATTAAGAATTAAGAATTAAGAGGCAAGGCATTATACAACACTTGTCAAACCACAAAATAGTCATCTATGAATGTAAAAACCTTTATAGAACGCCCCGTGCTGTCAGCCGTCATATCGATTCTGATAGTGCTGTTGGGCGTCATCGGTCTGAAGACACTGCCTATTGAGCAGTACCCCGACATTGCACCACCTACCGTCATGGTCATGACGCAATACTATGGTGCGAGTGCCGAATCGGTACAGAAAGCCGTCATCGCACCGCTCGAGGAAGCCATCAACGGTGTGGAGAACATGACCTATATGACCTCCACCGCCACCAACTCCGGTACTGCCGAGATTATGGTCTATTTCAAACAAGGCACCGACCCCGATATGGCGGCGGTGAATGTACAGAACAAGATTTCGTCTGCCACCTCGCAGTTGCCCAGCGAGGTGAAACAAGTCGGTGTACAGGCCTTCAAACGACAGACCAGTATGCTGCAGATTTTCACCGTATCGTCCCCCGACGACACCTTCGACCAGACTTTCCTTACCAACTACATCAACATTAACATCAAGCCCGAGTTGCTCCGTATTCAGGGCGTGGGACAGATGGTGGTCTTGGGCGGTAGTTACTCCATGCGTATATGGATGAAGCCCGATGTGATGGCACAATACAAACTTGTCCCGAGTGATGTGACGGCAGCACTTGCCGAGCAGAACATCGAGTCGGCAACAGGTGCTATCGGCGAGAACTCAAACGAGGCGTACCAATACACCATGAAGTACAAAGGGCGTCTGCAAACCCCCGAAGAGTTCGGCAACATCGTCATCCGCTCCACCGCCGACGGCGAAGTGCTTCGTTTGCGCGATATTGCGGACATTCAGTTGGGTGAGGAGAGTTACGCCTACGACGGCCGTCAGAACGGACACCCGGGCGTACAATGTATGGTATTCCAGACCGCAGGCTCCAACGCTACGGAAATCAACAATAATATCGATGCGTTGCTCGCCCAAGTGCAGAAAGAGGCGCCCAAGGGAGTGAAAGTAACGCAGATGATGTCCACCAACGACTTCCTCTATGCCTCTATCAAGAATGTGGTCAAAACACTGATTGAGGCCATCCTGCTCGTTATCTTGATTGTGCTGCTCTTCTTGCAAGACTGGCGCTCTACTCTAATTCCCTTTATCAGTATCATTGTTTCGTTGATCGGTACCTTCGCCTTTATGGTGGTGGCCGGATTCTCTATCAACTTGATTACCCTGTTTGCCTTGGTGCTGGTCATCGGTACGGTGGTGGACGACTCCATTGTCGTTGTCGAGGCGGTGCATAGCCGTTTCGATGCAGGCTATCGCAATCCGTTCCAAGCGGCAGTGTATGGTACGAAGGATGTGGCAATTGCCGTCATCACCTCATCGCTTGTCTTTATGGCAGTGTTTATCCCTGTCAGTTTCATCGGCGGTACGAGCGGTGTGTTCTATCGTCAATTCGGTCTTACCATGGCGGTTGCCGTCGGTATCTCCGCCCTCAACTCACTGACTACCTGCCCCGCACTCTGCGCCCTGTTGCTCCGTCCCAAAGAGACCAATATCGACAACCTGCGCGGCTGGAAGCGTTGGTCGTTCCGCTTTGCGGAGAAGTTCAACGGCGGCATGGCAAGCCTCACCAAGCGTTATCAGAAGGGGGCAGGCGTGCTAATACGCCACCCGTGGTCTGCCTTTGTTATCGCAGTACTCGGTATCGGACTGATGGTGATGCTGATGCGTTCCACCAAGACATCGCTTGTCCCGCAAGAGGACCTCGGTACGGTCATGGTCAATATCGACACCCCTCCGGGAAGTTCGTTGGCGACCACCGATGAGATTGTGCGCGAGATAGAGAAGCGACTTGCCACCATTCCCGAAGTGAAAGAAGAGTGTAGTGTGGCGGGATATGGTATGATTTCCGGTGAGTCGTCCGCTGCGGGCAATATCATCTTGAAACTCCGTGACTGGGATGAGCGTACCCACAAGGGGCAAGATGTGAACTCCGTTATCCAAAAAGTCTATGCCTTGACGGCAGACATCAAGGACGCTACCGTCTTTGCTATGGCACCGGCGCAGATTACAGGCTACGGTACGGGTAATGCATTGGATATCAATGTCGAGGACAAATTCGGCGGGGATATTCAAGACCTGTATGCCTATACGCAGAAGTTCATTGCTGCCCTCAACGAGCGCGAAGAGGTAAGCGTGGCGTTCACCTCGTTCAACCTCAACTCCCCGCAATGGGAAGTGGATGTGGATGCCGTCAAGTGCCAACGCTCGGGTATCTCCGCCAACGAGGTTCTGTCTTGCTTGGCAGGCTACTACGGCGGTCAGTATGTGAGCGACTTCAACCGTTTCGGTAAGGTATATAAGGTGCAGATTATGGGCGACCCGCAACAGCGTGTGGACGAGCGTAGCCTCGATAATACCTTTGTCCGCCTCCACAATGGCGAGATGGCACCGCTCTCGCAATTCGTTACCATGCGTCGTATCTATGGTTCGAACAACCTGACCCGATTCAACCTCTACAACTCTATCTCAGTGAGTGCCATGCCGGCGTCGGGCTATTCGACGGGTGATGCCATTCGCGCTACCAAAGAGGTGGCTGCCCAAGTACTGCCTCACCAATACGCTGTCGATTACGGAGGCATCACACGCGAGGAAAGCCAATCCTCCAATACGGGCACGGCAATGATATTCCTTATCTGCATGGTGCTTATCTACCTTATTCTTGCAGCACTCTACGAGTCGTTCCGCCTGCCGTTGGCGATTATTATTGCCGTGCCGGTCGGACTGATGGGTTCGTTCCTGCTGACCAAGATTTGCGGCTTGGAGAACAACATCTATCTGCAAACGGGTGTGATTATGCTAATCGGTTTGTTGAGCAAGACGGCTATTCTGATTACCGAGTATGCAGCCGAGCGTCGCAAGGCGGGCAAGAGCCTGCAAGATGCCGCCACAGAGGCAGCCGGTGCGCGTCTGCGTGCCATTATGATGACCGTGTTAACCCTTATCTTCGGTATGCTTCCTATGGTGGCAGCCACCGGTGTAGGTGCCAATGGTAACCGAAGCCTCGGTACAGGTGTTGTCGGCGGTAGCGTAGTCGGTACTCTGGCATTGCTCATTATGGTGCCTGCCCTGTTCGTGGTATTCCAACACCTCGACGAGAAGCGCCGCAAGAACCGCAATACAGCCCGCACAGAATAATACACCGAGCGGGTATCCTATTTTTATGATAGTCGAACCTATAACGAACCTATAACAGTCCTATAACGCACTTCGGAAATTCGTTACCAACTCGTTAGGAACTCGTTACCAACTCGTAGGCTGCCCGCTCGGAAATCCCAATGTACGATTATTAAGATTCTTTCCTTATGAAACAAAACATCAAATATACCTTCTTTGCCCTTGTGGCGGTAGTGGTTGGGGCAACCGCGCTACCCTCTTGCGGCATCTACGGCAAGTATAAGCCCGTGGAGAGTGTGGACAGCACGCTCTATGGCGACATTGCCCTGTCGGACACGGCGTCAAGCCTCGCCCGCTTGGAGTGGGAGCAACTCTTTACCGACCCGCTCTTGCAGGACCTTATCCGCCAAGCCCTCGACAGCAACCTCGACTTGCGTATTGCCCACGAACATGTGGAGCAGGCGGAAGCCACGCTGCGCGGGGCACAATTAGCCTATCTGCCCACTATCAGCATTGCGCCCCAAGTGGGATTTTCTCCGCAATATAGCATTAAGCAAAGCGGCACCTACGACATTGTTGCCAACGCCTCGTGGGAGATAGATATTTTCGGGCGCACGCTCAATTCGTTGCGGGGTGCCAAGGCAGCCAAACAGCAGTCGCTCGACTATGAGCAGGCGTCTCGGTGCGGACTGATTGCCGGTGTGGCAAATGCCTACTATACGCTGTTGATGCTCGATGCGCAACTGCAAGTGGCAGAGGACAATGCCACCACTTGGGAAAAGACCACAACCACTATTCGCCGTATGAAAGAGGCGGGTATGTCGGACGAGGCAGCCGTAACCCAAATGGAGGCAACCTACTACCAGATTCAGACTGTAGTGCTTGACACTCGCCAACAGATTGTCGAAACGGAGAATGCCCTTTGTCTGCTCTTGGGCGGCACACACCGCACGATAGTACGGGGACGGCTCGATGAACAGCAAATGCCCGCCGAACTCGAAGTGGGTGTCCCCGCAAGCCTGCTCTACAACCGACCCGATGTGCGGGCGGCACAACAGAATATGGCACGCGCTTTCTATAATATGAATCTGTCGCGCAGCAACTGCCTACCCTCGCTAAACTTGAGCGGTACTTTCGGTTGGACGAACCACTCCTACGGAACGATTATCGACCCTATGACGATGATTTCGAGCCTTGCTGCGGGATTGGTTGTGCCTCTGTTCAATTCGGGGCGGAATATAGCCCAAGTGAAGGCGGCTAAGTCGCAACAGCGGGAGAGTATTCTGTCCTTCTCGCAAGTGGTACTGTCGGCAGGCAACGAGGTGAATAATGCACTCCATTCCTACCAAACTTGCCACGCCAAACGCGAACTCTACGACAAGCAGGTAGAAGCCCTGTCGCGTGCGCAAGAGGCAACTTCGCTCAAGATGCAGTACGGCAGTACGACCTATTTGGAGGTCTTGACGGCGCAGAACAGCCTCTTGACGGCAGAACTGACGCGTATTGCCAACCAAATGGCGGAACTCCAAGCGGTAGTAAC
>CAVHGD010000097.1:0-6927 GCA_963635385.1 Dialister sp. CAG:486 | reverse complement strand
CAGGTACTCATCCTCCGCAACGGCAAAACCTACACCGTGACGGGCGTAGAGGTGAAGTAAGACTCCACCACCTAACTCCGACCTCCCCTCACCCCTCCAAAGGAGGGGCTAAAATAAAGAAAGAGACTGCTCGATTGGGCAGCCTCTTTTCTGTGTATCAATACTCCAAAATCCGGCTCTCCGGCTCCGCAAGACATCCGGACATCCCATTATTACCGGGCTAAACTTGACAAAAAACATCAACTTTCGCCCGCCAATAATTGCATATCCTATCCCACAGGGCGTGTGTATTCCCCAAAAAAAGAAAGCGAAATCTTCAAAAAAAGGTTTGCATATCCCATTCAAAAGATGTACCTTTGCAGGGGATACGAAAAGCAACCATGAGCCGGGCAAGCAGATACACAGTTAGCTACCCGGCAAAGATAACACCTAAATGCGTATGAAAAGAACCATCCTATTGACAATCCTATTGTTATGTGGCCTGCCGGCTATGATGACTGCTCGCGCGCAGCAGGTAGAGAAAAACGCCGTCTATGCATGGGTGAGCGGCACAAGCAAGTGCTATCGCCTGACGGCCATGCCCAAGGTGAGTTACGACAAGGGAGCCGCCGTGCTGTCTATCAACGGAGTAGAGCAGTTGCGCGTACCCGCCGAGCGTATCGACCAATTCGTTATCGCCTATGGGGTGTACAAGGAGACTCCAACCGCTACCGACCCGGTGGAGAACAACGAGAACAGCCCTGTCCGCCAAGTGGATAAATACATCGTGGGCGGGCAACTGATTATCGTAGCGGATGGCGTGCAATACGATGTACATGGCAGACGCCTGTAATCATCTCCAGATATGGTCAAGTAGGAACAAAAATGTAGGCCTATTGGAAGGATTAAATACGCACTACCCGAATCCCGCCAACGGGTGGTTGACCTATTTTTGTCGCAAGAAATAACATCCAAATAAACATCCGATATGAAAAAGCTATTCTTTTTATTTGCAGTGGCATTGAGCAGTCTGCTGCAGGCACAAACCAATCAAGTGGTGTGGTTGAATGGCAAGGTGTACTACGAACAACCGATTGCCACCATCGACAGTATCACCTACGATATGAATAATATGATAGAGGGTGATACGCTCAAACTGATACTGCCCCGTGCTTCGAAAGAAATTGTCTATCAAGAAGTCATCAAAGAGGTACACGACACGGTGCATGTTGCGGTGCACGACACCGTTTATCTCTACAAAAGCCCCTGCGACTACGACAGCACGGCATTGACAGGAGTATTTTATGTGGGAGAAAAGCAGGTTACTTTCTCACGGGGCAACCTGCAGTACACGCAATCCACTCGCAGTTGGTCATTCGCTGAAAACCAATACGATATATTGGGCGCAGCCAATATCAGTGACTCTATTCTCGCCGACAAGATAGACCTCTTCGGTTGGAGCAGTGACACCGGTCAGGCTATGGGGGGCGTCGGTACTCAGGGAGATGCCTCCGAGTATAGGGGCAATTTTTCCGAATGGGGCAAAACCGACATCAGCGGTTATGCGCCCGGTACTTTCCGTACCCTTACCCAAGAGGAATGGAATTACATACTTGACTTCCGTTCCGAATATAAAGAAAAGAGAGGCGTTGCCTGTATCCGATTGAGCGATACGGACTCTGTAAATGGTCTAATCCTCCTCCCCGACGACTGGACTTGTCCCGATAGCATAACCTTCAAGAGCGGCTTCGCCGATGATGACAGCGCAGAAGCCTACGCTGCTTATCAAACTTTCTCGCTTGCCCAATGGCAGAAATTGGAAACGGCAGGCGCAGTATTCTTGCCTGCTGCGGGAGTCCGCTACAAGGCAGTAGTGTACGGTGTGCAGAACGGTTGCTTCTATTGGTCTGCTACGGCGAAAAACATAGCCGATGCATACTGCCTGACCTTCAATGCGCATACGGCGGACGCAGGCGGCTACTTCGGCGACAGCGAGAACGGCTACCGCCCTCGCTATCAAGGGGGTGCAGTCCGTCTCGTTCGTGACTTAAGATGATTGTTTTCATCCTCAAAGCGCCTTACCTTTGCAAAAAATAAACCATAAAAGCAATTCATCCTATTCTAACTATCCTATTAATAGGTTGCTTAATTTTAGTCGCTTTTTACGCAAGTAACTCCCAATCGGGTTCGGAACAATCTACTGTCGGTACGGATAGTATTTGCAGAACAGAATATTCTACATACGTTTCGACGCATAAAATTGAAAATCAACACGATAGCATAGCTAAGCAACACGGGATTTGATTCCGACGACTACTTTCAGTACAGCGGGCGGCTATCGCCCCGAAACAAAGTGGTGAGTTCGTCAAAGAAACATATCTATCGACAATAATTCCACTCACAACAAGAGGCTGCCCCATCGGAGCAGCCTCTATTGTTTTGGCATTTGTCACCTATTTACGGATGACAGCAGTCTCTATTGTTAGCAATCGGCAATACCGCTATCGGCGGAATGTTACCATATCAAAGTCAAGTGAAAATCCATACTCTCCGGGTTCTGCGTGGCGTCGTATTTCAAGTCGGAGTTAGTCACCGCTATCTCCACCTGATTGGGCAGATACGAAAAATCGATATACTGCTGATAGGGTGTTGTGCCATCCACTAAGGTGTGAATATACGGCAGCGCAATCTGGTAGGCATCGGATCTCCCATGGTTGTACTCCCGATAGCAAAGTGCGACGCCATAATTGTATATCTCTTTGGTGAGTTCCTTAACCTCGAACGTGTAGTAGAAATATCCGTCCTCGGACCACTGCCAATCGGCGGACTCGACATGCAAGTCTAAGTTTTCTTTGTTATATTGATAGACGTAGCTCGTCTCCTTGGGGTAGTAATTGTCGCCCTCGCAGGAAGACAGCGTCAGCAGGCAAACGACGGCTGCTAATAGATAAAGAAGCTTCTTCATAGTGTGATTCGTGTTTATTTCGTGCATTTTACGCTGCAAAGATAGCCCATTCTTTGTAAATCTGCAAATTATTTTATAATTTTGCACGCAAAATCGGTTTATCTATGCAAAAACATTCCTTTTTGATACTTCTCACAGCGTGTGCCGTGCTCTCTGTGCAGGCGCAGCAAAACGCGTCGTATCTTACCTATATTGAAGAATGGCGAGAGGTGGCGATTGCCAATCAGCGCGATTACGGCGTGCCGGCGTCTATTATCTTGGCGCAAGGGCTTCTCGAGTCCGGAGCTGGCACGAGTGAATTGGCACGCGAGGCAAACAACCATTTCGGCATCAAATGCACGAGCGATTGGATGGGCGGCTCCTATTACCACGATGACGATTCCAAGGGCGAGTGCTTTCGCGTGTATGGCGATGCGTGGGAGTCGTATCGGGACCATGCGTTGTTCCTTCAGCGCCCCCGCTATGCCACTTGTTTCGAGATAGCCGTTGAGGACTACTCGGGTTGGGCGTATCGGCTGAAACAGTGCGGCTATGCCACCGACCCGCTCTATCCGAAAAAACTCATCAAAATTATTGAGGATTATCGCCTCGATACCTTAGCTACGCCGACAGCGCTCGCCACGGCTACCGCTGCTCATCATGCTTCGTCGGCTGCTGCTGCCAAGACCGGAAAAACGACCCAAAAAGCTACGGTCGTCACGCAATCCGATCCGATAGCCACTATCAGCCGCAATCCGGAGCCCGAGTATGAGGAGCCGCTGACGGCATATCAGGAGCGGCAACAATTTTTTCTGCAGCATCCGAAAAAACGCTGTAACGGCGTGCAGTACGTGGTGGCGCGTGAGGGCGATACGTACGCAAACATCGCTTTTCGGCTCAATAAAAAAGAGCGTACCCTCCGCAATTGGAACGATGCCTTGGGGCGAGATTTGCAGGTAGGCGACCGCGTCTATCTGTCCCGCAAGCGTGCGTATGGCGAGAAAGAGAAGTCCCCGCTTTGGGTGCATCCGGGCGAGTCGCTTTGGGAGATTTGCCAACGCGAAGGAGTCCGCATGGCGAAGGTGCAGCAGCTCAACGGATTCGATACGTCGTTGCGGGTGTTCCAGACGCGCCAACAGATTTTGCTCAGAAAGGAGAAAAACTGATGCAGCGGGGAGGAAATTCGTTATCGATAGGCGATGTGCTGTCGCAGTGTCTGCGGGGCACGGAGTTGGAGAAGTCGTTGCTCGAAACCCGTGTGGTGGAGCAATGGCCGCAGGTGATGGGTAGCACGGTGGCACGGCTTACCTCGCAAATAGAGGTCAAGGAGGGGGTGCTCTATGTTCATATCCACAGCGCTGCCCTCAAGGCGCAGTTGTTTGAGTGCCGATTTGAGTTGGTGCGCAAACTCAACGAGGCGGTAGGCGGCACCGTTCTTCGAGATGTCCGTATCTTGGGATAATTTTAATTTTTAATTTGTGATTGGTTTGGTTTTTCCGGACACTATAGAATCGAAAATCGATTTCCTCACTATCCGTGCGGAACTCAGTCGCTATTGCGCTTCGCCTTTGGGGCGCGAGGAGGTGGAGGCGATGGCTTTCTCTGCGGATTATGAGCAGGTGAATCGCCTTCTCTACGAGGCGGAAGAAATGAAACAGGTGGTGGAGGATGCTTCGCTCAATTTTCCGCACGGGGAGATTCACGATGTGCGAGAGGCATTGTCTCGCATCCGTATTGAAGGGCTTTTTCTCGATGAGGCGGAGCTTTTTGCGCTGCGCAAGACGTTGGATTACGCCCATCTGTTAGAACAGTTTTTCACTTCGTTGGACCCGCAGCGGTTCCCACATCTTGCGACGTTTGCCCCTGCAGCCGATACGAATCCGTATCGGGTGGGGGAGGTCGTGCGGCTCATCGACCGTGTGCTCGACAAGTATGGGCGTTTGGCCGATTCCGCTTCGCCCGAGTTGGCACGGATTCGCCACGAGCTGACGCTTGTGCAGGGCAGTGTAGGGCGTGCGTTGAATCAGATTCTCCGCCAAGCCCAATCGGCTGGCATTTTGGACAAAGATGCGGCCCCGACGCTCCGAGAGGGGCGGCTCGTCATCCCTGTTCCGCCGGCGTACAAACGCAAAATAGGCGGTATTGTGCATGACGAATCGGCTACGGGCAAAACGGTTTATATCGAGCCGCAAGAGGTCGTCGAGGCAAACAATCATATTCGAGAGTTGGAGGGAGCGGAACGTCGTGAGCGTATCCGTATCTTGCAAGAACTCACCGCCACGCTTCGCCCCTATATGCCCGCCATTGGCGAGAGCGAGCAGATGTTGGCGCATGTTGATTTCGTTTTGGCAAAAGTGCAGTTGGCGCAGTCGTTGCACGCCATCCGCCCCGAGCTACTGCAAGAGCCCATTATCGATTGGCAGTCGGCTCGTCACCCTGTGTTGTATCTAAAATTCAGCCAACAGGGCAAAACCGTTGTGCCGCTGACTATTCGCCTGCAGGCATCGGAGAATCGTATGTTGGTTATCAGCGGCCCTAATGCGGGCGGTAAGTCGGTTTGCCTGAAAACGGTGGCGCTGTTGCAATACATGGTGCAGTGCGGACTGTTGGTGCCGCTTGCCGAGACCAGCCGTATGGGGTTGTTTGACAATCTGATGATAGACATAGGCGACGAGCAATCCATCGAGGACGACCTCTCCACCTATTCGAGCCACTTGCGCAATATGAAGGCGTTTGTGCGTTCCGCCGACAGCCGTACGCTGTTGCTGATAGATGAGTTTGGTACGGGTACCGAACCGCTTATCGGAGGCGCCATTGCCGAAGCAGTCCTTAACCAACTCGTTCAGCAGCAAGCGTTTGGCGTCATTACCACTCACTATACCAACCTCAAACACTTTGCCGAGCAGACGGCAGGCGTGGTGAATGGCGCTATGCTCTACGATCGCGGGCAGATGCGCCCCCTGTTCCAACTCTCCGTCGGGCAAGCGGGAAGCAGTTTCGCCATCGAGATCGCCAAGCAGATAGGGCTTCCGGAACCGATTATCGCTCGTGCCACCGAGTTGGTGGGCGAGGAACACATCGACTACGACAAGCAGCTGCAGGACATTGCTCGGGACAAACGCTATTGGGAGAACAAGCGGCAAAATATCCGTCAGCGAGAGAAACATTTGGAGGAGCGGATTGCCTACTACGAGCAGGAAATAGCGGGGCTGAAAGCCAAGAAGCGGGAGGTGATGGACGAGGCCAAACAGCAGGCCGCTGACCTCTTGCGGGAGAGCAATGCCGCCATTGAGCGCACCATTCGAGAAATTAAGGAGGCAAAAGCAGAGAAGGAGCGTACGCAGAAAGCCCGCCAACGCGTGGAGACACTGAAACAAAAAGTTCAGCCCGAGTCCTCCCGCCAAACTCAACAGTCCCAAAACTCCCAAAACTCCCCAAACTCCCCAACCTCCCCAAACTCTCAAAAGTCCCGAAAATCCCGAACCACTCCCGAACCATCTCCCACTATTCAGCAGAATAATGGCAAAATCATTATGCGTGATTTCAGCGACCTGCGTGCTTTGAGTAAGCGAGCACAGGCGGAGGAGCATGCTACCAAGCCCCTACCTACTCCGAAGGTTCGTAAGGCAGGCTATACCTCAATGGTGCGTCAGCGGGTCTTGTCTTTCGAACGAACCCTTGACTTGCGTGGTATGCGTGCCGATGAGGCCTTGGAGCGTTTCATTGCGTACCTCGATGATGCGGTAATGGTGAATGCCGGCGAGGTAACAATACTGCACGGAACGGGTACGGGAGCGCTCAAACAAACCGTGCGGGATTATCTCGATACCTATAACAAACAGCGTCGCAAGCGTGGCGATACCCCGTTGCACTACCACGATGGTGACCCCGACCGAGGCGGTGCCGGACTAACTATCATTACGATAGAATAAGCCACGATAGAATAGATATTTGTACCAATAAATATGTTATTCAATTCCATTGAGTTTGCGGTGTTTCTGCCG
>CAVHGD010000096.1:0-6993 GCA_963635385.1 Dialister sp. CAG:486 | reverse complement strand
GCCCAATTCCGTACGGTCATCACCCTACTCCGCCCTATCTCCTATTCTGTCCCCTCGCCTATTAACACGCCGAATACAAATCCTAACAATCCTTTGTATTCCGACCCCGCATTTTTGCCCACTCCGCACCCCATGCAACAGGTCGAAGGGGTAGTGCTTGGCCGAATCACTCCCGAACCATCCGGCTCGAATGGCTTTGGCTACGACCCGATATTCGCCCCGGAAGGCTATTCACAAACCTTTGCAGAGCTCTCGCCCGACGTTAAAAATGCCATAAGTCACCGTGCGCGTGCCGTTCACGCCCTGCTCTCTATCCTGTAGCCGCCCCGTGTCGGTGCTTCGGCGCCGCTCGCACGGCCGCTTGCTGTTTCCTTCAACTTACCCTATTCCGAATGAATCATCGTTTTTCCTTTCCCTTCGTGCTCCTTTTGCTGAGCCTTCTCACGCTTTCGGTGCCGTCTTCGGCAGCCTATTGGAGCACGCTGTTTGCCTACAATAATGTCACGCAGATTGCGCTCACGCCCTCTTTGGTCTATGCCAACTCCGACGGAGCGCTTTTCTCCGTCGACCGTCAGTCGGGGCAAATCCGCCGTTACGACACCCAAACCGGCCTCAACGGCAGCGATATCACGTGCTTGGCGTACGACGACGCCACGGGCCTGCTCATCCTGACCTACGCCGACGGCAAAATCGACCTGCTCTCGGCCGATGGGTCCGTCGAGTACGTGCCGGGCCTGTACGCCAAAGACATGTTTGCCGACAAGTCGGTGCGCAACATCACCCTTTTCGACGGCGTGGCCTATCTCTCGATGGATTTCGGTATCGTCACGTTTCAGCTCCGCCAACACGGCTTGGTCGATTCCTACTACATCGGCGCCGGTGGCGCCTCGGTGGCGGTGGAGGACGTGGCCGTCACGGCCGATTCCGTCTATGCCTTCACCGCATCGCTGCTCTACAAGGCCGCTCGTTCCGCCAACTTGTCCGACTACCGTGTTTGGACCACCGAGCCGTTGGGCCGTGTGCAGCGAGATGCCGACAAGGGTGTAGCCTATTCCGACGCCACGGGGGTGTGGCGAGCTGCCGGCAGCAACGGCGTTTCCCTTACCACTGCCGTAGGAACTTCCACGTTCAAGCCCGATGGTCCTGCGCAGAACCTTCCCTATCGCATGGTGGTCTCGCAGGGGCGCCTTTTCGTGGTGCCGGGCGGCCGTTGGGCGACGCAGTATAGCCGCGCGGCCGACGTCATGATCTTCGACGGCAGCCGCTGGTCGGACATCTCGCAGAGCTATATTCAAAATAAGACGGGCCATGCCGCGAGCGATTTCATGGACGTGGCCGTCGACCCGAAAGACGCCAACCATTTCTTTGTATCCTCCTATGGCACAGGCCTGTACGAGTTCCGCGGCACGGAGTTGATTCAGCAGTACCTGCCGCAAAACAGCTCGCTTGTCACGGCGGTGGAGTCCAATCCGACCCACTACACGCGCACGGCGGGCATCGATTTCGACGCGTCGGGCACGCTGTGGGTCAGCAACGCTTCCGAGCCGGATGCGCAGCTGCATACCTACTCCTCGGGCCAATGGACGCCCTACCAATTGCAGATGGCCAATCGGCAATCGGAGATTGCCACGCCCGGCAGTCTGATTTGCAGCCGCAGCCGTTCCAATTCCGTTTGGCTCGTGTCGTGTCGCAACCCGCAGGGCATCGTCTTGCATTGCCACAAGGGCACGGCTTCCGCTGCCGACGACGCCACCTATTTCCACGGCGATTTCATCGACCAAAACGACCAAGCCGTCGCTCCTACGAGCTACTATACGCTCATGGAGGACGACATGGGCAACCTGTGGGCGGGCACCTCTGCGGGTGTATTTTGGATCGACGCCAAGACCGATTTTTCGGCCTCGAATCGTTGCCATCGCCTTACCATTACCGAACCAACCGGCGAGCAGCCCCTTTCCACAGCCGAAGTCTATGCCATAGCGTACGACAGCCAAGGCCAAATCTGGGTCGGCACCACCACGTTGGGCGTCTATGTCGTCTCCTCGGACCACCAATCGCTCGTGGCTCACTACACCACGGCCAACAGCCCCATGCCCGCCAACTACGTGCTCTCGTTGGCGTACGATTTCCAACACGAGTGTATGTATATCGGCACGAGCAAGGGCATCGTTCGCTATTCCGACTTCAACTCCGCCCTCAGCGGCGCCTCGTCCGGCTCGGATGAGGAGGACCTCGACTACGGCAGCATGCAGCAGTGGCGCCTGCACCCCTCGTTCTACTATGCCAACGAGATCGCATTGGGGCAGACGGAGGTCTATGCCCGCATGGGTAGCACGCTCTATTCGGTCAATAAGCAGGACGAGACCATGCACTATTGGAACAAGACCACGGGCCTCAACGGCTCCGTGGTTTCGCGTATTGCCTACGACGACAACAGCCGCCGCCTCGTCATCGGCTATCAGGACGGCCGTATCGACCTCTTGTCCGACGACGGCGAGGTGCAGGAGATGTCCGACCTCTACCAGAAATCATCCACTATGGCGGTGACTATCAACGATATCCATGTCGGCCGCAACCGAGTCTATCTCGGCCTGCCGTTCGGTATCGTGGCCATCAATCCTCGCAAGGCGGAGGTGCAGGACACCTATTACATCGGCGACAGCGCCTCCAACGTCAATGTGCAGCGCCTCTGCGAGGTGGGCGACACGCTCTATGCCGCCGCCGACAACACGCTCTATTTTGCTTCGCTGAGCGACAACCTCATCGACTATTCCTATTGGCACCAACGGCCGCTGCCTAAGGCCCAAGGCACGGTGCAGAAGTTGCTCTCGGCCTACCACAGCCTCTATGTCATGCAGGGCGACTCGCTCTATCGGTGGCAGGACCAAGCATGGTCGCTTGTGCCGACCGATTCGCTCCGTTGGGCGTCGGCCTACAACGATGTCTTGCTGATTCACCAGAACAAGTCGTACGAGCGATTCTTGCGTGTCGAGGCGGACGGCACCCGCACGCTGCTCGGCGACGATTGGCTGCAAGACGCGGTCTATGACCCTTCGGACGGCAGCTATTGGGCGTCGGCCAACAATGCGGGCATTCGCCATATCTCCTCTGCGGGGCGTCAGTATTTTGTCCCCAACGGACCTTTCTCCGACAACGGCTACCGCTTGAAGTACGGCGGCGGGCGTATGTTCGTGGCAGCGGGCGGCCGTTGGGCGGCGCAGTACTCGCGCAACGGCACTTTCAGCATGTACGACGGCAACCGTTGGTCGTTCAAGTATGTGGGCGAGGTCTATGACCAGACGGGCGCCTATCCCTACGACGTCGTTTCCATTGCGGTCGACCCCAACGACGCGAGCCATTTCTTCTGCGCCACCTACTCGTGCGGCGTGTTGGAGTACCGCAACAACACCTTCTACAAGCGGCACGGTGTGGAGAACAGTACGCTCACCTCGGCGGTTCCCGCCTACCCGAATCTCTATACCCGTACCGAGGGTGCCATGTTCGATTCGGAGGGCAATTTTTGGGTGCTCAACACCAGCAACGTGCCTTATCCGGTCAATATCTTGACGCCCGACGGGCAGTGGCACGGGCTCAAGCTCGCTTCGGGGCGTGAAAACATCACGGTCGATACGCCGTGGGAAATCACCATCGACAACCGCAACACCAACTACAAGTGGATTATCGACCAACGCGCTTCCGCGGGCGTCATCTTGCTCAACGACAACGGCACGCCCACGCAGGGCAGCGACGACCAATGCATCAAGCGTTCCTCCTTTATCGACGGCGACAACATCCAGCTCACGCCGACCAATATCTACTGTCTTGCGCAAGATTTGGACGGTGATATTTGGATCGGCACGCCTACGGGCATTATCATCATTCCGTCTTCGGTCGATTTCTTCAGCTCCAATGCGTGCAAGCGGGTCAAGATTCCGCGCAACGACGGCACCAATTTGGCGGACTACCTGCTCGGCACAGAGCAGATCAACGCCATCGTGGTCGACGGCGCCAACCGCAAGTGGATCGGCACGCAGACATCGGGCATCTACCTCATGTCGTCGGACGGCCTGACCACGTTGGCGCACTTCACCACCGACAACTCCACGCTGCTTTCCAACACCATTCTCTCGATTGCCATCGACCCCAATTCGGGCGAGGTCTTTGTGGGCACGGGTAGCGGCATTGCTTCCTATCGGAGCGATGCCTCTTCCCCGAAGGAGGACCTTACCAACGCCTACGCCTTCCCCAATCCGGTGCGTCCCAACTATGCGGGCGTCATCTCCATTGCGGGCCTGATGGAAAATACGACGGTCAACATCATCGATGCGGGCGGCAACTTGGTTTGCAAGACCAAGAGCAACGGCGGGATAGCGGTGTGGGACGGCTGCAATTTCCGTGGCCAACGAGTGGCGAGCGGGGTCTATACGGCGCTCTGCAACGCCTCCGGTGCGCACACCACCGTCAAGATTCTCATCATCCGCTAACCCGCAAAAATTTTCCCAATAACATTCAAAAATTTTCAATAGGTTCCCCACCATTCCCGAACCACTCCCGAACCATCTCCCTCTAATCCATATAATATCATATACAAAATTAACTATTTCCAACGAATCCATCCCGAATGAAAACCCTTCGTTTCGCCTTGCTTTCGGCGCTATTCCTCTCGGCCACGGCTATCCACGCCCTGCCTTGCGACACCCTTGCCCATTGCCTCCGTATGCACAACGACACGGCGGCCGTCTATATCTACCACGGCATTCCGTATGCCCACGCCGACCGCTTCCGAGCGCCGGTCTTGGCCGACGGCATCGACCCCGCAGGCGACTACATCGACAGCCGTACGGTCTGCTACCAGCGGGTCGAGCAGGCCGACTCCACCCGCCAATTCGGTGAGTCGCACGTCGTGTTGGCTGCGGGCGAGCCTTCGCCCTGCACGGAGCAGTGCCTTGTGCTGACCGTCAATTCGCCCTATCCGTTGGATTCGGCCGCCACAGCCGACCTCCCCGTCTTGGTCTATATCCACGGCGGCAACTATTTCGCGGGCGGAGGCGAACGCACGCCGACACAGCTCGCCGAGTTCGCTTTGCGCGAGCGAGTCGTATCGGTCACGGTCACCTACCGTTTGGGCATTTTCGGCTATTTCTATCAGCCCGATTCGCAGTCGGTGAATCTCGGCTTGCAGGACCAACTCACCGCCCTTCGGTGGGTGAGCCAAAACATCGCTCGATTCGGTGGCAATGCCGAAAACATCACCTTGGCGGGGCAATCCGCAGGCGCACAGAGCGTAGTCTATTGCTTGGCGGACACGGCGCGCGTGCGTATCGACAAGGCCATCGTTTTCTCCGCACCGATGGGGCTGACCACTTCCGCCTCGTTGGGGCGTCAGCGCACTCGTTATGTCCGCCGCCACGCCGATTGCGACCTTTGGACGTGTCCCGCCGACACGCTGTTGGCGGCTCAGCTGCACTATATGGACACGCACAAGCAGGCGTGGCACTCGCTGCCTTTCTCGCCCACGGCGCTGCCGCAGATGCCTAAATACGGCGACCGTGTGCAGTGGCCGCAGCAGGTGGTCGTCTGTGCGCAAAAAGACGACGGCAGCATGTTCGGGCCCAAGGCGCTTTGGCCGATGCTGACGAGTGTGGTCTTCACCTCGCCGGCGCAACGCTATGTCAAATACCTCCGTCGGCAGGGCGTGGAGACTACCTATCAGCTCTTCACGTGGGCGCCGAAGGGCAGTCCGCTGCAGGCAGCGCATTGCGCAGAGCTGCCGCTGTTGTTGGACGGCACGGAAGAGTTTTGGATCGGTTCGTGGATTATGGGCGACGTCACGGCCGCAGAGCTTGCTCCGCGCCGTGATTCCCTTATGAACACCGTAGCAACTTTCATGCGCACCGGCCTCTGGTCCTACTCCCCCGCCGACTAATTTCGCTATTTTGCTCCGCATAGATTCCCTGCTGCCGACTACTTTCCCTGCTCCACTGCCCCGCTGCAAAACTCCCGTTCCCACGCCGACTAATTTTCCTGCTCCGTTGCCCCGACTACTTTCCCTGCTCCCCACCGAATAATTCCCCTGCTCCCCACCGAATAATTCCCCATTTTCCCCTGCCCATCCCGAAGCAGCCCCGAAGCAACTCTATTGGAACCCCATCGCAACACCACCGTTTTTGAGCAAATAGCAAAATAAATTTGCACCACTCAAAAAATAGCAGTACCTTTGCGCAACCGAAAAGACCGAGGCGGGCGGTACGTTTTTACCCGCCTCGGCGTCTTTCATCTTTGCCGTCTAATAGAGCAGCGCATTATGAAAGAAAAGACGATCGCAAAAAATAGCTTTTTCATCTTTTTTCGGTTTTGCGTTTAACTTACCCCCGCCCGCCGAGTCATTCTTTGAATGTCCTTTTTAGAGGTTTGACTCTCCAAACCACGAACGCAGAGCTGCCTTTGCCTTGCAGCTCTATAACATTGCAGTAACTTTCAATAACAACGGGGGCTCAATAGCACACGCACGGATGTGCGCCCGTTTTTGCTTGCATTGTGTTTGCTGCTCTGTTATTAGTGCCAATACGTCAAAGACCCGTCGAAATCCTTGTTTATCTGATTTCGGCGGAAAGGGTCGTGTTTTCCGAATGTATGGTTTCCATTCGGAAAGTACGGAATATTTGTGGTGCGGAACAAGAATCCGTAGCTTTTGGTGCTTTGTATTGAGGTTTTGGGGAGATTTCAGGAGATACTGCAGGGGAGTGTCGAAGTAGCAGCAAGGTAGCATCGGGGTAGCTGCGAAGTAGCTTGGGGGTGGCTGGTGAAGAGCTACAAGGTAGCTTCAAAGTAGCTTCAAAGTATTTAGAAAGTATTCATATGTATCGGTTATGTATCGGTTATGTTCTGCTTATGTTCTGGTTATCCTATACGCAGGTCTCGAAAAGGACAGGGGGAAATAAAGATGGAATTTTAGAGATGGAATGGGAGGAAGAATGGAATGGAATGGAATGG
>CAVHGD010000095.1:0-7138 GCA_963635385.1 Dialister sp. CAG:486 | reverse complement strand
ATATCATTAGATTTAGTTAGTATTTATGCTTTATAGGTTGATTCTCTTAATAGTTAAATCAATCCGCCTGCAAAGGTAAAAAAAAAAATGATATGCAAGTATTTAGTCATTTTTTCTTCAAAAAAATGCAGATTAGACGCCGAAGAGAGAAGTACCGGCGCAAACTCCACACAAAAAATATTTTAGCGTGGAGGGTCGATCGATAATACGAGCAAAAGATCCGGATTGGGAAAATGTTATGAGAAATAGGGAACTATACAGAGAACATAAGGTATAGGCTAAGGGCTATCATACACACCGCTACGACACGCTGGTAGGTTTTGGTATGGAAACGACGGATGAAATGCATCGCCACAAAATTGCCTACGATCATAAAAACCGAGGCACCTACCCCATTCCAAAATATGGACCAATTCATCAAATTGAGTTTGCCATAGACAAGAATCTTAATCAAATGCATGGCACTCGCAGCGGTTGCCTCTGAGGCGATATACGCCACAGGAGCCAAATCCAACGACAAAAAGACTGCGCTACTTAAGGGGCCCGACAGGCTAAGTAGGCCGTTGATAAGGCCCGTAACGCCGCCGCCTATCAGCATGGTAGCAGGACGGTGGGGCAGACGCATCTTGCCAAGCAGTTTCATAACGGCAAAAGCAATCAAAAAGACGCACAAGATACGCGTCATCCATACTTTGTTAGCTACGGAGAAGCCATAGGCTCCTAAGGCAGTGAGAGGGGCAGCCGTCAGCAAGAAGAAGCCGACTTGCTTCCAAACAATGTCTTTCCAGCCAAAAATTACCTTGCTTAGGTTGCTGCCAAGCTGTGCAATGGCGCAGACAGGAACGGCGACTTCGATGCCAAATAAGGAGATGGCAACGGGCAGCAAGACCATTCCACCACCGAAGCCTACGGCACCGCTCAAAAGACCGGCTATCAAGCCGGCAAAATATAAGGACCACATAGTTATTTGTAAGTTGATTGTTCGGAGTTGGTTCGGGAGTGGTAAGGGAATAAGGGGAGAATTAAGGGAAAATTAAGGGGATATTGAGGGGAATCTGAGGGAGGATTATCGAGATATTAATGGAGAATTAACGGGGTATTAATGGGTATTAACGGAGGATTAATGGAGGAGGGAGAGGGCGAAGGATTCGGCCTCGGACAACTGATTGGTCTTGCCGACGTCGATCATTCGGGAGTGGTTCGGGATATAAGCGGAAAAACACTGCGTTGCACACAGGTCGAGATAGAGATCTATCAACGAAAAAACGGGTCCGCGTTCGTTAACAACCGGCTCCATTACGTTAAATATTGTTGGCGAGAGCAACTGCATGCCCGAAAAAGCCAACGGGGTCAGACCATCGGTGGAGCGGAGCGACGAAGGACGCAACGCCCCCGTGGCGATATTGGTCCAACCCGACAAGCGGCCTTCGGCATCGAACAAAAGGTATCGCTGCGTCTCGCGGCGGCTGACCACCAACAAGCCCATCTGCTCGGGGCGGTAGGCTTGGCACAAAGCCGAAATATCGATGGTACTCAATATATCCACATTGCACACCAAAATCGGTTCATCGCCTGCCAACAGCGTACAGGCATGGTACAATCCTCCCCCCGTTTCCAACAGTTGGTCTCGCTCATCGCTCAACGCAATGGAGCAGCCGAAATTGTGCTGCTGCGCCAAATAAGCCTCTATCTGGTCGGCAAAATGGTGCACATTGATGACAATATCGGTGATACCCGCTGCACGGAGGCGCTCTATCTGCCACTGCAGCAGCGTCTTACCCGCCAAAGGCAACAGCGCCTTGGGGTGCGAATCGGTGAAAGGCTTGAGCCGCGTGCCGAGGCCTGCGGCAAAAATCATGGCTTTCATAGAATGGAAATGCGTACTAAAATAGGATGTATGAGTCAAACGAATTACACCGCTAAGCGTTTGCTACGGGGGCGGTTACAAGTTGCGCTCGATGTTTTGCTCGCGGTGAATGAGATGCACCGGCAAGTGATAGGTGTCGTGCAAGTAGCGAGCCGTAGCCTCAGCGCAATAGACCGAGCGGTGCTGCCCGCCCGTGCAGCCAAAACAGATCTGCAAGTGGGTGAATCCTCGCTCCAAATACCGCTCGACATGGTGGCGGAGCAACGGATAGAGTTGGTTCAAGAACGTCAGAATCTCGCCATCCCGCTCCAAGAAATCGATGACCGGTTGATCCAAGCCCGTGAGCGACTTATACTGCTCGTACTTGCCGGGATTGTGCGTTGAGCGGCAATCGAAGACATAGCCACCGCCATTGCCCGACGCATCGGCGGGAATACCCCGCTTGTAAGAGAAGGAATAGACGGTGATATGAAGAGTTGGTTCGGGAGTGGTTCGGGATTCTTGGGAATTTTGGAGATTTATGGCGGGTTGAGGTTTTGTAAGAACTTCGAATTGACTACTCAGCTCAAAGAGATACGGATAGGCTGTTTGCAAATCCGATGCTGCGAACAGGGGCGAAACGGATTCTTCGGAAGAAGAGAAGAGCGATTTTAGGTTGCGGAGGGCGAAGGGGATGGATTGCAAGAAATGCGGCTTGCGCTCGAAATAGCCCCGATAGCCATACGCCCCCAAGACCTGCAGCGTGCGGAACAAGACAAAATGCGGCAACGAACGGCGGAACAAATCGGTATCGAACTCTTGCCCGCGAGCGGCAAAGATGTGCTGCTGTTCGCTGAGATACGCATCGATCAACGACCGACGCAGCGAATCGGGATAATTGGCCTTGGCCTGCCACAAGAAAGAGGCGATGTCGTACTGCACGGGGCCACGTCGTCCGCCCTGAAAATCAATAAAATAGGGCTGCAGCTGCTCGCCTTGCGGAACGACCATGACATTACGGCTCTGAAAATCGCGATACATAAAGCCATCGATGGTATGCTGCAGCAAATAGTCGGCAAGACGCTCGAAATCGTCCTCCAAGCGGTCCTCACGGAACTCGACCTGCGTCCCCTTCAGGAAACAATACTTCCAATAATTCAGATCCCACATCACGGAACGGCGGTCGAACGACGGCACGGGATAGCATACCGACCAATCGAGCCCTTCGGCACCCTCGATCTGGAGATGCGCCAAGAGGCGAAGCGTGCGCTCGAGAAGCGACTCCATCGCAGGCGAGAAGTGCCCCGTCTGACGCCCCTGCTCGATGAAATCGAAAAGAAGGGTATCGCCCAAATCGTTCTGCGTATAGCCGGACTCATCGGGCGCCACAGACAGCACTTCCGGCACGGGCAAGCCCAACGCACGGAAATGGCGGGCGAGAACGATGAAAGCGTGATTTTCCGCACGCGATGTGCCCTCGACACGAATCGTGGTGGCACCGCCCGCATAGAAATCACGGAAATAGCGGCGATTGCTGCCCGAAGGCGTAAGCGCAACGGAGCGTTCCAACGGAGTATTTGGCAAAGAAGTCATACAAGAGAGAATGGTTTTGAATGGAAAAATTCCATCTACGCAAAGAGAAGCGAGCTGAAATCAGTCGGCGGCGCACAGCTTTTGCCACACGACGGCATCGCCCTCGAGCGTCCATTGCGGCAGCGTCGCCACAGGCTGATAGCCAAGCGTGCGATAGACCGACTGACAGGGCGCATTGCTCGACGCAATGACGGCATAGAGCATCCGAAGCCGCAAAAACGAGAACGCATAGGACTCGAGCCGCACCATGATATCGTGCGCATAGCCCTGCCCGCGGAAAGCGGGAGCGATATACAGCCCCAAAGCGGCACGGCGATTGCGGATATCGAGATCGAACAAATCGACACACCCCACCGTGGCCACCGCTCCGTCTTCGCCCACCGCCTCGGCCATCAGCCGCAACTGGCCGTCCCGATAGAGATCGCCCGTGGTGGATTCGATATACGCCCGCAAATCCTGCTGCGAGAGCGGGTTGTGCGTGGCCGACGATGCCCACACGGCGGCATCGTTCTCCCACTGATAGAGAAACGGCAAATCGGAAGGCTCTAACTTACGAAGGCGAATCATAAAAACAAGCGTTGAAGGCGTATATCGTGTATAGTTAACGCAATGTATATTGAATGCGTATTTGAATGCGAAGTATTTAATGCGAGCCGAACAGGCGGGACCACCACGGGCGGTGCTTCGGGCTCGGTTCGGACAACGCACTATCCGGCACCGGCTGCAACGCACGGCCCGAATGGATCATTTGGTAGATAATTCCCCAATCGGGCAGCCCGCCGAGATTGCGGTCGTCGATAAAGACATCGACCGAGAGCTTGCGGCTCAGCGACTCGGAAGGACGCTCATCGGGGTAGTTGGCATTGACGGCATAGAACTCCAACCCGCGCGAACGGCAGTAGTCGACCGCCTCTTGCAGCAGCTCGCCCTCACGCACCGTCCAAAGGATAAGTTGATGGCCGTCCTGCTCCTGCAGGCGACGGAGCGTCTGGATAGCAAACGGAATGGGTTTCCCGATACGAGGATACTCGTGGGTGACGATGGTGCCATCGAAATCAACCGCAATAGTCATAGCTGCAAAATTTAGTAGGTTTCTTCGTAATGCGAGGAGCTGAGCTCGATCTCAACCTTGCGCGCCGTAGGCTTGGTGAAATACCAACCGATGGCGGCCACGGCAGCTACCCACATCATGGAACGATAGCAGCCGAAAAGATAGAACGCTATCACACCCAACGGCATCGCATTGCTAACCAACAAGATACGAATGGCGGCATAGCGGCGATAGAGCCGAAAACGCAGCTGCTCGTCTTGCTCGCGCGACAGGCGCTTGCACAGACGGCTGAAGCCGTACAGCCCGCCCGGAATGGACAGCAAAGCATCGAAAATGACGATATACTGGATGGTTTTGCCCGCTGCCGACATGGTATCCAACGGCAAATAATAGCCCTTACTATACAAAAAATACATCAGCGTGACGACCAATAGGGTGAATACCATGATGCCATAGTAGTACCAATTGAGTTGGCGTGCCACGGTTTGCTCGTTGAGCGGAGAGGATTGTGCCATAGAGAAAGTATTTTGAAATTAAGCCTTAAAATCGATACGATTGACAATGGAACGCCCCAGCGTGATCTCATCGGTGTATTCCAACTCGTTACCCACCGCCACGCCACGCGCAATCTGGCTGACCCGAGGAGGCTCAGCAAAATTGGCGTTCTGCAGACGGCGATAGATATAAAAATTGGTGGTGTCGCCCTCCATCGTGGTGGGCAGCGCAAGAATCACCTCACGAATCTGCTCCGAGCCGACACGCGCCACCAACGAATCGATCTCGATATCCTTGGGCCCCACGCCGTCCATCGGGTTGATAATGCCACCCAAGACATGATAGACGCCCGTGTACTGGCCCGTATTCTCGATAGACATCACATCCTGCACATTCTCCACCACGCAGACCGTCGAATGGTCACGGTGGCGCGACTGGCAGATAGGGCAGACCTCGGCGTCGGAGATATTATGGCAAACGCGGCAATAATGCACCTCGGACTTGAGCTGCGTGAGCGCATGGGCAAACGCCTCCACCTCCGGCTGCGGACGACGAAGCAACTGCAACACCAAGCGCAAAGCCGTCTTGCGCCCCACCCCCGGCAGAGAAGCAAACTGATTGACGGCGTTCTCGAGCAATATGGAAGGATACTGATTCAAAAGCGAGTCCTTATTTTTGACAGCACAAAGGTACGGCAAAATTATGAACTATGCAACAGGAAAGCACTGCGGAGCGCGTCAAATCGAATCAAAAGAAGTCAGAAAAGAGCAGAAAAAGGCATGCGAGGAGGGGAGGCACGGAAATTGTGCGGGGAAGAGAGAGAGAAAAGGTTAGCCAAAGGATTGTTCTCCACAGACTGAGATAAGGCTGATTTCACCACTGCTAACGAAATAATTGACATAGTGGATGGGCAATACCAGTACGCACTCAAACCATCTTTTGCATAATTACGATATACTCATGACTCATAGTCGCCACCTGTGCACCCGCTACATTAGAAGGACTTGTTTTTGAAGGCATGCGCTTGTTAGGTATTTCGCGTACAAGTGTAATTTTATGCTCAAATCCGTGAAGCCCAAACATCTCCGCCGTAAAATAATCAAGAGGTATTTGGACATTCTTCACACGACGGTCTCCAACCACATAACAGGCAATTCCACCCTTACGCACAGTCTGAGCCACTTGGGATATTGAAGCAGAATAGTCATTAAGAAACGATACGACTTCCCAGTATCTTTTTTCATCAATTGACCTTATCCTATCCAATTCTTCGCGTATGCTTACAGTTACATAATTCTCTTGCCTTGTGCGCTTTCCTCCCATTAATAAATTATCTAAAGATGCAGCCTCTCTATACCCAAACCATTCATTGGCCCATCTTGAAAATTGCCCATAAGCCACCGTTGTATGACTATCTCCGTAGGGAGGCGATGTTACAATCATATCCACTGAACCTTTAGACAATATATTGTCTGGAATGCCAATAGCCGAATTGAAGTCGCAGATTGTTATAGTAGCCCGATTGGTCACACGGTTAAACTGCTGCAGACCTGCCATATTACGAATAACTTTGCGCTCGAACAAACCAAAGACATCAGGATTAAACTTTCGTATGCTATCTTCTGTCATACGGTATCGCTTAAACTCTCCATTACGTGTAAAGGAAACTTCACGCACAACTTCAGATAGTACCAACAAGAAAAAAGCCTTGTTTTTCTCCGTACTGTGGCAATCTATTAGTTGTTGCAAATAGGATAATTTTGTAAGATTTTTCCTACTATACCAAAAACTGTAATTCGATATCCTATCAAAATTTGTATCTAACACCAAATCCTCAGAATAGAACACAAGATCTGCTTGTATAGTTGAAAATTCTTCCCACAACTCTTTCTCGTTATAATGGGTAGTTTTTACACTGCTCATTAAACGCGCAAGCGGATTTAAGTCAGTACCTACCGAATTAATCCCTGCCAAACTAGCCTCAACAAGTGTTGTGCCGCTACCCATATACGGGTCAAAAATCAAATTACATTTCCCCAAGGGCTTATATTCTTCTATCAGTGTGCGAGCCACTTGCGGAATCATCATTGCCGGATAGGTATGATAGCAATGCGTATATTGTTTTGTATCCGCATCACGAAAAGTCCAACGGT
>CAVHGD010000094.1:0-7142 GCA_963635385.1 Dialister sp. CAG:486 | reverse complement strand
CTTTTACTTAACCTTAAAATCTAATACCATGAAAAACACGGTGCAAAAGTACTGCCTTTTTTTCATTCCACCAAATAAAAACGCGAAAAAATATGTTTTATAGCATGTTTTCTGCATTTTTGGTAATTAGACTTTGCAAAAAAAAGGTTTTTAGCGAGCCTTTTTGCGGATTTGGGAAATTAGCACTAATTTTGCAGGGAGAAGGAAAAGCGGGCTGTGTGTCAATTAATAATTAACAATTAACAATTAACATGCAAGGCTCTCGGACCTCCCCTAACCCCTCCAAAGGAGGGGAATTAAGGCTCCTACGCTGCAAGCAAACAGGAAAGAATATAAGACCTCCCCTGCCCCCCCCAAAAAAAAGGAAGAGGAAATGAAAGGCTCCTACGCTGCAAACAGCGAGAGAAATTAAGGAAATAAAGGAAATATATCTTGTAGAAGAAATAAAAAATATTCTTCGTTAATTTCATTAATTTCTCGCGAGCGGGAACGGGGTCCCCACAAGCATCGCGCAGTGGGGGGGGCAAGCGAGCAGGAACTATTACCACAAGCAGGAAACAGAATTCGCAAAATACATAAAACAACAATACATAAAATATCATTATGAAAAAAATCGATTTGACGCAGTACGGCATCACGGGAACGACCGAAATCGTTTACAACCCGTCGTATGAGCAACTATTCGAAGAGGAAACAAAAGCCGGTTTGGTTGGCTACGAAAAGGGCCAAGTAACCGAACTCGGTGCAGTGAATGTAATGACCGGCGTCTTCACCGGCCGTTCGCCTAAGGATAAATACATCGTCGACGACGCACAGAGCCACAACAATGTATGGTGGACTTCTGACGCCTACAAAAACGATAACCACCCGATGTCGGAGGCTACTTGGGCTGCCGTTAAGGAAATCGCCAAGAAAGAACTCTCGGGCAAGCGTCTGTTTGTAGTAGATGCATTCTGCGGCGCAAACAAAGAGACCCGTCTCGCCGTTCGCTTCATCATGGAAGTGGCTTGGCAGGCACACTTTGTAAAGAACATGTTCATCCGTCCGACCGAGGAAGAGCTGGCTGATTTTGAGCCGAACTTCATCATCTACAACGCTTCGAAAGCAAAAGTGGAGAACTACAAAGAACTCGGTCTGAACTCGGAGACCTGCGTGGCATTCAACACCACAAGCCACGAGCAAGTGATTATCAACACTTGGTACGGCGGTGAGATGAAGAAAGGTATGTTCTCGATGCAGAACTACTACCTGCCGCTGAAGGGCATCGCCTCGATGCACTGCTCGGCTAACACCGATATGGAAGGCAAGAACACCGCTGTATTCTTCGGTCTGTCCGGTACGGGTAAGACCACTCTTTCGACCGACCCGAAGCGTCTGCTCATCGGCGACGACGAACACGGATGGGACGACAAGGGCGTATTCAACCTCGAAGGCGGTTGCTATGCAAAAGTAATCAACCTCGACAAAGAGAGCGAGCCCGATATCTACGGCGCTATCAAGCGTGACGCCCTGCTGGAGAACGTTACGGTTGACGAGAACGGCAAGATTGATTTCGCAGACAAGAGCGTAACGGAGAACACCCGTGTATCGTATCCTATCTACCACATCAACAAGATCGTTAAACCGATCTCGGCAGGTCCTGCCGCTAAGAATGTGATCTTCCTCTCGGCTGACGCATTCGGCGTGCTGCCTCCTGTCAGCATTCTGACTCCGGAGCAGACCAAGTACTACTTCCTGAGCGGCTTCACCGCAAAATTGGCCGGTACCGAGCGTGGTATCACCGAGCCGACTCCTACTTTCTCGGCTTGCTTCGGTCAGGCATTCCTCGAACTCCACCCGACCAAATACGCAGAGGAATTGGTTAAGAAGATGGAGCAATCGGGCGCAAAGGCATACTTGGTAAATACCGGCTGGAACGGTACCGGAAAGCGTATCTCGATCCGCGATACCCGTGGAATCATCGACGCTATCCTCGGTGGCGACATCCTGACCGCTCCGACCAAGACGATTCCGTACTTCAACTTCGAAGTGCCGACCGCTCTGCCCGGTGTGGATCCCGCTATCCTCGACCCGCGCGACACCTACGCTGACGCTGCACAATGGGAAGAGAAAGCAAAAGACTTGGCGGCTCGTTTCATCAAGAACTTTGCTAAATACGAGACCAACGAGGCCGGCAAAGCACTGGTGGCTGCAGGCCCGCAACTCTAATCCGGCTTTTCCGGATGTAAATAGCATGCACAACGAATCGTCTTTCGGGCGGTTCGCTGTGCATGTTTTTCCTAAAACAATATTATATATATAAGGACATTTTTCTACAACTGATTATGAAGCGTATCAATTTTTTGGCCGTGGCGATGGTTTTGCTCTTGGCGGGAAACGTTCGGGCGGAGGTGACACTATTCAGCACCGACTTCTCGTCTGACGAATGGACCGACCATGCGACAATATGCAGCGGGGAAACCTCAACGGAAACCGTGAACGGGATTACTTTCGTTTGTAGAAATAATAACAAACAATATTCTATCTCGAACGGAGTATTGACTTGGGCGGATAATAATTTAGAGTATAGCTATTACATCGCCATACCGCTCAAGAATATAAACGGGAAACTGGATATCACCATCGGAACGGCGCAAGACGAGCTGAGTATTGCCTATACGATAGTGGAGGCGGACTTGACGTCGGTTCCTTCTTACTCCGGCAGCTGTGAGATAACCGGTTATGGCTATAACAAGAATGGGAAAATTCATCTGAAGCATTTGATGAGCGGCACCGGCTCGACGGCGTGGCTGCTGATGGGGCGTGCTTCGAGCTACTACCCGTCGGTGGTCAAATCGATAGAGGTGGCGACTCCGAGCGACAGCGATGCTTCGCTCGAGTCGATAAGCATCAACGGGAAGGCGATTGCAGATTTCGACCCAAATACCCTGAATTACGCAGTCGAGCTGCCTTATGGCACCAAAACCTATCCGACCGTGACAGCAGTATGCACCAATCCGAAGGCGACGTATTCTGTAGGTGCTATTATTCAACCCGATCCGTATAAAACATTCCCTGCGGTGCAGCGGATTCTTTGTAGGGCACAAGACGGACAGAACACACTCCTATACGAGCTGACCTATACCGTGGCGGAGAATGCGAGCACGGATGCTACGCTCAAAAAAATTACCCTCAAGGGGCTGACTATTGACAACCCCAAGACGGATACCATCTATACGCTCACGTACGAGTATCTGACCGAGATGCCGACCGTGGCGGATTGCCAAATAGAATTCAACGACACCACGGCGTCTTTGTATGGAACGGATATGCCGACCGAATGGGGAAAGGTGTTTTACCTCGCCACTATTGCGCAAGACAACCATACGAGAGCGGTTTATCAGATGAAATTGCAGGTAAATGGGGCGCCGAAGCTGCTCTATGAAGTGCTGTTCTCCAATGGTGCGAAGGGCGCTATTAGCGACGCGGACACGATTATCACCGTGCCGTACCTGTCGGGCGAAGGTGTGCCGACCACGACTGCGGCGAATATCAAGACCGACAGCGTGATGATAGCGGGCGCATATCATAAATGTACCGCCGCCGTCGATTCGATAGGCCGAGTGGTGGTGACGGGCGAAGACCAACAAAGCATTAAGTTTTTGGTGAAAGGGTACGAGCTGAGCGCACCCGCCTCGCTTGGTACGGACACCATACAGTTTGACGGCACGGAGATAAGCTATATCTACGGCGCGTACGGCTACGACAAGACAGGATTGGGATGGAAATTTGCCATAAATGTGAACGATTCGGCCAATCGACGTATCTCGAGAGGTATGACCCGCCTCTACATGGCGATACCTGCTGCTGACTCGCTGACCCTTATCTCCGGCAAGAGCGGGTATAAGGATATCAAGCTGTATGTCAACGGAATAGAGAATACCGAGGTGACGAGGACGGCCGCTGCAGGCGAGAGCATTCGGTTCAAAGTGAATGCCACCAAGACCAATTTGGTGTGTATAGAGAGCAACGAAAAGGGTGGCGACGGCGGATTTACGGGGCTGGTACTGACGCCCGCTAAGGCTACGCCGTCAGCTATAGAGGATGCTTCGGGAGTGGTTCGGGCAAAGAAGGTGCTACGCAACGGACAGATACTGATTTTGCGCGGCGATAAAATATATAATGTCCAAGGAGTTCAATTAACAGTTAATAATTAACAATTAATATGCAGCGCTTCGCTCAATTAATAATTAAAGATTAACATGCAGCGCTTCGCTCAATTAATAATTAAAAATTAACAATTAACATGCCGTTGGGGATATCCGTTTGTGCGTGGGGGAAGGACTACGCATAAACGGATAAACTTTTTGTATAACTTCTTAAACACTAAACCAATCAACTACGAAACTCGCAAATTCATCAATTTCAAAACTCCTAAACCTATTATATTGAACGAATAACTCAATAAACTAATTCAACCACGCATAGACGGATAAACGCATAAACGGCTCAAAGAAGTTGTTTTTTGGAAAAAATACAGAAAAAATGCATTTTGATTTGGTTATTTGCTAAAAATAGTATATCTTTGCAGCACAATTGAGTAAGTGAATTCACTTCTTCTATTGCGTTTGACCTTAATTGAATGAATGTTACCACTTTACGGGGTGGGCGAAAAACACCGAAGCAGGCGAAGGCGGCTGAGCAGGTAGCGAAACACTGAAACAGGCGAAAGCGGCTGAGCAGGCGGGTAGCGAAACTCCGAAGCGAGTGGAAATGTGTATAAAAATGTATGTTGTCGAGTAAGCGAAGTTTTATATTGTTGGGCTTGGTGCTGAGCGTGAGTGCGTTGTGCGCTCAAGTGGTCAGCACGGATTTTCACTTCTATTTCCGTCCTTATAGTTCCGAGTTTGACTCGACCTACATGGGGAACGCGGCGGAGATAGATGCGATGGTTGATTATATGAACTTCTTGCAACAGAGAATGGCGCAAGACAGCACCATCGAACTGCAGGAGGTGATCGTGCGCGGCGAGACCTCGCCCGACGGTAGCGAGCAGCTGAACCATCGTTTGGCGTACGCCCGCGTGAACGAAGTGATACGGTTGGCTCGGCGGACCCTGAATGTGCCCGAGAAAAAGATCACTCGTGTGAATCGATACATCGACTGGGACGGACTGAAAGAGAAAGTGGCCGCATCGAACCTGCCACAAAAAGAAGAAGTGCTGCGCGTGCTGAACGAGGACACGGCGTGGGTGAAATACTACCTCCGCGGCGAGCGTATGGATGCGCGTGTGGTACACCTGCAAGAGTTGGACAGCGGCCGTGTATGGCCCAAACTGATAAACGATTTCTTCCCCAAAATGTGTAATGCGGGCGTGCTGTTCGTGACCAACAAATCGGTACCGCCGATGTTGGACGCCGAAGCCGGCACGATAGCCGTCGATTCGTTCCAACTGGCAATGCCTGTTTTTGAGCGGGACACGACGCCGATTCGTGTGCAGCTCGTGGAGGCAGCTCCCGCTGCTGACACGTTGAGCGCCGAGGAATGGCAACGGCGTGTGACGCTGAAGACCAACGCCGTGGGCTGGGCGCTCGGGTTGGTGAATCTCGGCGTGGAAGTGGATCTGGCGGAGCATTGGTCGATGCAGCTGCCCATCTACTGGTCGTCGTGGGACTACTTTAAGAACACCATTAAGCTGCGTGCCGTGGTGCTGCAGCCGGAGGTGCGCTACTGGTTCAACGAGACAAACGACAAGTGGTTTGTGGGTGCGCACTTTGGCGTGGCTTGGTACAACGTGGCATGGAACGGAAAATTGCGTATTCAGGACCAAGGATGGGACAAGCCCGGGTTGGGCGGCGGTCTGGCGGCCGGATACCGCATGCCGCTATCGAAAAAGAATCCTCGCTGGAAAGTGGAGTTCTCGCTCGGCGTGGGCGTATATGCCATGCGCTACGAAAAATATAAGAACTACAAGGATGGTCTGCTGACCGACACGGGCAAGAAGGCGTTCTTCTGCCTCGACCAAGCCGCCATCTCGTTCTCCTACTCGTTTGACACCAAGAAGAAAGGAGGCGCAAAATGAAACGGTTAGGATTCCTTTCTTGCATACTTGTGCTGCTGGCAGCGTTCCATACAAGCTGCGACATACACGAATATCCGCATATAGGCGACCAAACGGCGGTGGTGCTGAATCTGAATTTTGACACCGTGATGCCGATATACAAAGAGGTGAGCTATGCCAAAGACGGTACACAGCGGGTGCGTGCCAACAATAACGCCGCTGCGTACGACACGCGCCACATAGTGAGCGTACACCGACTGCTCGCTGACGGCTCGTACGACCGCGATGCCGACACCATAGTTCGATTCACGTGCGACCCTGTGGACAGCCTGAATTGCAGCCGTGTGCTGACGCTGCGCGAGGGCGACTACAAGTTCTTTGTCTGGACCGATTTTGTGAGCGAAGGCACGAGCAGCGACCTATACTACGACGCAAGCGACTTTACGGAGATTGCGCTACGCGACCAAGCGAACTACATCGGCAACTGCGACTATCGTGACGCCTACCGAGGCGAACAGACCGGCACGATAACGGTGCAGAAAAACGAGATAGATATCCCTGTGAACGAGATAACGGTGGAGATGGAACGGCCGCTGGCGAAGTTCCAATTTATCTCAACCGACTACGAGGAGTTTGTGCGGCTGCAGGTGGAGGAAGCTCGAAAGCGTGCAGGGTTGCCGGGAGCACCGGAGGCGGGCGAGAGCGAGTCGACCGAGCAACAGACCGTGAACATAGACGACTACAAAGTGGTGTTCCACTATATGGAGTTTATGCCCTGCTCGTTCAATATGTTTACCAACAAGCCTGCCGACTCGTGGGTGGGTGTGCAGTTCGAAGGACTGCTGCGCCCCGAGAACGAGCAAGAAGTGTCGATGGGATTTGACTACGTGTTCGTAAACGGTAAGGAAGCCGGCGTGGCCGTGATGGTGGAAGTGTATAACAAAGCGGGCGAGAAAGTGTCCTCGTCGCCGACCATCAACGTGCCGCTCATCCGTGGACACCTGACCATCGTACGAGGCGAGTTCTTGACCTCGATGTCGAACGGCGGCGTGGTAATCGACCCCGGATTCGACGGAGAGTACAATATTGAAATTAAATAAAG
>CAVHGD010000093.1:0-7491 GCA_963635385.1 Dialister sp. CAG:486 | reverse complement strand
TTACGGCCGCATCGGTCGTGGGAGGCGTGCTGCTCGTGGCACTGATAGGCATCGGGATTGTGGTGTGGACTGTATTCACACCGTCCCGCTTGACACCTATCGTGCGACAGGTGGCCGATGAGTACATTACCTGCGAACACGAGGTGGGTGAGGTGGATTTGACCTTCTTCTCCACCTTCCCCGAGTTCGGTTTACATATCGACGGACTCTACCTCATCAATCCCAAAGCAGGCGCACAGAGCGATACGCTGTTGGCTGCGCCGAAAGTAACCGCTACGGTGAATGTCGTGGAGTTCCTAAAACACAACAGTCTGGTTGTCAAAGAATTATCTCTTCCCAATGCGGTAGCGAACATCTATATCGCCGCCGACGGAACGACCAACTACGATGTGTTTGCCCTCTCAACGGACACTACGGCGGCAACAGACACCACTTCTTCTGGACTGCCTTTCGACCAACTCCGCATAGACGCCGCTCGCATTGAGGGGCAGTACATCTCTTTTGTGGATGAGAAAGACAGCATCTCCGCCTCGTTGGCGAACACTACCATGGCAGCGCGTGTCGGCAGTTGGGACGATGTGCTGCTTACCCTCCAATCAGAGGCGGTGAGTGCCACGCTCGGCGACACGCAATACGCAGACAGTCTGCAAGTTGCGGTTTCTATACCCGCTTCGGTTGACTTGGAGACGATGCATTTTGCACTCCGCAAGGCAACGCTGCAAGTGAATGAATTTGCCCTGCAGTTGGACGGCACGGCGGACATTGCCGACTCTATCACCTTAAATATGTACGCGCGTGCGCACGCGTGGCAGATTGCGCCGCTCTTGGCGTTGCTGCCGCCGTCGCTGACGGATATGCTTCGCGACATCGAGGTGGACGGGCGCGTGTCGCTGGATGCGGATGTGCAGGGCGTGTACAGCAGCACGCAAATGCCGTTGGTGGATGCACACTTGGTACTCGAAGACGGGCGCGGCAAGTACGCTGCACTGCCCTACACGCTGCGCGAGGTGGGCTTGGATGCGGATGCACATATCGACCTCAATAACGACAAGGCAAGTGCGGTACAGATACACTCGCTCACGGCAAAGACTTTAGACAGTAAGGTGGCTCTCTCGGGCGAGGTGTCCGAACTTATGGCAGATATGTTGCTCGACCTCAAATTGAACGCCGATTTGCACCTGCCGGACATCGCATACTTCCTGCCTAACAACATGGTAACATCAGGGACAGGACAGGGAGAAGTCAATGCGAAGATTCACCTTAGCGACCTCACGGATATGCGGTTGGAGCGGGGACAATTCAGCGGCGATATTCGCCTGCAAAATGTAGATTTCCAACTCGACAGTATGCTTGCCAAACTGCCCGATACGCACCTAAAATTCACCCTACCGAACACCCACCCTTCGCATAAGACTGTTGATTGGTTGGCTGCGCAAGTATCAGCACAAAGCGTTGATTTTGAACAGATTGACGCAATGCATGCGCAACTCGGGCAGACCGAATTGCAAATAGAAACGAGCAATATACTCGGCTCGAATCCCGTTTGGTACGCAACGCTCGGATTGCAGTCTGACGACCCGCTGACGGCCGCAATGGACAGCATGGCGGCCACGATACGGCAGCCCGTTGTATTCGCCTACGCCGAATACGACACGAAAGATACGACCGCCGTGCCCGTGCTGACGGCACAAGTGGATTTTGCCGACCTGCAAGGATACTACACCGACATACAGGCACACCTGACCAAATCGACCTTGGAGGCAAGCTTGCGGCCGAGCAAGAAAGACAAGACCACGCCTCGGCTGAAAGCGGCGATACGCACGGCTGCGCTGACAGCAGCGATGGGCAACGACCTGAAAGCCAAGACGGGCGCATTGAGCATTGCCGCCTCGGCTCGATACAACAAACAGGGCGAGAATGTGCTGCTGCAATGGAATCCGAAACTCGACGTGAACCTGACCAACGGCGAGGCGGAACTCTCTTCGCTCACGCAAAAGATATACGTGCCGCAAATCACGTTCTCGTACTCGAACAAAGACTTCCTGATCGACAAATCGCAAATCAAAGTCGGCAACTCGGATTTTGCCCTGTCGGGTGAGGTGCGAAACATCGGCGAATGGTTGCGCAAAGAAGGCACCATGGTGGGCGAACTCGATTTCGTGTCCGACCACACCGACGTAAACGAGCTGATGGCCCTCTGCTCGGCCGACTCGGGAAGCGAAGAAGAGACCTCTGACCTCCCCGACCCCTCCAAAGGAGGGGACACAAATAAGACCTCCACAACTCAGACCTCTGACCTCCCCGACCCCTCCAAAGGAGGGGACCAAAACGAGGGAAATCCGTTCTTGGTGCCCAAAGGCGTGGATGTGGCCCTCAACACCCATATCAAAGAAGCTGTCGTATTCAACGAGGTGGCACACAACCTGAAAGGAAAACTCTATATCAAAGACGGCGTGCTGGTGCTCGACGAGATGGGTTTTGTATGCAACGCCGCCAAACTGCAACTGACCGCCATGTACCGCACCCCGCGGCGTAACCATATCTACGTCGGATTCGACTACCACATGCTCGACGTGAACATCGAGGAGCTGATACGCATGATACCGCAATTGGACTCGATTGTGCCGATGCTGCGTTCCTTCAAAGGCGCCGCCGAGTTCCACCTCGCCGCCGAGACCTACACGAACGCAAAATATGAGCTGAAGCCCTCGACCCTGCGCGGCGCTTGCAGCATATACGGAAAAGACCTCGTGGTGATGGACGGCGAGACCTTCAGCAAGATATCGAAACTGCTGCTATTCAACAAGAAAACCGAAAACAAAGTGGATAGCATCTCCGCTGAGCTGACGGTCTACAAAAAGGAAATTGACGTCTATCCGTTCTGCGTGTCGATGGACAACTACATGGTGGCACTCGGCGGACGACACAATCTGGACATGACCTTCGACTACGACATAAACGTGCTATCGCCCATCTATCTCGGCGTGAACGTGTCGGGCAATATAGACGACCTGAAGATAAAACTCGCCAAGTGCAAATTTGCGAAAGACTTCAAGCCCCACTTCCACGGAAAAGTGGATGAAGAAAGCGCTAACATGCGCGCGATAATTCGCAACTCGATGCGAAAAAACGTGAAAATAAAATCGGAAAATACGGAATCGGAAAATCAAACGGAAAATGAAAAATAATTCTCTTTTACTGAGCCTGACGCTCTGTACGCTTATGGCATGCAACAACCAAAACCCGCTGCTCACCGATCAGAAGACCCCCTACGGGGTGCCCGCTTTCGACAAGGTGCGCACCGAACACTATCTGCCCGCCTTTGAGCAGGCCATCGCCGAAAACAAAGCCGAGATTCACGCCATCGTGGCCAACGAGGCGGAACCGACCTTTGACAACACCATCGTTGCCCTCGACCGAAGCGGACTGCTGCTGGAACGCGTGCAGGGCGTGTTCTTCAACATACTCGACGCCGACGGCACCGACGAGATGAACCGCATCGCCGAGAAAGTGTCGCCCATGCTGTCGGAACTGAGCGACGGAATCCTACTGAACGATACGCTCTTTGAGCGCGTGAAGGCCGTATATGACCAACGCGAACAGTTAGGGCTCAACGCCGAGCAGATGCAGCTGCTGAAAAAGACCTACGATCAGTTTGCACTGAACGGTGCGAACCTGCCCGCCGACAAGAAAGAGCGACTCAAAGAGATAAACGCCGAGCTGGGACTGCTCTCGCTGCAATTCGGCAACAACGTGGTGGCCGAGACGAATGCCTATCAGCTGTTTATAACCGACGAGAATGAGCTGAAAGGGCTGCCCGAAAGCGCCAAAGCCGCTGCCAAAGAGGAAGCACAGGCTGCCGGCCGTCCCGACGCATGGCTCTTCACCCCGAAGCGCACAAGCTTCACGCCCGTGCTGCAATACTGCGAGAATCGGGAACTGCGCCGTGAACTGCTGATGGCCTACACCACGCGCGGCAACCACGACAACGAGAACGACAACAAAGCGGTGATCGTGAAGACGATGCGTCTGCGCGTGGAGAAAGCGCACCTGCTCGGCTACGACTGCCCCGCCGACTACATACTGGCCGACTGCATGGCGCACGACCACAAGACGGTGGATGCATTTCTGCAAACCGTGTGGGGACCGAGTCTGGAAGCTGCCAAACGCGAAGCCGCTGCGCTGCAAGAGCTCATGGATCAAGACCTGCCGGGCGAGAAACTGCAACCGTGGGACTGGTGGTTCTACTCGGAGCGTCTGCGCAAACAAAAATATGACCTCAACGAAGAAGAACTGAAACCGTATTTTGAGCTCAGCAACGTGCGCAAAGGCGTGTTCACGCTGGCACACAACCTGTACGGACTGAACTTTGAGCCGCTGAAAAATATGCCGGTTTACAACCCCGAAGTGGAGGTATTCAAGGTAACCGACGAGGCCGGCGAGTACGTGGGCATTCTCTACACGGACTACTTCCCGCGTGCCGGCAAGCGCCCGGGCGCATGGATGAACAACATCAGCAGCCAATATGTGGATGCGCAAGGTGTGGATCACCGACCCGTGATCATCAACGTGGGCAACTTCAACAAACCCACCCAAGGCAATCCGTCGCTGCTGTCGATGGACGACGTGGAGACCCTGTTCCACGAGTTCGGACACGCTCTGCACGGACTGCTGTCGAAAGCCACCTATCGCACCCTTTCGGGCACGAACACGCCGCGCGACTTTGTGGAAATGCCGTCACAGTTTATGGAAAACTACTGCTACCGCCCCGAGATAATGAAGACCTACGCCTTCCATTATCAGACCGGCGAGCTGATTCCCGACTCGCTCGTGGCCAAGATAAACAAAGCACGCACCTTCAACCAAGGTTTTGTGGAAACGGAACTGCTCTCGGCCACCATTCTCGACATGGACTACCACGAGCGCACCGACACGGCCGACTTCGACGTAAATGCCTTTGAGGCAGAGTCGATGGCCCGCATGCAGATGATTCCCGAAATAATCACACGCTACCGCTCCACCTACTACAACCACATCTTTACGACCGGATACGAGGCAGGCTACTACAGCTACACATGGTCCGCCGTGCTCGATGCAGACGCATTTGCGGCATTCGAGGAGACCGGCGACATACTCAACCCCGAAGTGGCCGCACGCTTCCGTCACCTGCTCGAGCAGGGCGGGACACGCGACTCGGAAGAGCTGTACGAGGAGTTCCGCGGCAAAAAAGCCGACTCGAAACACCTGCTGCATAGACTCGGATTTAAATAATTAACAGTTAACAATTAACAATTAACATGCATGTTCTCACTCAGCGGGTAGTGAGTAAGTAATAATTAGCATACAGGGTGCTGAAGATAAGCCACATAACACGCGTGCCGCCGATAGTGGGAATACTACTATCGGCGGTGGTGCTATCCGCTTGGGTGCCGGACTTTCTACACGGCACGTGGCAAGCGGTGACGGCTACGATGGTGCTCGCCATAGCAAACGCCTTCGGGCTTTGGCTATGCGCCACGCGGACCGGACTGACGGAACGAAAAGACGGACTCCCCTACTGGCTATACCTGCTGACACTGACCGCTATGCCATCTACACACGACTGCTGGCAGGGACAAGTGGCCGTGATGGTGGTGATGGCGGTGTTCTGCCTGCAATACGGCACGTACAAATCGGACAACGCCGCCGAGAGTGCCTTCCTCAGTACGCTGCTCCTCGGCGTTGGTTCGGCGTTGGTTCCGGATCTCGTATGGCTCATCCCCCTGTCGTGGCTGGCGTACCTATGGTTACAGTCCTTCAGCCTACGGGTGCTCTCCGCCACCCTGATAGCGGTGCTAACGTTCGTCCTATACCTATTTATAGGGTTGGTTCGGGAGTGGTTCGGGAATCCGTACATCGAGCTCATCGCTCGGCAATGGCTGTTCCATAGTCTGCCCACGGCTCAGGCTGTGGCCGTTAGTCTGCCCACGGCTCAGGCTGTGGCCGTTTGCGTGTGGATTGCACTCGGCATCATCTGGTTAGTGCCCGTGCTTATGGACATGGGATACGACAGCGACCGACGCCGAATGGGCATCCTAATAGTGGGGACGGGACTGATTTGGGCCTCGGTATGCCTGCTATGGAAAATGAACTCCCCCAAAATGCTGCCCCTATTCGCCGCGCTATTCAGTGCGCTCGGGTTATTCTACTTCCGACCCAAAGAAAGCACCGCACGAGCTATTATGTATGCGGGGTACGTGGTGGGAGCGATTGTGTTTTGGGGGTTGAGAAGTTTAGGAGTTTAGTGTGCGTGTTTAGTGTTGAGAGTTTAGTGTTGAGTGCAGTTGAGAGTTGGGAGTTGGTTTAGGAGTTGAGTGTTTGGGGCGGAGGCACTCCATGAAGAGGACCCACAAGAGAAACAAAACGCCATAGAAAAGGTACTTGAACACATAGTCGTGCAACAGAACAAACCGCTCCGGATGAAACTCCGTCAGCATGGCTATCGACGCAATACGCACCAAATTGAACCCATACGCGCATAACCAACCGAACGGGATATACCAAACCTTATGCAGCCATCCGCCACGCGTGGTGAGCATAATACACAGCCATATAAAACACTGCTTGATAGGCGTGCAAGAATACACTATAAACGTGGTGAAACTCGTCGGAAAACGAAACGAATCGGCCGACATACGCACACACGTATCTCGAAACAAACCAATCAGCCAAAACACTTCGTCTGCTATACGCTGCGCCATCCATGCGAACGGCGCCGTGATGTCTATGCGACCGAACAACAGCACCGCCGCATGCTCCTCCTCTAAACCCGTGACAGACAGCTTCCAAAGAAAATTGGAAACCAACACCGTAACGGCAAACAAGATAATATCTGAATACTTCGTGTTCAATCTTTGTTTAATTAGGAATTAGGAATTAGGAGTTAGGAATTATTAGATAAATGGGGAATATTTGACGGGTTGTGTGGAATATTTGACACAGATAGGCGGAATTGTATAGACCGATAGACCGATAGACCGATGGATTGCGTAAACTCTATATACTTAAAGAGAAAAATATTCTATATATATTTACTATATACTATAAAACGAATCGGTCCATCGGTCTATCGGTCTATCTAAATTGAGAGGTGAGTCGTGCTGTCGATGCTGTCGATCGGTCGATGGATTTCTATAATTCTATATACTTAAAGAGAAAATGATGATATATACTATTTACTATATACTATATACTCTAAAAACTATCGACCGATCGTCTGCATCGACAGCATTTCGAAAAAACTGCAAAGGTGGGTCGATGGGTCGATGGGTCGATGGATTTTTGTAACTCTATATACTTAAAGAGAAAATGATGATATATACTATTTACTATATACTCTAAAAAATATCGACCCTATCGACCCACCGACCCGCAAAGAAGTAGTTGGATCTAGTTGGGATAGTTGGAGCTAGTTGAGCTAGTTGGGCTAGTTGAGCTAGGTTGAGCTAGTTG
>CAVHGD010000092.1:0-7532 GCA_963635385.1 Dialister sp. CAG:486 | reverse complement strand
ATGCGGGGCATGAGAAAAAATACATAACATCGAAAAAACAAACTAAATATATACTATTATGACTCAACAAGAAATTGAAACGAAAGTAAAGGCTATCATCGTGGATAAATTGGGTGTTGAAGCAAGCCAAGTTACCAACGAGGCAAACTTCCAGACGGACCTGAACGCTGATTCGTTGGACACCGTAGAACTCATCATGGAGTTTGAGAAAGAGTTCAAGATTTCGATCCCCGACGAGGATACCCAGAAAATTTCGACCGTAGGTGACGCTATCGAGTATGTAGCCGGAGCGCTTGCTTAAGTTGCAAATCGAACACAAGACATGTGATTTACGAGCGTACGGGACAACTGTAGGCTCGTAAACTCTATATACAAGGATAGGGAATTTCCCTGCCAATCGAGGCAAGAGTGCCTCGAAAAAACAATTGACACCCTTGCGAGCAAGGGAGATACATAAAAATATCACTCAAAAAAGCGTATTCGCCCACAAAAATCTGTGACAGACGGGCCTATACGAACGAAACAGACATGGAACTGAAACGAGTAGTAGTGACCGGAATAGGCGCACTTACGCCCATCGGAAACACCGCACCCGAATTTTGGGACGCATTAGTGGCCGGGAAAAGCGGGGTGGGAAACATCACCCAGTTTGACGCAAGCCGCTGCAAGACACATTTTGCCGCCGAAGTCAAGGGATTTGACGCAAGCAGCCTTTTTGACCGCAAAGAGATTCGCAAATACGACCGATATGCGCAATTCTCGGTGTGGGTAGCCAAAGAAGCCGTACAGGATTCGGGGCTGAATCTCGACACCGAAAACAGAGAACGCATCGGCGTGATATGGGGAAGCGGAATGGGCGGATTGAAGACCTTCGAAAACGAATGGGGCGAATTCTCACGAGGCGACGGAACTCCCTATTTCAGTCCGTTCTACATACCGAAAGTGATACTGAGCATCGGAGCGGGAAACATTTCGCTACATCTCGGGCTGAAAGGACAAAGCTACGCCGTGTCGTCGGCCTGCTCCTCGTCCTCGCACGCCATAGCACAAGCGTTTGACCAACTGCGATTAGGCCATGCGGACATCCTGCTGACAGGCGGAGCTGACGCCGACATTACCTACTCGGGCATAGGCGGATTCAACGCCATGCACGCCCTCTCGACCCGAAACGACTCGCCCGAGACAGCCTGCCGCCCCTTCTCCGCCTCGCGCGACGGATTCGTATTAGGCGAAGGCGCCGGATGTTTGGTACTGGAGGAGCTGGAACACGCCAAAGCTCGCGGCGCAAAGATATACGCGGAGATAGTGGGACAAGGAATGACCTCCGACGCATTCCACATCACCGCCCCCGACCCCGAAGGCGACGGAGCACGCCGCGTGATGGAGATGGCGATTGCCGACGCAGGCGTGCGTCCCGACGACATAGACTACATCAACACGCACGGGACTTCGACCCCTCTGGGCGACTTGGCGGAGCTGAAAGCCATCAAAGCCGTATTCGGAGAGCATGCCGCAAAACTGAATATCGACTCGACCAAATCGATGACGGGACACCTTGTAGGCGCAACGGGCGCCGTGGAAGCAATCGCTTCGGTGCTGGCGCTACACCACGGAATCGTGCCGCCGACCATCAATCACGACCCCGCCGACGAGGACCCGAACATTGATTATAGCTGGAACTTCACGTTCGGACAAGCGCAACACCGCGCGATACGCTACGCACTGAGCAACACCTTCGGGTTCGGCGGACACAACGCTTGCTTGGCATTTAAGAAATGGGAGGAGTAACACTCCGACCGGATAACTACTAACAATCCATAATTATTCACTAACAAACCTCTTTTGTCGTATGATTACAACAAAAATCGGTGAGAACGCAGGACTGATCTGGAACGCACTGCAAGGCGGTGCCCTCACCACAAAGGCTTTGAAAAAAGCAACCAAATTGAAAGAAGCTGAATTGAACCTCGCTCTCGGTTGGTTGGCACGCGAAGGAAAAATCTCCTTCACCGAAGCGGACGCTGAAACCATTATTGCACTGCAATAATTGACTACTCACTATGGGAGCCTACCTCGCAAGAAGTAGGCTCTCTTAACCCCTAACACATACTATGGTAGTTGCGATAGTTGGCGCCTCCGGTGCCGTTGGACAAGAATTGCTCAAAGTGCTCGACGAGCGCCAATTTCCCATTACCGAACTTCGACTATTCGGTTCCGCACGCAGTGCCGGGACCGAATATATTTTCCGTGGGCAGCCCTGCCGAGTGCAGCTGCTGGAACACGGAGAGGCCTTCCGAGGCGTGGATATCGTATTCGCCTCAGCCGGCGCCTCGGTATCGAGAGAATACGCCGAGGACATGACGCGCTACGGAGCGGTGCTGATAGACAACTCGTCCGCCTTCCGCATGGAGCCGGATGTGCCACTGGTGGTGCCGGAAGTGAATGCCGCCGATGCGCTCTCGCACCCGCGAAACATCATTGCCAACCCCAACTGCACCACGATTCAGATGGTGGTGGCGCTGCAAGCCATCGAGAGCCTCAGCCCCATTCGCCGAGTGCATGTGGCGACCTATCAGGCCGCAAGCGGCGCCGGCGCACAAGCCATGCGAGAGCTGGAAACGCAATATCGGCAAGCCCTGAACGGCGAAAAAGTGACGGTGGAAAAATTTCCGTATCAGTTGGCATTCAACATGATACCGCAAGTGGATGTATTCACGGACAACGACTACACCAAAGAGGAAATGAAGATGTACAACGAGACGCGCAAGATAATGCACTCGGACCTCGCCGTTTCCGCCACCTGCGTGCGGGTGCCCTCGCTCCGAGCCCACTCGGAGAGCGTATGGGTGGAGACCGAACAGCCCGTCAGCGCCGAAGCCGCCAAGAAAGCCTTTGCCTCCGCCCCGGGATGCGTGCTGATGGATGACCCCAAAAGCAAGACCTACCCCATGCCGCTATTTCTGAGCGGGCGGGACGAGGTGTTTGTGGGGCGAGTACGCCAAGACCTCAGCAACCCCAACGGACTGACTTTCTGGTGCGTGAGCGACCAAATACGCAAAGGTGCGGCACTGAACGCCGTACAGATAGCGGAATACCTGCTACAACAACCTTAACCAAGAGGCAACCGCCTCAAAAACAGGGTATTAGCCCATACAAAAGGTGCAAAACGAATCACAACATATAGAGATAATGGCGCCCGTAGGGTGCTGGGAATCGCTTGCGGCCGCCATCGAAGCCGGCGCCACGAGCGTCTATTTCGGCATCGAGTATCTGAACATGCGGGCACGGTCGTCGGCGAATTTTACCACCGAAGACCTGCATAAGATAGTCGGTATCTGCCGTTCGGCGGGTGTAAAGACGTATCTTACACTCAACACCGTGATGTACCCCGAAGACCTGCCGCTGATGCGAACCATTGTGGACAACGCCAAAGCCGCCGGACTCGACGCCATCATTGCGAGCGACATTGCCGTGCTGCAATATGCGGTGTCGGTGGGCGTGGAATTGCATCTGTCGACGCAGCTGAACATAGCCAACACCGAGGCGCTGCGATTCTACGCGCAATTTGCCGACGTGGTGGTGCTGGCACGCGAACTGAACATGGAGCAGGTGGCCTCGATACATCGAGACATCGTGGAACAACACATCACGGGGCCGCACGGCGAGCTGATGCGCATCGAGATGTTCTGCCACGGAGCACTCTGCATGGCCGTGTCGGGCAAGTGCTACCTGAGCCTGAACAACCTCGGGCACAGCGCCAACCGAGGCGCATGCATGCAAGTGTGCCGGCGAGGCTATATCGTAAAAGACAAAGAATCGGACTTGGAACTGGAAGTGGATAACCAATACATCATGTCGCCTAAAGACCTGAAAACCATCCATTTCCTGAACAAAATGCTCGATGCGGGCGTCAGCGTGCTTAAGATAGAGGGACGCGCTCGCGGGGCAGAATATGTGCAGACCGTGGTCTCGTGCTACAAAGAGGCCGTGGAGGCTTGGCAGGCCGGCGAATACAACGACGACGCCATTCTCGAAAAGATTGACGACTGGAACACTCGGCTGGCTCGTGTGTTCAACCGAGGATTCTGGGACGGCTACTATCAGGGGCAGCAGTTGGGCGAATGGACCCACACCTACGGCAGCCGTGCCACCCGCAAAAAAGTGTATGTGGGCAAATGCACAAACTTTTTCAAAAATATCGGCGTGGCGGAGTTTTTTGTGGAGGCGACCGAAAAAGTGTGCGAGGGCGATGAGCTGCTCGTGACGGGCGAGACGACGGGGGCATACGAATGCGTGGCGCACGACCTGCGTAACGCCAAAGGCGAACCGAAAACGGAGATCCGCAAGGGCGCCTATTTCTCGCTGAAAACCGAAAAGCCGCTCCACCGAGGCGACAAACTATACATCATGCAACCCACAGACTGATGCCATTCGAGCCGCACATATTGTCTCCCGTATCGGCGCCGTGGGTCGGCTGGACGATGCTCGGCCTGCTATTCTTAGCCGTGCTGGGCGAGCTGACGCAACAGGGCGGCGTGCTGCGGTCGTACACGATGGTGTTCCAAAAAGTGGAGCGCACCTATCACGACCCGCACCGCAATGCCGTGGGGCAGCTGTGCATCGACCTGTTCCGTATCGGGACTTTTGCGCTGGCACTGTACCTATTCTGCTATGCGGGGGGAAGCCTCTCGCTGGGAACCCCGCAAGTGCAAACCACCTCGGGCGGGGCGTTCCGTTTCAGCCAATACCTGATTGTGCTGCTCGTGGTGCTCGGAGTGGATGTCGTCAAATATACGCTGACGCTGTGGGTGAATTACACTTTTCAGATAAGCCGACAGGTGTCGCTGATAGCCGTACACTACAATAGTCTTTGGACCGTGATCAATTCGGCATTCTATTTGTTGCTGTTGGTGCTGCTCAAGGTGGATAACTCGGCGGTTATTTTCTGGGGATTTGTGGCGCTGTGCATGGCCGCATGGGTGCTGATTGGGGTCAAGTGGGTGCGCGTGTTCTATTCGGGACCGGCCTCGCTGCTCTATATTTTGCTCTATCTGCTGACGCTCGAGGTGCTACCGCTGCTCGCCATGGTGGGATTGGCAGAGTATTTGTTGTGAAAACATACCCACCTTTTGTTCGATAAATAATAACTATCTATGATAAAAAAGATTCTTATTTCTCAGCCGCGCCCTGCCACGGAGCGCAATCCCTACTCCGAGATGGAGGAGGAATATGGGGTAACGTTCGACTTCCGTCAGCTCATCCATATCGAGGGGCTGAACGCACGCGAATTCCGTCAGCAGCACATCACGCCGACCGACTACACCGCCATCATTCTGAACTCCAAACTGGCTGCGGACCACTTTTTCAGACTCTGCGAGGAGATGCGACTGACCGTTCCGGAAACGATGCACTACTACTGCATCTCCGAATCGGTGGGCAACTATCTGCAAAAATACATCGACTACCGCAAGCGCCGCGTGTTTTTCAGCACCAACAACCACTTCGAGGAGCTGCTGCCGACCATGAATCGCCGCCCGACGGAGAAATATCTGATGGTGCTGTCCGATATCCACAACACCGATCAGCTGGATATGTTTGCCAAAAACAAAATTGAGGTGAAACCCGCCGTGATGTATCGCACCGTGTCGACCCAATGGGGCGAGGACCCGTTCGACTACGACATGATAGCTCTTTTCACCCCCGCCGGCGCCAAATCGATTCGCGAAAACTTCCCGAATTTTGAGCAAGGCAACACCGTGATCGCCGCTTTTGGCGCAAACACGGCGCAGGCGCTGGAAGAGCTGGGCATGCATGCGGATATACAAGTGCCTTCGGAGGAGTTCCGCTCCATTCCCGCCGCCATCGACCACTACTTGGACCAGCACAATCAATAGATTTGGACGCCGTCAAGCACATATTTCCCAAGCACGAGAAGCTCTGCGGAAAACTCAGAGTGAGTGCATTGTACAAAACGGGCAAGCGCTTTGTCGTTTGGCCGCTGAAGGTGACGTATATTCCGACAGACGACACCAACGAGGTGCTGATTTGGGCGCAAAAATCGCTGTTCAAGCACGCCGTGGACCGCAATCGGCTCCGTCGGCAGATGCGGGAGGCTTACCGACTGCAGAAGCACCTGCTGGGCGACCGCCACTATCAGATGGCGTTTCTCTACATCGACAAGCAGAAGCAGGACTATGCCTCGATAGAAAAAGCCATGCGCAAGGCGCTGCTGAAGCTGGCTCAACTGCCCGTTTAGCCGAAAAGAAAGGAGACGCTATGACGACCGAAGGTGCTACACTGAGAAAGCTTCTGCGCAAGATTTTCCTCTTGCCGGTCTATTTCTATCGCTACTGTATCTCGCCGCTCACCCCGCCCTCGTGCCGCTATACGCCCACTTGCAGCCAATATATGGTGGAGGCGGTGATGAAATACGGCATTTTCAAGGGTACTTGGCTGGGTATCAAGCGAATCCTGCGTTGCAACCCGTGGGGCGGCTCCGGCTACGACCCCGTTCCTTAACTCGATTTGTAAATTGGCCGATGGCTTCATCAGCCAGTTTGCAAAATTACTCATTTATAAATTATACCGTCCTATGCGTATCGATATTATCTCTGCGTGTCCGGAGCTGCTGGAATCGCCGCTCAATCACTCTATCGTACAGCGAGCCAAAGACAAAGGGTTGGCGGAGATCTATGTGCATAACCTGCGCGACTACACGCTCGACAAGCACCGCAAAGTGGATGACTATGCGTTCGGATTCGGCGCGGGCATGGTGCTGCAGATAGAGCCTATCGACCGAATCATCACCAAACTAACTTCCGAGCGCCACTACGACGAGATCATATTCACCGCCCCCGACGGCGAGCGTTTCACCCAGCGTGAGGCCAACCGCCTGTCGCTTGCCGAGAACATCATCATTCTCTGCGGCCACTACAAGGGGGTCGACCAGCGTGTGCGGGACCACCTGATTACCAAGGAATATACCATCGGCGATTTTGTGCTGACGGGGGGCGAGATGCCGGCTGCCATTATGACCGATGCCATTGTGCGGCTGCTGCCGGGTGCGCTGGGCGATGTCGAGAGTGCGCTCAACGACTCGTTCCAAGACGGCCTGCTCGAGCCGGGGGTCTATACTCGCCCCGCCGAGTACAAAGGCTGGCGCGTGCCGGATATCCTCATTTCGGGCAATCAGGCCAAAATCGAAGAATGGCTATACGAAGAGGCCATCCGCCACACCCGCGAACGCCGTCCCGACCTGCTCGACGAGGAGTAAAGTCGCACGCCGCCTGCTCATCCCATTTTTCGGAGAGCCCAAAGCAACAAAAAAGTCCGTACCGCTTGTCACGATACGGACTTTTTTCGTTCCTCAATGCGCTATTTGCATTTCTTTCCTAAAGCCACCAGCTGCGTAGCGAGCTTGTCAAAACACTTGTTGAGACGGTTGTTTGGCACAAAATCTTCATCGCCGCCCAGATTCTGCACCGCCACCGACAGCACCTGCTCACCGGTTGCGGCGTCGAATACCTGAATCG
>CAVHGD010000091.1:0-7583 GCA_963635385.1 Dialister sp. CAG:486 | reverse complement strand
CTGCCACTTGGCCGTGTCCTTTTCCCTATCACGCATTGCGGTGAGTTCTGCAAGCCTAAACTCTGCGTCTTGGTACGTTGTGCAGTTCTCGTGGTATTTGGGTTTGAGAATGTCTGCATTTGCGTGAGAGGGGGTTCGCTTGGGTACTTTTGCCTTTTGTTTCTCTTTGGGTGTCATATTCGGTAGCGGTTCGTATTTAATGCCACGCCTCTTGCACCACTGCTTGTAGGCACTACGCTTGTTTCTAATTCGAGCGGCTGTGTCGTCGGGTTGGATGTAGTAGCTCTCAGGAATGGGGTCGTTGGGGCTTGGCTTGGTCTTGGTTACGAATGTCATACCCTCGAGCGGCTTGAACTCTATTCTGCGAGCCCTACACCAACACCAATAGCAATGATATTTTCGGTTGCGGGCGGCTTGGCTATCGCCGGGCTGAATGTAGTAGCGTAAGGGTATAGGGTCGTTGGGGCTGACAACCTTACCGCCACTATGGTGCGTTTCTAAACTTGGGAGAATGGTCATACTTTCGGTTCGTAATGCGATATAAATTCTTGGGTGAATGCTTGGTGCGTACTGCGCAACGAGTAGTTGCTTATCAAGTTGTAGAGCGTGGCGATGTCCTTATTCGAGGGCTGTGCGTCGTCAGCGTAGATGTTGTAGTAGCACATTGCTATCTGTGCCATTTTGCAGGCGTTGAATAGCAGGTTGTCGAATATCTTGGCCGTGTCCTCGCCCTCTGCTCCTGAGAGCAGCGTTTCGAGCAGGCGCTGTTGATAGTGGCTGACTTTCCGTATGCCCTCGAACAGACCCGTAAGGGCTTGCTTGGCCTCGCCCCGCAAGATGTAGCCGTTGGCGGAAAGGCTGTCGGCTGCCGTGCGGCACAGTATCTCCGAGGAGCAGGCGAGCATTATGCCCACCGAGAGGGTGTTCTGTACGCAGCTCAACTGCTCCTTGGTCAGCGTCGGCTGCTTGATGTGTTTCTTTTCTGTCATTTTAGTCTTCGTTCTTTTCAATAATTGTCATCGGCAGGAATGAACTTAACTGCTGAAAGTAGATTTTCATATAAATCTGTGCCAAGAGCACTGCCGTCTTTGTATCATCGCAATCGCTACGGACATTGCTTATGAGAAAGCCAACTGTAAAAGAGTGCTGCATAATCTGCAAGACTTGCTCGGGCGTTAATTTTCTACATTTATCTCTGTCTTCTTCGGACACCCCGCAACTCATCATCTTCTGCGCAAGTGTTAGATAGTGGGCGTATAAATCAATCATCCCGTCTTTCATTTCTTCTGCTGTCATTGTGTTTGTTGTTTTAATTGTCTGTGAAAAAAGGTAGGCAGGGCGGGTTGCGAGTATTTGAATGTGCTGTAAAGACCCTATCAAAGCAGCCCCTTTACTGTCTTATCCTGCCTATCTGTAAGCGGGGGAACGGACTACCCCCAATCGAAACGATGTTTTTACTGAAAGAAAGAACACTGCCGCTGTCCGTTGCCCCTGCGGCTCGGGGGACTTATCGGTCGTGAGCTTCTCACGGCTGTTTTTCAAATCCAAAAGATGTCGTGTTGTTTGCGCTCGGCAGGGGACATCTGCTCCGCCTCGTAGGTGGTATAGCGGCGTTGGTAGTCCGTCAGGCCGATTGCGTCTGCCTCGTCTTGCCAGAGCAGTCTGTACTTGCCGTCTATCCGTGCCGCCACTATCGGCTTGTGCGGCTTGCGGCTGCTCTCGATGGCGGCAAACTCGGCATTCGTAATCTCGTGAATGTGGCGGTCGAGTTGCAGGAACTCCGCCACGCGGAATTCACGATAGGGGCAGTGTTGCAGCATATAGTCCGTGGCGTACCGCACCCGCTCTACACTCCATCCGAGTGCGGCGACTTGGTCGGCAAGCACTGTCCAAAAGGTTATCTGCTGTCCGTTGGGCGATTGGTAGGCGGTATTCATTGCGGGGAAATTGACGGCCAGACGGAGAATGAACGGCATAATCTCGGACACGGCAGCGGCAGGGCAAGTGCGGAATACCGACAGCGGGCTATTGAGTGCGGCGGGCTGCGCCTGCTGCAAACCCTGCTGCGATAGAGCGGGCGAGGTCGCCGAGGCTTGCCGTGCGGGCTCTGCTTGCGCCTGCCGGGCCTGCTGTTGGCGGTTGAGTAGTTGGGTGATTGTTTGCATTGTCGTTTTCGGTTTTGAGCTTTCGTAAGTACTTGGGGAGCCAGTTTTGGAAGTGTTTCAACGTTTCGGTGCGCTCGCCCTGCTCGCAACGCTCTCGGACTATGAAGTCGTTGTTGTAGAACTCCTGCTCGAGGTCGGCAAGCGTGAGCGGCAATTCGCTTTTGCGGATTAACATCTCCGACCACTGCCGCATATCGCTTTCCGCAATCCACTTCCGCAATCGCTCTCGTGCGCACTCCGTCGTAGTTGTTGTAGTAGTATTATCTATTCTATCAAAAGATTTTTCTATAGTAGTGGGGGCGGCAAAATTTTCCGAAAAGGGCGGCAAATCTTGCAGGGGTGCAGAATTTGCAGGGGTGCAAATCTTGCCGGGGTCTGGGGCGGCAGTTTTTTCCGGGGTGAGGGCGGCAACATTTGCAGGGGTCAGTGTCCTGAAAACAGAGCGTCTGCCGTCGGTGTATTCCACCGTCAGCCACCCCGTTTCTTTGAGCTCGGCCACGGCGTTGCGAATGCTCCGCTCGCTATAGCCCAACTGCTCGGCGATAGAGGCGACACTGACCTGTACGGGGTTCTTACAGCGCCCATCGTGTTCGAGCTGATAGAGCAGCGCATAGACATCTCGCAGTGCCCCACCACGCAGGGTGTTCATCCAACTATAAGTCTTGAGAAAAATCATTGCTGTTTTTGTTTTTTGGCGAAGTAGGCACGGTCTATCCAATAGCGGGCGTACGGCTTTCCGTTACCCGCCTCGGGTTGCGTCATAAGTATAGGCAGCCCCTCATCGTGGCGGAGCGTGTAAATGATTGCTGACAAGCGGAAACAACCGCATAGATGCAGAGCTTCGATGGGCGTGATACTGTGCCCTTTGAGCAGGTGAGTACGAATAGCACTCAGTTGGGTTTCTTGACGCATAGTTGTGTGTTTTATTGGATTGTAAAAAAGAGTGCAGGGCGGGGTTCCTAAGTTTCGGATGTCGCAGCGCTTTCCTACTATTCGGCAGTCGGTAGTTGCTAATGTTATAGGCTCGGTTACCCTACGCCCTACCTTTGCCTTATCAGCCTTGCGGCACGCTGTGAGAATACCTATCGTGCAGCCCCATTTACTGTCTTATCCTGCACTCGGAAGGGTTAGGTTAGAACGGCAGGTCGTAGCTCTCACCCTCTTGTAGCGTGGGCGCGGCGGCGATGTCTGCTGCACTCGGGGCGGCGGCTTGCGGCTGCTCTACCCATGTGCGGAGGTTGCCGATGATATAGTTCTTACCCTCTTCACGTTCCTCCTTTCGTGGCGCACACGAGATGAGGTGGTCGCTCAATACTTTGCCGTCAGCGTCCAAGAACGGGGTCTTTTTCTCGTGAATGGAGATGTTCAGATACAAGCGGCGCACACCGTCTTTGCAGTCCACCACCTTGATTAACGACTTGGGAATGTCCGACAAGCAGATAGAGCCCGTAAATTTCATTGACATAATAGTACAATTAACAATTAAAAATTAACAATTAAAATGCAGCGTAAGAACCTCGGATTTATATACGACGGACTAAGGACGCATATAGGATGAACTAAGGAACGCTCACGGCTGCTTTTTAGTTTCTTTATGCTTTCAGTGCCGCCGCTCGTACTGTTGCGCCCACAACTCGAATTGCAAGTCCTCGGGGTTTGGGAGCGTGATACCATACTCTGCGGCTGCGTCGGCTTGCACACGGTTGAGAAAGTCCGTCATCTCGTCTGTAGTCAGTCCTTTGGTATGCCCCGCCACACGCCCTCTTGGCGTTTCTACGGGCAGGAACAGTGTGCAGTAGGTGTCGTGTACCACCTCGGCCGTTATTGCTCGCCCTGTGGCTTCCGACCACGAGCGGGCTATGCAGGTGAACCATAGCCACATCAGTCGGTTTTGGTCGTTCGTGCGGGGCTTGGTCTTCCGGGTGAGCGTCAGCACATATTCGCCGTTGGTGGCGTCGTTGAGCCAAAACTGCACTTGCGGCAAGATAGCCTCGGCATTGCTCTGCCCCCGCTGCTTGATGAAGCGTATCGTTTTCATTTGTTGAGCGTTACTTGCAGGGTGGTCGTGCTGCTCTTGGGGCATTGCTTGAGGGCTTGTAGCGTGGTCTCTCGCCCTTTCTGCCGAGCTCGCAACTCTCCGATTTGGTCTTGGTAGGACTGCCACTCACCGTCTCCCGTGTAGTCGTATTTGACGCCTGTCTCTTTCACCTGAAAGCGTGCGCCATATACACCTATCTCTTTCTCGTTGTATTTCTCGGCTTCGGTGATAGCCTGCTCGGTAATTGCTTTGCGGGCGTCGGCTGCCACTTTTTCGAGCGCCGTGAGTAGCCCGTATGCCCGGAGCGGGTTGATTGTGCCGTCTGCCACTTGGGCCACTATCTGTGCCACTTGCGTGGCGACGTCCGTCTTAGAGGGTACGCTGTACTCCTCGCTTAATAGAATTTCTTGTGCCATGATTTCAACTAACAATTAAAAATTAACAATTAACGTGCAGGGTGGTTCTCCTTGGTTTTTTTCCCTGTTTTTGCCTTGTGGTTGGGTAGGTTGTACATATAGGACTTTTTATATGTAGCACCCCTCCTCTTGGTGGTAGAGATAGGTCTGCATGCCGTGGAGCCTATCCCTAACAAACTCACTGTCGGCTCTTGCAGGGTCTGGGACATCGTTCCAATCGTTGCACCCCATCATGCCGAGCAGCAGCTCGTAGTCGTTCCACGTCAAGTTCTTGGGCATTTCCTCTCCGTAGAGCTCGTGAATAAACTCTCGGAGTGCTTGACGGTATGCGCCTCGTGCTTGAATTACATCGTTGTAGTTTGCCATAGCTTAGTCCTCCTGCTTTTCGTTGTTAGTCTTTGCGTCTTGCTCGCTCTTAGCCTCCGCCTCGAACTGTTCCATCAGTTTCTTGTACTTGGGGTATATGCGATTTCTACTCTCGCCCATAACAGACTGTGCGTCTAACTGTGCTTGGGCGTACCCCAACGCAAAGCACTCTCGGCCGTACCCCTCTAACATAGTCTCCGCTTCGGTAGTCTCTTCGGGGTTGTTCGCCCACATAAAGAGCGCTATCTCCACTCGCTCCAAGCGTTCGAGCCGCTCCTCAGGTGTGTGGAGCTCGTGACGGATGTTTTCGTAAATCCCGGCAAGCTCGTAGCTCGCCTTCAGTTCTTCTTTGTTCATTGTGCTTGTTGTTTTTGTCTTTGTATTTTCATTTTTTGAATGTTGTCTATGCGTTTCTCGGTCTTGTCAAGTCCCCACTTGGCATATAGCCAAAAGGCAAGTGACCAAGACGATACAAACAGTGAGAATTGAAGCAGCAGGCAGAGCAGCCAATGGGTGTTGTCCTCGGTCTCGCCCGCTATGGCGAGGAAACCGAACATCATAAGGGTGGCGCAGAGCCCAAGGCGTGCGTGGTAGCGCAGGCGATAAGGTCGTTGTAGTGCTTTCATGATGTTATGCGTTTAGCTCGTTCTTGCGAGCGGTGAATTGTTCTTTTAGATTGGTATTTGCCGATATGGCCGCTTGGTTCTCATTCCAAATCCGGGTCAGCTCAGCCACGCTCTGTGCATTCTTTACGGCCGCCACTATCTCGGTGTAGCTCATGGCAGGCTTGGCTTGTTGCCGTGCTTGCGGGGCTGTTTGCGGTTGCTTGGGGGCGAGAGCGTCAGGGTCGTCGGTGCTGTCGTCTATGGCAAGCAGGCCGCACAGGGCATATTTGCGAGCGTAACTGCTTGCCGCTCCCGTTGCCTGCTCGGCAGACATACCCTTGTGCTCGTCGAGTTGCGCAAAGGCGTGAGTGGTGGCAATAACTGCTCCTTCAGCGTTGAGCAGTTGAGCCGTGGCAACGAGAAAGAAACGGTTGCCGATAAGTTGAATGTCGTCGCTCATCACGATAGCGAGATTTTCTGCTTCGAGCAGAGGCTTGACCGATTGGAGGATGTCCTCCGCCTTGCGGTATTTGTACTTTCCGAACCCGTTGATTTGGTCTTTGGGCGCTTTGAGCGCCCTCTGTACATTTGATAACTCGTTCATTGTGCTTGAAATTATAATGTTATTTTCTATCATCATGTTGAATTATAAACCTATCCACTGTGGAGCGGCGATAATATTTGGTCTTTCCCATTACCGATGTAGGTATTAGACCTTTATCAAAGAACTTTGCTTTCAATGCCTCAGCCGTTCTAACTCCCACATAGCCCATCAATTCAGCGTCGCCTATAATGTAAGTTCGGTCGTTTAATGATACCTCCGCCGGTTTGATTCTTTTCGTAGCCATATCACATTTGGTGTTTCGTAGTACCCGAAGCAGGAATCGAACCTGCACCTACCAACTAAAATGTTTGGTCATTCTCCGTTGCGAACTCTCCGGGTAAATGGGGTGCGAGCTCCCCATAAGACTAATACTGCTCGCAAGTTAATAAGAAATCAAAAAGTTACGCTCTGCCGACACTTCGGCTGATGTTATTTCAGGCGAGTAATTCGCGTGTAGTCGCCTAAACGTTTTTTACTGCAAGTCCATTCACCCAATCCCATTTGCTTCAACTGGTGGGTGGTGGTTTTGATGTTTCTGTACTTTGCTTTACTCGCGGGGAGTAATCTTTCCTCACCCTCATACATACAAAGTAACCACTTTCTGCTTTTGAATTTTTCCATAATATTTGCTTTTAATACTCTACTTTCAAAAAGTATTTGGTAGAGTTATATTTTTTGTGTATCTTTGCAGTGAATTTCTTTCGATTGCCACATTGTTTGAAATTCTACACAATACTTAGGAGTTATTATATAACCGCAGACGCCTCCGCTGGTAGCCTGTTTTGGACACGCTTTTCATATAACTCTACCAAAAGACACTGCAAAGGTAGTGCTTTTCTACTAATTATCCAAATAAATCAGTAGGAAAAGTGTAATTAAATCGCATTTTTAATCATTATTATAGTATTTTTCTACTAATTACGATGAATATGGAAGCGAAAGAAATGGAAATTGCCATTAAACAAAGAGTTCAAATGGTCTTTGCAGAGTTTAAGATAACAGTGAATAGATTCGCATTGCAATGCGGGCTAAACCAAAAGACTATAAACGACCAAATAAATGGTACTGCTAAGATAGGAGCAGTAACGCTATTGGCACTTCTTACATATCGCCCGGACCTTTCCGCGGAGTGGTTACTGCGTGGTGTCGGCGATATGATAAAAACGCAGGAGATAAATTCTATCGTAATCAAAAATAACGCTTCAGGGAATAGCGTTCGAACAGGGAATATAACAGGCGACAATAATGTAGTAGGGGCACATAACGACATCCCCACCATGAACGGTGCGCAAGACTGCAAATATCTGCTTGCTGAGAAAGACAAACAGATACTTGCATTGCAAAAGGACAAAGATAACCTAATGCAGTTATTGGCAAACCTTACATCGA
>CAVHGD010000090.1:5700-7657 GCA_963635385.1 Dialister sp. CAG:486 | reverse complement strand
TTCGATGGCGGAAGCTTATCGGAAAGGAGAAATCACGATCGAAGAATACAACCGTTTCGTGCAAGCACTCTCTACTCTCCAAAAAGAACAGAATACAAGATAGCTTTTCCATTTTTCAACTATATACACACACGTATTGTCCATTTAGTAGCCGGTTCTTGCATACCCTTGCCATACACCCATCAAAACCATAGCCGCGGCTCGAAGGAGGCCGCGGCTATGGTTTTGATGTTAGTCAGTGAGGGGTAGTCAGTGCTGGTTAGTTCGCGTATGGTAGTTAGCGTATCATGTCGCAGCCCATGTAAGGTTGCAGGGCGGCGGGGATACGAATGCCCTCTTCGGTCTGGTTGTTCTCCAGCAGGGCAGCCACGATACGCGGCAGGGCGAGTGCGGAGCCGTTGAGCGTGTGGCAGAGCGTCACCTTCTTGTCCTCGCTGCGGCGATAGCGGCAGTGCAGACGGTTGGCCTGATAGGTGTCGAAGTTCGAAGTGGAAGACACCTCGAGCCAGCGGTGCTGTGCCTCCGAATAGACCTCAAAATCGTAGCAGAGCGAAGCGGTGAAACTGATGTCGCCGCCGCAAAGACGCAAGATACGGTACGGCAGTTCCAGCTTTTGGAGCAAGCCCTCCACATGGTCGAGCATCTCTTGGTGCGACACGGCCGAGTGCTCCGGCGTATCGATGCGCACAATCTCAATCTTGCTGAACTCGTGCAGACGGTTTAGTCCGCGCACATCCTTGCCGTACGAGCCTGCTTCGCGGCGGAAACACTCGGTGTAGGCGCAGTTCTTGATAGGCAGTTGGCTCTCCTCCAAAATCTCGTCGCGGTAGAGGTTCGTCACGGGCACTTCGGCAGTCGGAATCAGATAGAGGTCATCCACCTCGCAGTGGTACATCTGCCCCTCCTTGTCGGGCAGTTGTCCCGTGCCGTATCCGCTGGCGGGATTGACCACCGTCGGCGGCATAATCTCCGTGTAGCCGGCCTTGGCTGCTTCCGCCAAGAAGAAGTTTATCAAAGCACGTTGCAGGCGTGCGCCTTGCCCGATATAGATGGGGAAGCCTGCACCCGAAATCTTCACGCCGAGGTCGAAGTCTATCAGGTTGTATTTCTTGGCAAGTTCCCAGTGGGGCAGTTTCTCGCTCTCTTTGATACGCTCTGCCGCAATGGCCTCATCGGATTCTGTCGGCCAGTCTTTCAGCGCAACGGGTTTGCCCGCAGCGAGGCTGTCTATCACGGCTTGGTTGGGCCAGTTGCCCATCTTCACGGCGAGGTTGTCCTCGGCACCGTTGCCCACCGGCACGATGTCGTACGGCACATTCGGAATGGTCAGCAGCAAGTCGCGTTGTGCTTGCTCTGCTGCCGCCATCTGCTCATCGTAGGTGGCGATGCTCTGCTTGAGCGCACCCGTCTGTGCTTTGGCGGCTTCGGCTTCCTCTTTCTTGCCTTGCCCCATCAGCATACCGATGGACTTCGATATCTTGTTCATCTCGGCGGCTGCCGTATCTTTTTTCTGTTGTGCGGCTTTGCGCTCGGTGTCGAGTGCGAGCACTTTGTCGATGGCTTCGCGTGCTCCCGCAAAATGTTTCTTTTCGAGTCCGGCGATTACTTTCTCTTTATCGTCGTAGATTTGTTTGAGTGTAAGCATATTTCACTTCGTGTTTGTTGACTTCGCTGCGCTCCGTGTTAATGGCTGCGCGTTGGTGACTTCGCTGTCGCTCGCGTTAATGGCTGCGCGTTGTTGACTTCGCTGCGCTCCGTGTTAATGGCTGCGCGTTGTTGACTTCGCTGCGCTTCGTGTTAATGGCTGCGCGTTGTTGACTTCGCTGCGCTTCGTGTTATTTAGCGTATGTAATTTTATGTCCTCACATTGACATCCCCTCCTTTGGAGGGGTAGGGGAGGTCAAACAAAACAACAATCTCCTGCCGAATTGCCGAAGCAATCGGTAGGAGAAAGTTA
>CAVHGD010000090.1:0-4823 GCA_963635385.1 Dialister sp. CAG:486 | reverse complement strand
TGGATTGTGCAAGTGTGTCCGTCATTTTTATTCCAAAAATGCATAAATCCGCACTTCGAAACAACAAAAAAACAACTAAAGCGCCCCCCAAAAAAATCCCTCTCGAACCTACTTCCTGATTTGCCGCCGACGTATTGTGCGGGCTATCTGCCGCCGCAGGCGGGTGAGCAGGTGCCATGTGCGGTTGGGCTGCGGGGTGTCGGTGAGGAATACGTCGCGTACCTCGCCGCCCGTGTGCTGCTCGGGGAAAAGCACCAAGTAGCTGTATTCGGCAAAGAATCGTTGCAACATGGACGGTATCTGTTCGAAGAGCGGGTTGTAGCTTGCCGTGGCATGGCGTGAAGAGACCATGACAATCATGTCGTCCTTTTGCGCCTCCTTGGCGAGCATCAGCACCTCCTCCCAGTCGCCCATCTCTCGGTACGACGCTCGGAGGTACTTGCCCTTTCGTTGGCAGAGGGCTTTCAGCACCCGCTGCGTGTCCTCGCAGGCGTAGAATATCACTTTTGCCCCAATCTGACTGCTCAAGCGGCGTATCTGCCCGAAGCAGGAGATGAAGTCGTATTCCTTCTCCGCATAGCGCGGCACTGCCACTAATAGGCGGCTAATGGTGTTGAGCGGCTGCCGCTCGTGGTAGATGGCCGCCGACTTACCGCTCTGCTCGATGAGTTGGTACGCCTCTTGCCAGTCGCCCGCCTGCACCATCTCCGTCTCGTGCAGGCTGCTTAGGTGGCTCAACTCTTTGAGCGACCCGTGAATATCCTCGCCGATAGAGAGCATTATCCATTCGTCTTGCGTGCGCTCGCTCTCTAGCTTGGCCTCCTCTTGCAGGGCAATGCGCTTGGCAGCGTATTCGGTGATGAACGAAGAGAGCGTGCATAGCACGAGTATCATCAGCACGGCGCCGTTGAGTATCTCCGAGTCGAACAGCCCTATTTGGTAGCCGATGGTCACAATGGCGAGCGTGCCTGCTGCCGTGGCGTGGGTGAGTCCGAATATCAGCTGCCGTTCGGTGCGGCTGAGGTGGAACGAGCCTTGTGCCGCCCACGCTGCAAGCCACTTGCCGGCTAATTTGGTGCCTATCATGACGCCCGCAATCGCCAGCGTGGTCCAGCCGCGCCAGCAGAGGCTGATGTCAATCATCATACCGACATCCAGCAGGAACAGCGGCACGAAGATACTGTTGCCCACAAAGTTGATCTTGTTCATCAGCGGTGAGCGGTTCGGCACCAATCGGTTGAGTGCCACACCGCAAACGAATGCGCCCAGAATGCCTTCGAGCCCCGCCCAGTCGGCGAGGAAAGCAGACAGCGTGAGCATGGTCATCACGAGCAGGAAGCAGAACACAGAGTCCGATTGCCGCTTGAATATCTTTTGTGCGAGCCACGGGAACAGCCAAAGCGTCGTGACCACGAACAGCACGATTTTTCCCGCCAGCGCCCACCAGAAGAGCGCACTCTCGTTGCCTGACAGGTGGCTCTTGATAACGGCTAACACCAAGAGCGACAGCGTGATAGCGACCATCGTCCCGCCCACGACGATGTTGACGGCAGGCGTTTTCTGCACGCCGTAGCGGCTGACGATGGGGTAGGTCATGAGCGTGTGGCTGCCGTACATCGCCCCCAGCAGGGCGCAGGTGGCGGGCGCAAAGCCCATCAGCCAACTCGTCAGCATGCCCAACAGGAACGGAATGGTGAAAGAGTACAGTCCGAAGAGGAAAGCGCTGCGTTTGTATTGACTGAAGTCGTTGATATCCACCTCGATACCCGCTTGCAGCATGATGTAGAGCATACCCATCTGCCCCAACACGCGAATGGTGTCGCTCTGCGGGATGAGGTTCAGCCCGTGCGCCCCAATCAGTATGCCGACAAGGATAAACCCGACGATGCTCGGGATGTGCACTTTTTGACACAGCCAAGGGATGAGAAGTATTATCCCCAGCACGATTGCTATTATGGCCAAAGAGTTGGTAATCATTTTCGCTGCGCTGACGCTTCGCGTATATTCGCTATCGCGTATGTTCGCTGCGCTATCGCTTTGCGTATATTTGTATTGCGTATTGTTGTCAGTGGCAACACGCCACCATTGTCCGCCGCTTGGGGGCGGCTCGTAAGAGCCGTTTGACTATACTACGCCGACTCCACCACGCCTATCCCTGCAACGGGTGCAATAGCCCTGTCAATCCCTCAACACGCTGCAAAGGTACAACAATAAATCCGAATAAGCAATAGTAGAGAGCAGGAGAAACCCGTAATTTCGATAAACAACTGCAAAACCGACTCAACTCAAAGACAAAATCACGCCCAATCCTCAAGCGCATATAAGTCGTATCTCGCCCACTTCTCGAATAAATCTATGACGTATATAAGGCATTTCTCGCCCATTTCTCGGGCGAATGTCGAACGAATTACCCTACCACTACCCTACCACTCCCCTAGCACTACTTGTTTTTGTAGTGGTTTTCAATGAGTTATGTGTACTAAAAAAAGAGCAAAGGCGAACTGCTTCAGCCCTTCTCGTGTTCTGTATATAACGGACAGAATATCATGCGAATAGTGTTTATTGTTTGCCTATCCTGCTCCTCCAATACGCTGTGTTCTTGCGCAGGAATTCCGTATATTGCAAAAAAAGTTCTAAAAATTTGGAAAATTGCGAAAAATGTGCTATCTTTGCATAATAAAATGTGAGGTGTGTGGGCATATTGCAGGCAGATGTGGGCTTTCAGAGCCGATGAACAGCGGGCTATAGACAAAAAATATTCACAAGCAACTTCAAATTTGAAACCGCTGACGAATTCAATGAGGTTGTAAATAACATTCTAAAAACTTTCAACGATGGCAATGCCAAGACCGAAATATATGAGCAGGGAGGAAGTGGAAACCTTCAAGAAGAGTCAGTACTACAAAGAGAGAGTGGCTGAAGGGTATCATTATCATTGGATTTAGGGAATCCTATCTATTCACTACTTATTCACACTATAACGCAGCGACACATAATGGCAATGCCGAGACCGAAATACGGAACGGAAGCCGAGTTTAAGGCACTCAAGGAAAGTCAGTGGTACAAGGAAAAGGTGGCTGAGGGTTGGATATTCAACTTTTAGTTGAACCACTACAAAATGATGACTGTACCAAATGGCATCGGTTATGATTGGCAATGGAATACCGACTACCTTTGATGAAAAATTCAAAAAAATGCGCGGAGGGCTTGACAAAGGGGGCGGCAATATAGTATCTTTGCCGCAAATTCTAAAACAAACAATCGCATTGGAAAATGATTTACGACGAGGAAACAAACCGTTACTTTTTGAACGAGTTCCATTTGGAGCATTACAAGGCTTGCTTGCGAGCCAACGAGAACTTGCGGAAACGCTTACCATTGTCGCCGGAAGAAGTCGTCGCCAATCAAAGACGGTGGAACGCCCTCGGGGAGCAAGACCAACGAAACCACTCGCAGACTGAAGATGAGTTGAAGCAAGACAAAATAAACCACTCGCAGACCGAAGAGAAAGCAGAGCAGGACACAGCCCGCACAGATAGTATGAATGCGGCCGATGAGAATAAGCCGGGCGCACTCGCTGGCGGCAAGTAATGTAGGCGAGTAATGTTGCAGTATTGACAACATCCTGTTGCAGAAATGACAACATTTTAGCGAAAATGTATAGAAAAATGCTATTTTGATTTGCTTATGTCAATATGTTATGCTATATTTGCACAGAATTAAAAATACGGCATGCCGTTCCCAACACTACTGCCTACCGCATAAAACACAATATATAGTTCCAAACAATACGGAATACGGCATAACAATACAATAAAATCAATTCAAACAAAACCGCATTATGAAAAAGTCTTGGATTTTCGCTTTACCATTTCTGTGCGTGGTAGGTTGTGCTAACACTACCGCCCGAACCACTACCGAAGCAACTCCGGAGCAAGCCGTAACGGATAGCGTTGTAGCCGTTGAGGACACCGTGTCTTTCCCCCGCTATGTGTATGAGATACCCGTGCCTGCACACTATGAGCGTGTGGTGATAAAAGACAGTACCTCGTTTGCATACTTCTTGCAGCACCTTGCACTCAAGCCCCAAGGCACGCCTGTGTATTACTACGATGGTAGTGTGTCTTCCTTGACGGATGTATCGTATGCCGTGATAGACGGCTATGATTTGGGTACGGAGGATGTGCAACAGTGTGCGGATTGGATTATCCGTCTGCGTGCCGAGTGGTTGTATAGTCAGAAACGCTACGACGACATTGCTTTTCACTTCACCAATGGTTGGCTCTGCGAGTATAAACGCTGGGCAGAGGGCGAGCGGGTGTCGGTGAAGGGCAATCATACCTCTTGGTACAAAGCCACCACTCCCGACTACTCGTATGCCACCTTCCGCAAGTACCTCAATTTGGTATTCAACTACGCCGGCACACTCTCGCTGTCGAAAGAATTGAAACCAACAGGAGGCTTTATGACAATAGGGGATGTGTTTATACAAGGAGGCAGTCCGGGACATGCAATGATAGTTTTGGATATTGCGCAATACAAAGGGGTCAATGGTATGGGCAATGCTTTTATAGTTGCCGAGGGGTATATGCCCGCGCAAGATATGCATATATTAGTCAATGATGCTCGCGGCTTTTCAGGCACGCCATGGTTTGAACCGTATGACCTTCTGCGGACTCACGAAAATAGTTACGCTTTCCCTACATGGACTTTTAAGCCAAGTGATATAAAATCATTCAAAAAATAAATTGCTCTGTAAAAACAAAGAAGACCCTAAACCATGTCTTGAAACGCTAATTGCTTATTTATGCAATACAAGAGAG
>CAVHGD010000089.1:0-7866 GCA_963635385.1 Dialister sp. CAG:486 | reverse complement strand
TCACCGGTTAAGAACTCGAAGAACGGCATAGCGTCTTCCAAACTGGTTACAGCGATACCAAGATGCTCAATATGAGTTGGTTTCATTGTGTTTTTAGTATTTGATATTAAACAATAGATAGATTTTCTAATAGGTCGAGTTTCTATAGTCCAAGTGTCGATAATATCCCCAAGTACCTCACGCTTTCCCTATCAATTAGGAAAGAGTAGTTCAGGGATGCCCAATCCTAACACCAAAAACTCGCGCACAAAGTTAGCGTTTTTTTTTGGTGCCTCCAAAACAAATGCGCAAATAAAATTTTTTGCACAATTCAATGTACAGAACGGGCTATGTGAACTTAACAGAAAGTAGATATATTGTTTAGAATATTTAATTAAAATTCTCTACCCATTGGAGCATACCGAAACCTAAGAACTCATTATGTTGCCTACCCATATTTTGTAGAAACTCGCAAGTATTGCTTATTTGTTGTGCTTATATCCCGGTTCTCGAGAGCAGATGTCGAGGAACGGACAGAACGATGTGCATTTGTTTTCATCGCACTGCGGAAATTCGGTTGTGTTCAGCACCTCGTTTATTTTCTCGCAAATTATCGATGAAATATCTTCCTCGTTTCGTAATTTGCTATAATCATCAACAGGATTATTATTGAAGGTTACAGGCGTATTTTCCAGTTTCGATTGGGTAAAGAACAGGTTGGGTTGTATAGGTAGGTCAGATATACCGCTCTGGGCCACCGCTTCTGAATAGATTAGGGTTTGCAATACATAGTGTTGGGCCGGGTCTGTAACTAATTTATCTTTATCTTTATGAAGCGCCAACTTCTCTTTTTTATATCCGCCTGTCTTGTAATCCACTACCCGCATTGTTCCATCGTAGATATCCAATCGGTCTATTGTTCCTCCTACTTTTATCTTTCCGTGTGCTTGGCCGTTTGGGTCTTTAATTTTTATATCGTAATCGTAGTGCTGTTCGAGTGCGACCATCTTCAGCCCTTTGGTGCTGTTGGCCTCCTTTTTGTCGTGTTGCAGAACATTTTGCACAAGCTTCACGATAACGTCATTCTCTGCAGGATGTTTGTCGTATTCGTAGAATACAATTCCTTTTGTATTCGGATGTTTTTCTTCATATTTTTTATTTTGATCATCGTACACTTTTCGCAATATCTCTGTTATCCTGTCTTTATCTTTTTCTATTTTCTCAAGCTTGCTTGCATCAATAGGAATCGGTTGCCGGGAATTTTTTTTGACGCCAAAATCATCTCTATAGATACGTTCTAATACACCATGAACAAACGTGCCTATCTCGTTTGACTCAAATATAGTGTGCTGCTTGTCCTCTTCCCGCAGGCCTTCTATATATTTGAGATAGAATTGACGGGGGCATTGTATATAGGTATTTAGTGCACTCGGTGATAGGCAGAATGGTTTTGTCTCACCGGCTTTATAGTAATACTCGTCGCGGCGTTCTAACTTGGAAAGCAGATTCTTTTTGGTGGGGACCAACTCTATAGGTTTAGCCAGAATGGTGCTTTCTTGTAGCGTAAAGCGAGCTGTTTCAAACTCGTTGCTAGTCATTATCTGCATTAGGAATCGAGACATCGTTTTGGCACCTAATTGAGTTTGCGCGTTAGAGAATACGGCGGTTATATGTTTTGCTCGGTTGAGCAGACGGAAAAAGTTGTAGGCATATACCGATGCCTCCTCGTCGCGAGTTTGCATTTTATACAATTTCCGCAAGTAGTAGGGGATGAACGAGCTGTCATTTTTTTTGCGTGGCACAACGCCTTCTTCCACATTGAGCAGTAGCAGGTTGTCAAAGTCGAGTGCTCGTGTCTCGAGTACACCCATCACTTGTATGTCCGTTATCGGTTCTCCGTGGAATGGCAATGAAACGCTCTCCATCGTGCGCCGCACAATGCTGCGTAGCAGAGCAAGTGAGTTGACCAATCCTTTGTAGGCAGGGTCAGAAAGAGTACTGTACAATTGATTGAGTTGGAGTTGCACTTGATAGACCGATTCCTCTATGAGCAAGGTCTGCCACGTGTTTTCCGTTTCTTTGTCTTGCGCTTTTTGTGTTCGGACCGATTTGTCGGTCTTGTTTACTACCTCATCCAGTACTCGTTTTATCACATTGGTATAGTCCTCTCCTTCTTTGCAATCGTTTTTCGTATCCGAAAGGTAGGCAATCACATCGGAGTAGATTTGCGTACTCGATATCGGGAATCCCTTGGTGATGTTGATATTCACCTCGGCAGGGGCGTTCCCAATGGTAAGTGTGGGCAGTGCGTAGATAACGGGTTCGAGCATTTGCTCGTCGCATATCACAACGGCAGTGCGCTGTCCTTTGGCGGTGTAGTTCATAGGTAACCATTGGCTGACGTATTGTGTCTGTGCATTGGCCGATGTTGAGGCTACAATATTAATCTCCTTTTTGTTCCATGTGGATGGTTCCGCAGCATTCCCGAATTGTTCGATATTTTGTTTTATGAATGCATAAGCTTTCTTGTTGGTATTGAAATCTTCTACATAGTCCCAGTAGAACTCAGTATTCTCGTTTTCTTCTTTTATTTTCTCGAATAGTTCTTTTTCTACCGGCAGAAGATAGTTAAATCCGATAAAGATGTATTGCTGTCTTTCGCATTTTTCTTTCGCTTCCTCCCAATTCTCTATCACCCAACGTTTTTGCATGCCGCTTGTCACTTTTCCGTCTTGTTTCAAAGACTCATGGAATTCGGTGTAGATTCCATCCATACAACGCCAGATAGCTTCGTATTTTTTGCGGATGGCATCATCGTCTTGAGAAGCTTCTCTTTCGCCATTGTGAATCAGCGTTTTTAGTCGCTCACGCACCTCTTCGTCTATTTCGAGATTTTCCAGCTTCTTGGCCTGAATCGCATTCTCAAAGAATTCGCGTACCGATTCGAGTGTCTTGCCGGCATCGCTTGAGTCTATATTGTTAAAGTCCGAGAGCAGTTGTCGCCCCCAGCTATAGAACACGTCAAGGTTGAATGGTTTCACCTTGTCATACTCTTTTCCGTTATTCTCTTCCTTCTTCTCAAATTGTTTTTTTCCCTCGTTATAGTATTCTTGGGTCTTTTCTTCATAGATTTTGTAAAGGCGGAATACGGCCTCTAATTCTTCGATGGTCGCTTTCGGGCAAAGGCTCTCGAATAGGTCGGATAGGGTAGTGATGTTGGGCAGCAGAATAGCGCATGTCTTGTGCTCTGTTTGGTATTGTTTGAGCAGGTCTTTGAATACTACGCCCGCACGCCGTGAGGGGAACACGAGTGTGAGGTCATCCATATTGCGCCATTCGTGATTTTTGATGATGGCATCGGCTGTATTTTTTAGAAATCCGTTATTCATTTTACTTCCTCCATTTCTCCTGTTTGTGCATACCATAGATAGCCTTTGACGTTTTGATATTTTAACGCTTGTAGGGCTGCAATATAATTTTTTACTTGTTTAATATGTTCTGTTTGTTTGGCTCCGAATTTATAGTCGAGCACAACGACCTCGTTTCCGCGTATCATCACTCGGTCGGGGCGGCATTCCTCTCCGTTGATAAGAATGGACTGCTCGCACAGCAGTTCCCAAGTTCCGTCGAACCATTTTGCCATTTCTTCATCCTTCCATATCTTGTTTATATATTTTTTTGCTATGTCGTGTTGCTCCTTATTGGCAAAGACTCCCTTACTATAGGCGGTATCCATGACTCGCTTTACATCCGCTTGGGTTTTGATTCTCGAAAGGAGGTCGTGGCATATAGTTCCTATTTCTTGTCGTTGGTTCCCCATTTCGGCTTTCCCGCCTGTGGAAGCATGCATTGCCCCTTCTTTCGACTGACGGAATCGCACTCTGCTGCTGTCGCTCTGTAGGGTGGCCGTAATGCCTGTTGCCTTTTCAAAACCAAAGGTAGATTGTGTAACGTCCTTATTTCCATGGAAAGTCAGCTCTCCTATCTCCCATTCTGCATAACCTATATTTTTAGGGTCTTTTTCCCCGGAATTATACTCTTTTTGTACTTTATCGGATAGATTTGCTTTGTTTATCAAAAGATAGCCGACATTGTTTTGGTCAAGCCCATTTTTTGTCACTTTTTCATTCACATAGACATACAGGTTATCAGCCGCACGAGTCAAAGCGACATAAAGAAGATTCAGATTATCTACTTCCTGTTCTTTGCATTCATCGTTATAGGCATCTTCATACTCCGTTCCTATGGCGTCCTTTTTTATTTCAATCGGGATGTATTTATCTCCATTTGGATCCTTTGCACGCTTACACCATATCTGACCCTTATCTTTCGTTAGTGGCCACGAGCAGAACGGAATAAACAGCGTTTTGCTTTCGAGTCCTTTGGCGGAATGGATGGTCATGATTTGGATCGCATCCGCTTGCGCAGCGGGGATGGCCTTGTTGCATAAAAAGTCATCCCAGTATTGCAAGAAATCCGTGCGGTTAGACCCGTTTTCGGACACATAAGTACGCACATTGTCCAATAGGCAGTTGACATAAGCAATATCCTCTATATTATTTTTGCAGAGCAGGAGTTCCACCATTTTTTGCACCATCTCGTATAGTGGTAGGCTTTTGTCTATTTCGTCAAGTTTTGTACAAATATTCGGTTCTTTAGATACCATCTTTATATAGTGTCCGGCTACAAGCGATTGACTATCAATATAGCGTAGGGCATTGATAATGGCGCAAACCGATTGAGACTGTTTTAGTACAAACGAGTCGCGTGAGATAAGCCGTGTGGTGTTGAGTTGGGGATAGGTTGCTTCATCGGTTAAAATGTTTTCCTGAAAATAGCGTGCTATATCCATTGCTTCATTGTTGTTGCGGACAAGAATCATTATATCAGCAGGCCGTATACCATTCTCTATCAGCTCATCCATTGTGCGAAACATGTCCGCTATGATCAGTTTTTTGATAATTTTCTCTTTCTTAGTTGGCACTGGATACACTCGTAGACGGACATAGCCTTCTGAATGTTTATTGTTATAGTAATCTCCGATTTTTTGTTCCTCATAGCCCTCGTCGTACAGTTTGGCATCTACTCCTTCTGCCGCAGGGTCGTTTGCTGCCGATTGCATCGCTTCAAGATTGAATTTTACCACTTCTTTTTGCGAGCGGAAGTTACGTGTCAGCGGCTTTTCGTTGTAATAGTGATTGAAGTCTTTGTATAGGTCCCTCATAATATGCCAATCACCATTGCGCCAACGGTAGATACTCTGTTTTATGTCGCCAACAATGAGCACGGTTTGATTAGTGCTCGACAAAATCTCCTCCAATAGCGGTCGGAATACTTCCCATTGTAGTCTGCTCGTATCCTGAAACTCATCTATCATGATGTGTCGATAGCGGATTCCGACCTTCTCCAATATAAAATCGGCATCCCCTGGCTTGAGCGCATTCCGTAGAATGGACGATGTCTCAGCAAGCAGTACTTTGTTCTGCTCATGGAGCGTTTCATTGATACCATCCACAAGCGCTTGCATCAATCGCATATCATTGAGATACTTTATCGTGAGTTGGGATTCAAAATAAAGCCATCTGCATGTATCGCATAGGTCTTGAAAGGTTTCTAACGTCTTACACAGTGGTGCGCCTAAACTTTTGTCCCACTTCCCGTCTTGTAAATCCTTAAATTTTGAATCAGTAAATCCTCTAAATAAATATTTCTTATCTATCTCTTTAGTGGCATCGAATGATTGTTTTACATATTTTAGTGCGTCTATCAAGCCTTGGGGCGCCTTTCCCGGTAGTGCATTTATCTGCGTTTCTATGGTGTCGCATAGTTCCTTCAGCTTTACAAACTCCGGCTTCTTTCGCCAATTGGCTATTTTTTCGCGATACTCCTTAATGGTTGTCGGATTCATGTCTATTTGGCCGTTTGCTGCATAAATCTGTGCTTTTTCGCTGTATAGGATTTCGGCCGTCTTGATAAGATTTTCACGAATATCCCAATTCTCCTCCTCGTCCATCCGCGAAGAAATATAGTCCGATACGATGTCAGCGGTGTTGCCTTCCATGTTTTCGCTGATAAGGCGGTCCACCACTTCCGTAAATAGTTTTTTCGTATCGAGTTCGGGAGCAAAGCCGATTCGTTGGTTCAACAGTTGCGCCATACCCGATAGAAGGGTCTGCAGAAAAGAGTCAATGGTGCTGACATGCACGTTGTCGTAGTCTGCCAACATCTCCGTGAAACAGTTCTGAGCTATACCTCGCAGCTCTTCATCCGATTTTTTTAGGTTCGGGTATTTGGGTAGCATGTAATCTTTTGCTTTCGCAAAGAAGTCCTTTGCATTCGGATTGTTTTGTGCGATGTCATATAGGTATCCCATAATGCGCACCTTCATTTCTTCCGTTGCTTTGTTGGTGAAGGTGACGGCCAGTATGTTGCGGTAGCTCTCTCCGCTCAGCAGCAGTCCCACATAGTAGGCGGCCAGCGTGAAGGTCTTTCCCGTTCCTGCTGAGGCCTTATAGACGCTTAGTGGTTCCTGTAAATCTATTTCGCTCATAATATCTATTTGATTTTTAGATGGATGTTTCAATTTTGATGGTGCTATACGAACTATTTCCGTTTTTCTCCACTTCGATGTGGACGGGTATCTTTTCTTTGACGGTATCCACATGGCTGATAATACCTACTCGTCTTCCTTTCTTGCTATGTAGGTCCTGCAGCATATCGATGGCGCTGTTGAGTGCTTCCCCGCTCAATGTCCCGAATCCCTCGTCAATAAACAGCGTATCCACTTGCAGCTGGCGGCTGCCTATGTCGCTCAATGCCAGTGCCAAGGCCAAAGACACCATAAAGGTCTCGCCGCCGGATAGCGTGTTAATGGCACGTTGCGTGTATCCGGCCCATGTATCTTCCACATTGATGATAAAGGTACCCGGCGTCAGCGTAAGGATGTATCGCTCATTCAGTTGCTGCATATATACGTTGGCTGCATGAATCAGGTAGTCCAAGATGTAGCTTTGCGCAATCGTTCGGAATTTTGCACCGTCATTTGTCCCGAATAGTGCATTTACCGACTGCCATTTGTCATATTCGGCTTGTAGTTTATCGCGTTCATCTCGCAGCTTCTCCTGCTTTTTCCGTATTTCGGCATCTTTTCGGAATTTTTCCTCAATCGAGCCGATTTCTTTATTGTTTTCTCCTATACCATTTTCTGTTTCGGTTATATGTTTTGCGAGATATTCTTCCGTTTCTTCCTCTGCGATTGGGGGCTTTTTTTCTTGGTGCACAGCCGCTTCTTTCTTGCAAATCGCTAAGGTGTTTTGACTGTTCGATAGTGCATCTTGCTTCTTTTTTAGTTCATTTTGGCGAGCATTGATGGCCTCTTGGCTCCATTCATCCAGTTTGAGTATGCGCGGCTCTTGGATGGTCGGATTCAAGTCTAACCAATCCGATATTTTTTGCTGTATCCTCTGTAGTTCTTTTTTCGCATTCTCTATGGTGGTTGTCGAAGACACAAGCGTATCTTTTAATCGCTCTATGGCACCAATACAGTCCTTATATTCCATGGCCGGTTGCGTAGGTAGTTCTTTCCATTCCGATACAAGCTCCACGATACGCTCGATTCCGTTCTTTGCTTGTGTCAATGCGAATTTGCTGTCCTTTATTTTTTGAGCAAGGCTTTCCTGTTGGTTCTTTTGGTCGTGATAGTATTTCGAGTCTGCCTCTAATTTTTGGTGCAATTCGCTCCAATCCTCATTTTCGGCATATACTTTCCATAAATTAGGAGTCAGCGTGCTTTTTGTAGTTTGAATAGTATTCTCCGAGGCAGCACAGGCAGATTCTGCATTGCTAATTTGGGTGGCACACGCATCCAACGCTTTCTTCTGATTTTCC
>CAVHGD010000088.1:0-8047 GCA_963635385.1 Dialister sp. CAG:486 | reverse complement strand
AGTTGCATAACCTCTTGCGGGGTGGCATTGCCTGTGGCATTTACTATCACAAGCGGCTGTTTCTCATACACTTGCGCACCGCCTATTCGTTTGCCTTTGCAGCCGCACTGCTCTATCAACCACGCTGCCGGTATCTTCACCTCGTTGCCTGCAGCATAGTGCGGCATAGTCGGATATTGCGCCAAAAGTGCTTCGCATTGCTCTTTCGACACAAACGGATTCTTAAAGAAACTGCCTGCCGAACCCAATTCCGACACTTCCGGCAGTTTCTGTTGACGCACTCGTATCACCGCTTCCCGCACCTTCGTCAGCGAATACGGCTCCTCCACTTGCGCCCGCAGGTTACCATAGTCGAGATGCAGCGTGGGGTGTTTCTCTAACCGAAAAACAACACTCGTCACGACATATTGCCCCTTCAACTCGTTCTTGAATATGCTATCTCGATAGCCATAGCGGCACTCCGCATTCTCAAATACCCGCTCTTTGCCCGTAGCAATCTCGATAGTATTCACTCTCACTATCACATCTTTTGCCTCTACCCCATACGCGCCCACATTCTGCACGGCAGCCGCTCCCACTTCGCCCGGGATATGGCTCAGGTTCTCCAACCCGCCTAACCCCATATCCACCACTTGAGCAATCAATTCATCCATGACAATCCCCGCCTCTGCCTCTATGGCTACTGCATCTGCCTCAATGGCTACGGCAGCAGAATCCTCATCTAACGCACGAGCACGACACATCGCCGAATGGAGCAGCACCCCATCGAAGTCTTTGGTAAAAAGCAGATTAGAACCCGCTCCGACAGGCAGTATTGTTTCGCCTTGGTATTGTTGCAGCAGTTGGCGCAGTTCCTCCACCGAGTGATATTCCGCCCACACTTTGGCGCGGACATCTATATGAAATGTATTATGCCCGAGAAGGGAAATATTATTCTCTATATACATAGCTGTTCTAATTAAGAATTAAGAATTAAGAATTAAGAATTATGAATGAGCAGAGTAAGAACAAGGTAACATCAAGGAAAAAACAAGGAAAGAACAAGGAAACCCACCCTGCATGTTAATTGTTAAATTTTAATTGTTAATTGGATACATCACTCGGCATACGCCAATCGCCACGAGGGGAAAGGCTTACACATACCACTTTGGGTCCGTCAGGCATACAAGAACGCTTGAATTGCTGTTGATAGAACCGATGCAGGAATACCGCTAACCAATGCTCTATCACCTCCGGCTCGTACTTGTCGGCAAATGCCTGCGATGCCATATACGCTATCTTATTGCGTGTAAATCCGTACCGAAGATAGTAATATATAAAGAAGTCATGCAATTCGTAGGGTCCCACCTTGTCTTCTGTAATCTGTGCGATATTGCCATTCTCGTCTGCGGGTAGTAATTCCGGCGAGACAGGGGTGTCAATCACATCGAGCAGCACTCGCCGTGTGTCCTCACCGAATAAGTTCTCCGCTGCATAGCGAACCATATAGCGCACCAGCGTTTTGGGGATTCCCGCATTGATACCATACATCGACATTTGGTCTCCGCTGTAGGTTGCCCACCCTAACGCCAACTCGCTCAAGTCGCCCGTACCCACTACGATGCCGTTATATTTGTTCGCCATATCCATCAGTATCAGTGTACGGATACGCGCCTGTGCATTCTCGTAGGTGATATCGTGGTTGTTGATATCGTGTCCGATGTCCTGCAGGTGCTGTGTCGCTACATCTCGAATGGGTATCTCGTGGATGGTAACGCCTAATTGCTCCATCATGGCAATGGCATTCTGATAGGTACGGTCGCTCGTACCAAAACCCGGCATCGTGATTCCCAGTACCCGACTATGGTCGTAGCCCAATTGGTCGGCTGCTTGCACGCAAACGAGGAGTGCGAGCGTGGAATCCAATCCGCCCGATATACCCACCACCACCGTTTCCGAATGGGTATGTTCCCACCGTCGCACGAGTCCGCTTGTTTGGATGGAGAATACATCCATACAATAGGTGTCTTCTTCCCCCTTGGCAGGCAGGAAAGGTGTTGTCGAGAAGGTGCGATGAACGGGCTCCGTCAGCGACACTTGATTGTCAGCGCTTTCCCGCTCCAAAGGTGCAACACAGATTTTTCGATAATGCCCCTGCTTGTCTTGCGTGAAATTGGTATTGCGTTGTCTGTCCGTACGCAGACGCTCAATGTCTATCTCTTGAATTATCATGGTGGATTCACGCAAGAAACGATCACCCTCTGTCAGTAAATCGCCATTCTCGGCAATGTAGGTAGAGCCCGAATAAACCACATCCGTAGTGCTTTCCCCTACTCCCGATGAGGCATATACATAGCCGCAATGCACCCGAGCCGACTGTTGCGTAATCATTTGACGACGGAATGCATTCTTGCCCACAAGGCAGTTGCTGCTCGACAGATTGAATATCAGTTCTGCACCCTGAATTGCCAACTGCGTAGACGGTGGCAGCGGGCTCCACAAGTCCTCGCATATCTCAATACCGAAGCAGTAATGATGCGTGGTAAAGAGCAAATCCGGACCGAATGGCACATCGCCGCTCCATATCTCTACAGTTGAGATACGAGGCGCCGTACCACCGATAGTCGTTTCTAATGCCTCTCGCCCCGATGTAAACCAGCGTTTCTCATAGAACTCGCCCGTGTTCGGCAAGTTGATTTTGGGCACTATACCCAACACCTCGCCGTCTGTCATTACGAAGGCACAATTGAACAGGTTGTTATCCACTTGCAGCGGAGCACCTATCAGCACTATGATGGGTTTCTCACGCGTAAAGGCGCACACCTCTTCGAGGGCAGCCAGCGCATCTTGTTGCAACTGCTGCGTAAAAAATAAGTCTGCACAGGTATAACCTGTCAGGGTCAGTTCGGGGAAGCAGAGCACTTCCACACCCTCTTCGACTGCCTCTGCAATCTGTAGTTTCACCTGTTGTGCATTGTAGCGACAATCGGCTACTCGTATCATCGGCACTGCAGCTGCCACCCGCACAAAACCAAAGTTTGTATCCATTGTTAATTTGCTATTCGAAGGTAAAAATCCGTAATGCTAAACAGAGTGGAGAAACACGCAGCCACAGATACAAGAATCGTACATCTTCTTGTCAGCCATCCCCGCGCTGAATACACTCCACCAATCTCGAGTGCAAAGATACGAAAAAGTTCGAATACCGGCAAATTTATAGGCACAATCCGGATTTTTATTTCCCAACATGCCCTATCACCCCATGCGCCAAGCAAATATATAGTCCAATTTTCACCATACATTATCTCACATTATTCTCATAATTATTATTTACTCCCGCTTACAAACAGATTCCCATATTTGCTCACGCTCATACACAGTTTTCCAATCGCCCCCATACACAAAAAAAAGTTCTTATGTTAGGCTAATGCGTCTAACAACAGATAACGCTCTAAAATACAGTGCATTATTCCGCTTGCGCAGGTAGCATACGAAATCGAGCCAAAGAAAAAAACGCAGAAAAATCGTTTCAATATTTGCACATATCAAAAATAAGCAGTACTTTTGCAACCGCTTTCGAGGAACAACACATAAAACGTGTTTGATTCTTACAGCAGAAAGTGCCTTGGTGCTATCGTCTAGTGGCCTAGGACAACGGCCTCTCACGCCGTAAACCCCGGTTCGAGTCCGGGTAGCACTACCAAAAGAAACTTTGTTTGTTAAAACATTGTTTTGTCCATTCTTTAAATTAGTTTTTTGAAATGACGGCTTGTGAAAGTCGTCATTTTTTGTTTTATTTTGATTTTCAAGATATTAGTATTGATTTTCCGCACAGCATAAAATCATCTTTCGGATATAGACCTATTCAAATTTGCGTATATTAAAGGAATGTAGTAATTTTGTAGGCTATAAGGGGGTGGAAAGCCGTATGGCTATGGTGGAATCAAACAAAGAACCGACTTTCACGCATTCTTACGACCATGGATATACTTCGTCTGCTACATCAGGAAGTGGTGCCTGCCATTGGCTGCACAGAGCCTATTGCCGTTGCGCTATGCGTTGCACGCGCTCGAGAACAGTTGGGACACGAGCCGACTGCCATTCGCATCCGTCTCAGCAAGAACATCTACAAGAACGCCCTCTCTGTCGGCATACCCAACACCGGCATGATTGGATTGCCCATCGCCGTCGCGCTCGGAGCTACTATCGGACAAAGCAAGAACCAACTCGAAGTGCTGTGCGATGTGTGTCCCGAGGCGGTTGCTTACGCTAAGCAGTATATGGAGCGCACACCCATAGAGATTGCCATTGCCCCGGACGCACCGGATATACTCTACATCCATGTGAAAGTCGAACACGATGAGCAGTGTGCCGAGGCAACTATCCAAGGCAGCCACACGCATTTCGTACCAACTGAACACGCTACGCCTTGCGGCATCGGGCGCCCCACCCCGCCTGCGGCAGAACAAGAGCCACTGACAATGCGGCAGGTATATGACTATGCGCAAGAGGTGCCGTTAGATGATGTACGATGGCTCCTTGACGGAGTTCGAATGAACATCGCTGCCGCCGAACAGTCTTTCGAACACGACTATGGGCATGGACTCGGGCGGCTGCTGCACCGACAAGACCCGCTGACGGCTTCCATTCTCGGGGACACGCTTTTCACGAAGATTCTCAGTTACACCTGCGGGGCATGCGACGCACGGATGTCGGGGGCGATGGTGCCTGTGATGAGCAACTCCGGCTCGGGAAATCAGGGCATATCCTGCTCTATACCCGTCTTTCTATACGCCCAAGAAAAGGGGTGCAGCGAGGAGCAGACGCTGCGGGCACTGACGCTCAGCAACCTGACCGTTATCTACATCAAGCAGTCGCTCGGGAGGCTGTCCGCACTATGCGGGTGCGTGGTGGCGGCAACCGGGTCAGCAGTAGGGCTGACTTACCTGATGGGCGGAGAGTACGCCGAGGTAACCTACGCCATTAAGAACATGATTGCCAACATCAGTGGTATGATATGCGATGGTGCCAAGCCGGGCTGTGCACTGAAAGTGACAAGCGGTGTGAGTACCGCCATCCTGTCCGCCACACTCGCTATGCAACACGCCTACCCCGACGCCACCGAGGGCATCGTGGAGGAGGACATCGACCGCACGATACACAACCTGACTCGACTCGGGCGGGAAGGCATGAGCCGGACGGATGACTTAATATTGGATATTATGCTTCGAAAAACAAACATAGAAAACCACCCACATACTACAAAATGAAACGAATCATTAGTCTCATTCTTTTTTTCTGCTCCGTCTGCCTTATATGGGCCGAAGACGCCGTGTATCAAGAGCTAAACTACACACTCGACAACGACCATTACACCGCCGAAGTGGCGCTGAATTCCACCGCCGAAGGCGAACTATTTATTCCTGATGAAATTACGATAGGCGAGAATACCTATCGAGTCACCTCCATAGCCGACAAGGCTTTCAAAGGCTGTAAGAACCTTACCGCCATCGTGCTACCGCAATCCCTCGAACAGATATATCGAAGTGCTTTCGATGGCACCGGAATTATGTCGGACAAAGCCAATTGGCGCGACGGAGTACTATTTATTGATAGTTGCTTGATTGCCACCGACAAGACCATCAAACCACGCTATGTTGTACCCGAAGGAACCCGACTGATTGCCGCCGGTGCTTTTCAGGGCAATAAAGCACTCACTCGAGTTGAGTTTGCGGCGAATATCACTTGCATTGATCACGAGACATTTCGTGATTGCAAAAACCTGACACGTGTCCTCATTCCCGCTTCGGTAACTCGTATCGGTGAAGATGCGTTCACCAATTCCGGTATTTGGAATAACGAAAAGAAATGGAAGAAAGGTGCCCTCTATATAGATGGTTGTCTTATCGCCGTCAATGCCGATGTGCCTGCCAAGTTTATTTTCAAGAACAAAATACCCACCAGACTGATTGCAAGCGGTGCCTTTGCCGGCAACAAGCGAATAAAGCAAGTGGTTGTTCCGGCTACCGTATCGGATATTCCGGCAGCCGCTTTCTATAAGTGCGAAAACCTGACGGATGTGGTGCTGCCTTCCAATATTCAAACCGTGGGTAATTTTGCTTTTTATGGTTGCCGTCTACTGAAAACCGCCACTCTACCCACGGAACTACAATCGTTAGGAATGGGAGCATTCTATGGCTGCGAAAACCTTAGAGAACAAGTTTTGTCCGAACACCTAACCATCATTCCCCAAGGTGCATTCTATCTGTGTCACTCTATCAAGCACCTAACCCTTCCCTCGCAGCTACAAAAAATTGATAACGGTGCATTCACAGGATGTTCTGATTTGGAGGATGTATCATTGCCGAATACCACAGAAAAGATAGGAGAAATGGCATTCGCGGGCTGTAGTCGGTTCGCAGAGATTATCATACCCGAAAAAGTTCTCAGTTTGGAGAAAGGAACATTCATGGGCTGTACTCGTCTGCGCAAGGTAGTGCTCCCCGACGGTACGTATGCCATAGGCGATGAAGCCTTCAAAGACTGTATTGCATTAGACCGCATCAATATACCGGAAAGTACATTCCGGATAGGGAAATCCGCCTTTCAAAACTGCCAACAGCTGCGCCAAATCGCATTGGTGGACCATATTCATGTCATCGAAGAAAGTGCGTTCCAAGAATGCAAAATGTTGGAGGATATAGTTCTTCCCGAACAGTTAGTCATAGTGAGCAAAGGGGCTTTTTCCCAATGCGTCAGCCTACGCACCATCAAGTTCAACCCACGCTTACTCGGTATTGAGGCTGGGGCTTTCTATGAGTGCCGACAGCTACATGAGCTGACATTCAACGATAGTTTACAGACTATCGGAGACGAAGCCTTTATGAATTGTAAAAACCTTCGTAAAGTGATTTTTCCCATACATCTACAATCGATTGGCACTTCAGCATTCAAAGACTGCGAAAGTCTCCAAAAACCGATGTTCCCTGCCCAAACAAGCATCGGACGAAATGCGTTCAAAGGGTGTAAAGAATAAGGCTACCAAAGAAAATTGAATAAAAAATTAGATTCTATTTGCACAATTCAAAAAATAGCAGTACCTTTGCACCCGCTTTTGAGAAAAAGCACTGAATCAGTAGCTCAGCAGGTAGAGCACATCCCTTTTAAGGATGGGGTCCTGGGTTCGAGCCCCAGCTGGTTCACAACAACTAAGGAGAGCATCAGGCTCTCTTTTTTGTTTTATATTCTCATTGCATATGTACACCACTTCATTTTTCTACAAAAATAGAAGGAGTTTTGCTCAGTTAGCAAAAAATGCGTACCTTTGCAAACTTCGTGGGTACCAAATAATAATTATGGATCGTTTTCTCAAACAATACAACTTCAAGATTGTATTTCGGGTGGCCGTTTTTTTTCTGCTACTATTAAGCATAGTAAGCTGCCGTCCCGATACAATTTGCCGACAAGAGATTGACGTCACGGCAGGTGTTACTACAGAATGGCTGTTGACTGACACTGCCGGACACCAAACGCAACAAGTGGTATTTGATAGTGTGAGTGTATGGGGAATAGGCAACGACTCCATACTATACAACAATAGTCTTGCCGTTGCCACCTTGGAACTACCATTACGCACCGACTCTACCCTTTCCGCTTTTGTGATCCTATGGCACGGAGCGCGAGATACGCTGTATATTCACCACGACAACACCATGAAGTTTATTTCCTCTGCCTGCGGGTGCGCCATCTATCATACCATTGATACCGCATGGGCAACAGGTACATTCATCGACTCACTCTACATTGTGAATAGCAGTGTAGAGGCTGCAATACAGACCAATATTCACCTACTACTAAAGTAGCCCATGTCTATACTTTTGCAACATAGAATACCCCTCATAATCGTATTGCTCAGTGCCTTCTCGCTCGCGCTATACGCAGATACCGATGCCGTGGCACGCAAACAAGACGGCACACGCATCTATGGCGACAGTGCGCTCTATCAAGGGATGAGCCTAAAAGTTGATTTAGGCAACACCCTGCTCGAACTAGGGCTGTCAAAAGCGAA
>CAVHGD010000087.1:0-8147 GCA_963635385.1 Dialister sp. CAG:486 | reverse complement strand
AGCATATAGCATTCCTTTTGTACGATTCGAATACACTCTCCTCGTTCTTGATGGACCGGGGTGCAATACTTGGAACAACCAAGTTCTTAGGATTCTTATTTACAGTTGCATCTTTCCCCACTGCCCAAAGCATTTTCTGCTTATCATTTGCCGTGTATATACGCTCATTAAGCCCCATTACATGGAGCTCTGTATGCGACAGCTGACCGGAATATACACCCAACAAAGCCCTTATCGGCTCTGAATCTTTCCATTGTGATTCAAAACGGGTCATCTCCGCCTCGAACATCGACAGATAATAATCGCTATTCTCGTGCTTGGTTCCTTGCAACCGGATGGTATCAAAATTCAATTGCAACTTACCATACCCATACCCCTTTGCCATACCCATGTTATAGAATTGCCCACGCGTATTATGGAATGTCAAAGCAGACAGCAATGCGCCCAACTCAACGGCACGAAGGTTATGGAAATGGACTACCAATTTGATGGTCTGCCCTGCCGGGATAAACTCTAACTTGCTTGCCACATTATCGTTTCCGTTTCCTTGTGGCAACTCAGCCGTAGTATTCTCCTTATGCACGGCATAAGCCTTGCGTCCTGCTATTTCAGCCGAGTCTAATAAGTAGGATTGCAACTTACCTCCGTATTGCTTCAGGTAAAACGGATAGTACGAGGCCTTCGGTTGTGCAAGTACCCCTTTTGTAGAAACCAACGGTTTGTTCGGGACATCCATCCATGTGGCCTCAAACAGCACACGCCCTTTTAGGCAATCCTGCATACCTTGCTTATCTTGTTTATCATCAATATAGCCGAATATACATTCCGCCAAATCTCTACCCTCCGGTACTGTTTGTTTAACGCATTGCCCAACCGAAAAGGTGAATGGCAGACGATAACATTTTGTAAGACCAATATGCGAGACCGCACCATCCTTCTTTCCATTGCTTGTATGATAGAATATGGGAAGAGGCGTCAAATGACGTATTCCATGACGATTTTTCGGGTCGTACTCATCGGCAAGCCAATCATCGATAAAGCGTTTCCCATTTTTCTCCTCATTGTACGGCGAATTGCGATATACCGAACGGAACTTGTCAGCCACCTCTTTGGTAACCTCAATCGGTTTCTCGCGACTTTGCGCAGGGTCATCAAAAATATACTCATGCTCTTTACCTTGCATAAACCCGGAAAAAGCCAGATATTTTCCTCCTTTGATTTTAGGATATTCACCACCGAAAGCGCTTAATTTCTCTATTATGTTTCCTTGCTCCTTGTAGCGCCCCTGCGACAACGACATCGATCTCAATTCCGATATTGCTATGGTCCCAAACGATGACGGAATAATATAATACCTATCTGCAGCATCTCGATATAACCAACCGGCATATTCGTTCGTCTGCATTTTCCCATTATAATCTACCTTCATAGTATTCCCCAAGTCACGAAAACCGAATGTGGTGTCATCATACTGCTGCATCTTAGAATACGAAAGTACTTCTAACACACTGCGTACCATGCCCTTCCATGATGTGCCCGGGATAAAATACTTTTCTTTTCCACCGATTTTGCATTTCAGAGGCGATTTTGCATCCGAGGCAGAATTCATACCTCCAACCAAAATGGGGGTACAAACCTTGAACTCCAATTGGATGTTTCCGTCCTCCGCATCGCTGAAAGGAATATCTTGGCTTACCAAGTTCCACCAACTCGGGATAAAGACTTTTTTATTTAGAGGAATAAATCGATAAGGCGCTGTCAAGTTCAACATAATTACTCTCCTTTCTCATTTACAAAACCCAAGAATACGGTTTCTGCCGGTTGCAGAACCTCCATATCCATACATTGCACATCCTTTTCCGACCGCCAATAGGTACGGAAAAGCAGAATCCTATTGTCCATTCTATTCGACAAGTATTTTGTTTCGGTATAGTCCGACGGCAAATCACTCAGTATGCTTTTGGTGCAAACATATTTTCCGTCTATGTATTTGATAGCAATAGAGGTCTGCCCGTCGCACAAAAATCCTTCAGCGACAAATGGGTTTTCTCCGTCTTGCAGCTCAACGCCAACGGATTCGCTCCCGTCATATACCTGCGGAACATCTTGATTGCTATACCATAGATAGCCACTATAATTGGAACGCTCAATCGTCATAACTATTCAAAAATTAAAGGTTCGCCATTGCGCATTATCTTACCTTGACACACGCCATACCCTCGATTGACATGCCCGCCCAACGGAAGATTGCCGTTACAGAGGTCGCCTAATGCCCGCTCGAATGCGGTTATAACCTCTTGGTCGGTTACTGCATTCGTATCAAGCCATAATGTAGTATTGAAGGACTTCGTTGTGGTAAGATAATTCACTTTTTCGTTGAACAAGGCACCATTCATAGCACCGCCCGTGAAACGATCTATTTTTACATGCGGAATTGTCATAGGCTGTACTTGCTCTTTGGGAATAAAAATATCCTCAAACAGCACATTCCCACGCTTAAGTTGTTTGCTTACACCATCCATATCCTCACCAAATAGTGCCGCCACGGCTGCATTTTTTGTCCCTACCTGTGGCACCCCTTTGGTTTGGTCGTCAGCAAAGCAGCCCTTCTGTTGATTGTAATAATACGCCACACGATGCGACAGCGCTCCCTTAAGCGATGTGGCGGGAATAAGCGAATAGCCTTCTACTATCTGCGGTTTATTTCCCTGCCAACGGACGACAGCCTCTTGCACCGCCACATCATCCACTTCGTCATCTCCGAACCCTGAGCCGAAGAAAAAGAAATTGCTCGGTGTAAATTCAATCGAGTAGCGTACCCAATTTGCATTCTCCTGTTCTTTCGAATGATGTTCTTCCGCCTCAAAAGCAGACAATAAGCGAGACGATTTTTTGCTATACGCCTCCAAATCTTCCTTCTTCGAAAGGTTGTATTTACGCGACAAACACTGAACCACCTCAAAAGCCCCGAAACCCTTTCGTGTGCCGCCACCAATACGCAAATACGATGAATGCAGAATATCCAACACTTGCTCAAAGAAGGCGTAATCGGTTTCATCTTTTGCCAAGAGTTCTATCTCAAAACAGAATCGAGTGCCGCACGGCACGATTTGTTCATCAAACTTGCAATGTTCACGAGCGACCCCTTTCTCGGTGATAGCCGTATGTTGGCGAATGGGCAAATGACGATAGAAATTATAGAATTTACTCGTTCCTATCTCCCGCATTCCGTCCAATACATTTCCATTTTCGCCCACCATTCTTGCTTCCGAGAAGGCAATAGAAGAGCCATGTCCCCCATCCGCTTTTTGTTCGCCAAAGAAACGACCGGCCAACTCTTTGGGCAATGTATGGCGCACGACACCGGCTAAAGCTGTTCCCGGAATATAGGGCATTCCATTACAATCCAATGCCAGCGTGGCATCCGTCCAAATATCACTCTCACCGGAACCCACCGCAATCGGAGTGGCGGCCTCTATCGTCAAGCGTGCTACGAAACGATGTATATACGGTAATTCTTGCATAATCACACTATTTTTTGATTTTTTGCATCTCAGATGCTAAGTTGATGAGCAGTTCTACTGAAATGTCATGAGGATTTTGTTCGAGGAAGTCTTGCAAGCACTTTTTTCTGCCGCTGTGCTCCCATTTGTCTTTTGCCACACCATGCACAAGATAGCCCTTCTTGTGGCCATTTACTTCTTTCTCGCCAAACAAACTATCCCATATCTCCTCGTAGGACTGACATTGCATAGCCAACGCTCGTATGCTGCCCCACTGCGAAGCAAATGTCTCGCCGACAAACCGATTACCATAATTCTGACGGAACGCATTCACTTGCTCATAAATCCGTCGGCTATTCATTTGTTTCTGTTCCTGCCCTTTTAGGTACTTTATGAGAGGCGTTTGGTTCAGGGCAGACACAGGCTTTTTAGCTTGTTCTTCCGCCTCTTTCGGCTCCACTTTTGAGAATATGGATTTTCCGTCTTTGGATTGCAGGAAAGCGGGATTGTAGAGCACACGCCCAAAGCCTTCGCTGCGATAGCAGCCCACATAGTTTGTAGAGGGCATGCTATCTGCCGCCGCACCGACTTCGACCACAAACACACTCCCCTTCTCGATTCCGCAGCGGTCCATATCGAATGCTCGGCGTTTGGCATTCCACGGTGCATATTGGAAGGTACGGATTTGGCTCTTCTCCCATACAATTTTTCCTCCCGAAATGCCAAGCGCCTCGGCCGTCGGACGGAAAGTAGGCAAACCATATTCATCCAAGAACACCAATCGTGCATCGGCATAGACCCACACCTCATCTTTTTGCAGACAGCACGAACGCGTCTGCTCCTGATAAGTTTTGTGGTCGATTTTCACCCGCCCATACTGTGCCGTACGCGAACGCCCTATACTGCGGTTACCACATAATGCCTCTTCTATTTGCTTCCATATCTTGTCCCGCTCCGGTACACAATCGTCTATCTCTATGTCGAACGCAAAATCTGTCCCGCCCTGCAACGACTCGTACCCGAACATACACTCATCCTTGGAGCATAGTCGCTCTTTGTCGTAAGCCGATTTGATGGCAAAATTTCGCTCCTGCTTACACTCCTCCATGCTGTTCGCGTTGCTATCAAACACAAAGAAGCCGGAGCGGCACTGCTTGAGCTGCAATTCACGGATCGACTGCTTCGTGGGATCGACCTGCGGATACACATACAAATCGCCGGCTTCCGTATTCAGTTTCGGCTTATAGAATAGGGCGGGGATGCGAACCGAGCGCACACCATTCCGTAACGGATGCGCATCCGAGAACCGAACCATCCCCGAATGGAACAATAGGGCGCAGAGGTTGTCATCTCCCGACGGATAGATGGTACGAGCGACAATGCCCAAAAAGCAATTGCCCGGAATGAAATCGAGCGTACTGTTATTGCCCTCGGAAGCTGATTTGATATTGAGTATCACATCGGTCAGCAAATGGCAAATATACTGTCTTTTTTCCGTCATAATCAGTTCTCCTTTATTACAAATTCACAACGGCCTAATCCCCGCGAGCGGTGCGTACCGAATCGTTTTATCAGCTTCAGCCCCATGCAGACCTCCTTGTACAAATCGTTGGGTATTCCATCTATCGTTCCCTCCAAGGTGCACGGCACGACCACCTCCAACTTGCGCAAGCTGTGGTCTTTGGCAATTCCCGTATCATCTATGGCCGTAAAAGCCTGTGAGCGATAGAGATATTCCGCCAAGTTGACGGCTATTATGCTATTTTGCTCCGCTTCCGTCAGCTGCGCATTGCTTACAAAAAGAGTTCCCTCCTGTTTCCCCTCGATACCAAAAGCCTCATTCACACCATCCTCCTTCGACAGACCTTGCACGGAATTGATTAGCTCTACCTGCTCCCGAAGCAATCCCTTGATAGTCCGTCCCGGCACATAAGGCAGTCCGTGTTTGTCCTTTACCACCAATGCATCCACATCGGCTCCGGCAGACAATCCCGCTCCACAATGCCAATCGGAGAAAAATGTAAGTGTATATTGAATCGTTTTCATCTGTTTCGCATTTTACCAAGTTTCTTATTTCGTTGTTTGCTCGTTGATGGTATGCACCGCCAGTATGTCATACACAGGATAGGCCGTATCTTGTCCGTTTGACAAAGAGTCTATGTTTGTAGTCTCGCGAATCAACTTTCTCAATTTGCTGCTCTCCGCCATCTGTTCTGCTCGTTTGGCCACCTGCTGTGCCTTTGCCTCGCCGTCATGCATCGCAGACAGCCATTGGCGGAGATGCGATTTGGTGGCGTTAGCCGACTTCTCGCCCTCCGCATCTTGGGCGGTTAGCGTCTCAGCGGCTTCCATCAACTCGCTAATGGTCCATTTTCCCGCTTGCGGCAACAAGTAGTAGGGACCAAAGCAGAACGACACATTGGGCTGCGGCCTCAGCTCACGCTCCTGTATGTCTGCGTATTCTTGCGCAAAAGCATCTTGCATCTTATGAAACATCAAGCACGAAGGAGCGCAATCCGCATCGATTTGTTTGGCTTCTTTTTTCGCATACTTGCACAAGTCCTCCGCCAACTGATATCCATAATAGAATGGGAACGACGATTTGACAAAAGCTATCCCCGCACAAGCCGTCAATCCGGATGTAATGCCTTCACCACGAAGACTTTCCATTGTTCTCGTTTCCTCCTCAAAATGCTGCATATATTGCTTGGCGTAGAATAGTGCAATATCGCCACGACAGATTAGCGTCACATCATCCCCGCCCAACACGACCGGGCGAATGGGAATAACCCCTTTCCATTCAAATTCCTTTTGGCAATCTGAGAAGGCCTTTTGCGCCGCAGCGATGGTTGCGCTGTTCAATTCCTCGGAGAATCTGCTAAACACATCTCGCTTATGCCCCACCTTTTGCACGATTTTTCCCAATCCGTTCCCATCAATATGCATAATGGCGACCCAGTCATTTTGTCGGGTCATGTCCTCTATGTTATACGGAAAATATTTGGACGGGCAATTTGCACCGAAACTGCGCTCGCATAGTATCTCACGCTTATAATGCTTTTGTTTGGCCAATACCGCGGCATCCGCTTTGTACTGTCCGTTTTCGTCGCCTACAATAGGCAAGCCGGTAGAGCCGGAGCGCCGCACGCCTATATAGCCCACCGTCAGACTACGCATCGGCCGATTGCGCTGAATCTTCAGTTTGCCCTCCAACGCATTCACCACATTGGCAAAATCCTCCGTGTCCTCAAACGCCACCACGGCCTGACTGATGGTAATGCCGGGAGCAAACTCTGCTATCTCCTTCGGGAAACAGCGCACGACCTTCTCGCACTCTTCTTTCGAGCCATAGATACACTTGATATTCCCCGCAGCATGCAACACGAGCTCTCCACTTCCGCGATACTTCTCAAATTGCTCATTGCACACCGCATCCACTATCTCGCTTGCCCCGATAATATCACGCAGCGTATTTGTTTGGAATATAAAACTCTGTATTCCCTGCACCGAAGCGCCATAAAGATATTTCATTGCCATACTGATTTACTTCATTTGACATACCATCCCGAATCCGTGGCTGACGCCTTTGCCGAGGCCGACATAGTCGGGCAGGTAGAGGTTGGTCCGGAACGTAACATCGATTCCTTGCATTTTCACGCCCTTGAAGCGATAGATCCTCGGCTCGGAGAGCGCCGTTATCGAGCACGCAATCCGTTTCTCGATATGCACGCCGAGCCCCGTGCACATCGACAGGATGTTCCCCGTCAGGATATGCTCCAACATCGTAGCTCGCTCCGCCAAGCCCGTCAGCTGTCGGTAGGCGGCGTAGTTCTCGCTATTGAACGGCAGCCACTTGCGCAGCGTGTAGGTAAACTCCGTGTCCCACACCTGCAGCAGCCATTGCCCCGCTGCAAGGTTCGCCACTCGATAGACCTCCTCTCGGTTGCCGATGCGGAAATCGACATCGCCCGCCTCGAAAAACTCCGTTATCTCCTCCGTGCCTTCGCCCAAGCAGAGAATCGCCGCCTTGCCGCCAATGCGCTTGTACTGAATCAGCGGGTAGCGATAGCGCAGGGCGTCGCCCTCGTGGTTGTGGAACAGCACAAAACGGGGCGGCACTTTCGATGCCACGGCTCCACGAAAGAGAGGCAACTCCGACAGCGCCAACTCGTTCTCAAACTGTATCAATAATGTAGGAATATGGTCTAACAATGGTATCGTATTTTATGGTATTGCTATTTCTTTGCGGTCGCGGGGCTCATAGCCCGTCTCCACCGCATCGCCTTTTCATAGCCTGCAGAGTTGTTACGGATTCACCGCCCAACACCGCTATATTTCTTAACGGGTGCAAATATACAACATTATTATCTATTCACCAATACCCCCCCCGATTTTTAGTTACTTTTAACATATACGCATTAAAAAGCGGGCAAAGTCTATTTTTAATTTGCGTATATGGCGAAAAGATAATACCTTTGTAATCCCTTATGGTCTCATTGTCAGGTCTTAGGGAGCTATTTTAAGCGGTGCATGTACCTTTTTTCTGTTAAAATCGCATAACGAAATGCGCTATTTAGCAGATATTCAACTACTTACACACTATGCTCTCCTCGACCATATTCCACCCCAAGAAGGATTAAGACC
>CAVHGD010000086.1:6197-8353 GCA_963635385.1 Dialister sp. CAG:486 | reverse complement strand
CTGACCCACCGTAAAGCCCAATACCATCTGCATATAAGAGAACCCTGCACCATTTACCATGCCTGGTACACTCACAAAGGTTACACCTGAAATAGCCGCACCAATCGTAGAGAAACTCACAAGGACCCAGTTACTCTGTCTGTTACCCGAAAAAAAGCCGGCATTATCAGTCTTCTTACCTGCCCACCAACTGACCGTAAAAAGCAGACAGAAATACAATACAATAACTATCAGTATAAGTGTAGGAGTCATAATCATAAGCGTTTCATTTGTTTATCCATTCGCAAAGATACACATTTGTTTCAAATGGCACAACAATACCGTGTCCCGCACAGAGTACAGCGTTGCGTCTTGCTTGGAATAACTATCCTTGTTCTTCAGTCCTTTTTTCTTTCGCACTTTTCCAAAGTTGCCAACTGTTGAACACATTCTGCCATACAATATACGCCGCAGGACCTAATGCCGACAATGGCAAAAGGTAGGTATGTGCCATCCATATCCCTAATATGGTGTTCTTTTGTCCTAATGCCTGTCCTGCAGAGATAGTCGCTCCATACCGCTTGCCTATACCTCGCCCGACAATAAACTGAAGAAGGCACATACATAGTGCGCCCACTGCTAAAAGCACGGCTGCCCATTTGTCGTACTCCTCATAAATCAGCGAATAGGTAGTGCTTGCCATTAGTATCACCAACGAGAAAGCCCATAGATAGAATGGTAAATTAGTAAAGAAACCTGACAAGCGAAGAGGTTTGTGAAATGTAGCAGTATAGACAATTCGCAGCAGTAGCGCGGCTACAAATGGACCTATCAACAGAGGAAACACTTTGCTCAATATGGTTAAGAAGCCTTGTACGAAACCAATATGTGCGTCAGGGTACATCACAGGGAAGAACGCAGGTACAAACAACGCTACTGCAAAATTGCTTAAGAGTGTATAGGTCGTCAGTTGTTCAACGCTCCCGCCTAATTTACCCGTAATAACAGCGGCAGCAGTTGCTGTCGGCATCAACACACAAAGCATTATACCTTGTGCCAACAACAAATTAAGTGGGCGCAATAAAAAAAACAACCCTATACTTACTGCTAATTGAAAGGCTAACAAATACCAATGCCAACGCTGTATCTTCATTGCACGAATATCCACTTTACAAAAAGTGAAGAAAAGCATGACGAATATCAAATATGGGGTTATCGGAGTCAATGGATACAACCATCGGTAGCACAATACTCCTAATACCATCGCAATAGGTAGTGTCAAATCTTTAATATGCGACATAGTTCGTTCCTTGTTGTTTACAATGGGCAAAGTTATAACTTATTTACAGATTGCACAAGGCACTCTCTGCCGTCATACGCACAACGGCATCTTTATCTTCAAATAAAGATGCCGTCGCCTGAAAACAATGCTCTAACGCCATTGACACAAAAGCATTCCCTAACTCCCTATTTGTGTGGCTGATAGTGTAAGAGTGCAATGGCAGTTGTCAATATATCAGTACTTGTTCCAGTCTTAATCCTTGTTTGTGTGGAAGATGGGTGTGAGTGCTGCAAGCCATTGAACTCTATGCACTCAAATGTTACAGGTCTTAATCCTTATTTAAGTGGAAGATAGTGTGTGAGACAAACATATATGTTCTTTGGAATGATTTGAATACCCACCGCTACGTCTTAATCCTTATTTGTGTGGAAGATGGTGTGTGAGTTCGTAATTTTACTCCGCACGCCATCGTGCTTAACGGTCTTAATCCTTATTTGTGTGGAAGATGGTGTGTGAGCTTATAGAAGAGAAAACAGTAAAATGTCTCAAAAGCATTGTCTTAATCCTTATTTGTGTGGAAGATGGTGTGTGAGTGGCCAAAAAGTATCATTACGATGAATACGGCGAGTCTTAATCCCTATTTGTGTGGAAGATGGTGTGTGAGTTTCACTTCCGGCTCCTTGCCGATGAAAACGGAAGGAGTCTTAATCCTTATTTGTGTGGAAGATGGTGTGTGAGAGGTGTAATGTAACCGTTGGCGGTTCCAAGTCCGCGTCTTAATCCTTATTTGTGTGGAAGATGGTGTGTGAGTGTTGAATATGCAGAATTAGATCTCAAATATATAACTGTCTTAATCCTTATTTGTGTGGAAGATGGTGTGTGAGTAAACGGACGA
>CAVHGD010000086.1:3875-6187 GCA_963635385.1 Dialister sp. CAG:486 | reverse complement strand
ATTTTAGAGTCTGAGATTCAGCGGTCTTAATCCTTATTTGTGTGGAAGATGGTGTGTGAGCCTATCATTTTAGGTGCTGTGTGGCTTGCTGGTATTAGTCTTAATCCTTATTTGTGTGGAAGATGGTGTGTGAGAGCCACGAGGAGTGGTTGGAGTTAATGGACGGGTACAGTCTTAATCCTTATTTGTGTGGAAGATGGTGTGTGAGCAGGTATGGGCAACTATATGCCGACTTGGTCGGCGTCTTAATCCTTATTTGTGTGGAAGATGGTGTGTGAGGAAAAGGGGCGAGTGCTTGTAGAGTTTGCCACACTCGAGTCTTAATCCTTATTTGTGTGGAAGATGGTGTGTGAGGATATTGCCGATTTGGCAACGCCCACTGTAAATGAAGTCTTAATCCTTATTTGTGTGGAAGATGGTGTGTGAGATAACGATGACAGAAGAGACAATTCACGGGAAAGTTGTCTTAATCCTTATTTGTGTGGAAGATGGTGTGTGAGTGAAATTCTATGAAGTTTCGTAATTTTACTCCGGTCTTAATCCTTATTTGTGTGGAAGATGGTGTGTGAGCAAACGATAGAAATCTCCGAATATTATACTTCGGTATGTCTTAATCCTTATTTGTGTGGAAGATGGTGTGTGAGCTAGTCGAAGAGAACACGGAAGGATAAAGTTGTTCTGTCTTAATCCTTATTTGTGTGGAAGATGGTGTGTGAGTTATTTAATTTTTTATGGGTAAAAGTATAATCAATGATGTCTTAATCCTTATTTGTGTGGAAGATGGTGTGTGAGCCTTCCGTGTAACCGGTAGGGAGTCTGTGTATCAGCGTCTTAATCCTTATTTGTGTGGAAGATGGTGTGTGAGAGCATACAATGTTATCGGTTATGTATCAACTAAATAGTGCATAATAGTAGTTATGTTTACATAAAAAAGTGTACCAAATTCACTGCAAAGGTATACAAAAGAAATAGAATCTCCAAATTGAATTTTAGACCAAAACGCTGTTTGAGGTAGGATAAAAGAAACCTAATGATTGGGTGATTTGACCATTTGGCTATATTCATCCTATATTCATCCTATGTTCGTCCTATATACATCCTATATAAAACCTTTGAAATGTATAGTATTGACGGGGGTAAACGATGAATAGTTTTTGTATTGTAAGGGTGGGGTGCTATATGCGGTGGATATATAGTGGTGAAACATCTTTTTGTTTTTTGTTTGTTTGTCCAACAAAATGTCAAAGAACGCTTATGGCAATAGAATCCGTTCTCACGTATTGTGAAGAGGATACTTTTACTTCACATTAGAAAAATAATGTCGTGCGGGTATGGGTGATAATATCAATATCCACATTCTGACCAATCACTTTCATTGAACGAAGATAATCGGTGGTGATAGGCACAACGAGGATACTGTCTTGATTGTTGTAGGAGGCTTGTACTTCTGCTAAATCATTGCGAATGTCCTGATACTTTTCCATACTGAGATTCGCCAAGAAAATGGACTTCTGCACGCGCATACATCCCTTGCGCTCAAGGTATTTGACAATATATCGCCGCACCTTGTTGCTCTCAATATCGTACATCACAAAAAATAACATGTCGGTTGATTTTGCAGGGTTGTTGAGTAATGTCCAAAATACTACGCACACGGCTCTCTATATTTGGGAATGATTCCAATTCCTAATGTGTGAAAAGAGTTGTTCACTCACCTGTATTCTATGTTCGTTGGAGTATTTTCTAATTTTATAATTGCCAAAACTTATTATTGCTGCAAATGTACAATTTTTCTTGTAAATAAGCAAACAAAGGAGCATTCTTGTGGCGTACAGTAGATGCTTAAACAGCATGATTTTTTAGAGAAGATAGGTCGCACAGCGTGTGACCCTTTGACTGTTGGAGGGGAATTTGTATGGGATGGGTGCAGAAAACATACTACAAATATGGGAAACACAAAATAAAAGCGGGGATACGCATTTTTGTATGTAGGGGTTTGCATATATGAAAACAAAGCAGTAATTTTGTGCGTTTATTTACGTAGAAAACCGAACAAAATCTATAGGATTACGACATGAAAAACGGTACGAAAAGTTACATCACGAACTATATTAATCGTTTGAAGCCCAACAAAGTATTCACGGCAAACACCTTTGCGAACGAACAAATATCAGCGGATGCGGCACGCATGGCGCTGGAACGATTGGTGTCGGAAGGCAGAATCCGCAAACTCAGCAAGGGGCGTTACTACAAACCGGAGCAATCGATGTTCGGCGAGATAGCCCCTTCGGTGGAAAATGTAATAGCCGACC
>CAVHGD010000086.1:0-3319 GCA_963635385.1 Dialister sp. CAG:486 | reverse complement strand
CACGACCAAGCAGCATTCGACCATCCGCAAGGCTGGAAAAATCAGCCGCACACGATGTCCCCATTGCTGACCGATTTTGCTCCCGTATGGCAAAATCTGCGTTCCACTTATGAAACAAACCTGCCTCCATTGGCATACATCCAACCTATTCCAACAGCAGAAAAAGCGGCCAAAGCATTCGAGCAAATAATCCAAGTTCTCAAAAATATAGAGGATTCAGTAGCCGATAAATAGAGGCTGTCTCAGCTTGCAACATGGCCTATAACGCCCTCACCACAAAATAGTACAGCCCCAAAGAAAATACATCACACAAAAACGCTAAAAGAACAAGGTGGATTGGGTGCGGGTGATGACATCGACATCGATGTTTTGGCCGATAACCTTCATCGAGCGCAGGTAGTCGGTGGTGATAGGCACTATCAAGATACTGTCCTCGTTGGCGTAGGCCGCCTGCACCTCCGCCAAGTCGTTGCGGATGTCCTGATACTTCTCCATACTGAGATTGGCCAAGAAAATGGACTTCTGCACGCGCGTGCAGCCCTTGCGCTCAAGGTATTTCACCACATAGCGGCGCACCTTGTTGCTCTCGATATCGTACATCACAAAGAAAAGCATATCGGTCGATTTACGACGTTGCTGAGCAATGTTCAAAATACTCCGCACACGGCTCTCTATATCCGGCAGCGACTCCCACTCCACCCCGTCTCGATTGGTAGCCGTCTCTGGCAGCAGCCCCTGCTCCGACAGGCGTTGCAGGACCAACAAATACTCTTTGGCGTTTCGGGTGCGGGGCATAGTGCGTGCGAAAAGCGTTTAGCGGGGCGTCAAGAAAACAAGAATCAACTATAAGAATATCAAATACATCCGTTGTTTAGCAACTCGCCTATAAAGCAAGAATCAAATTCCGGTACATCCGTCGGTTAGCGGCTCGCCAAGAAAGCAAGAATCAGCTGTTGGAGCATCTCGTTGAGTTGCGGGTCGGTCCCGCTGCGTGGGGAGATAACCGCCGAGAAGCCACGATGGCCGAAAAACAGGTTGCACTCCGCCTGCTTGCTGCCGAGTTTCGCTCGTATCTTTTTGCCATACTGAATATCGACAATCTCCGCCACCACGATATCCACCTCGGCGAGAAAACCCTGCAGGTCATCCATTATTTGATTCAGCTGCTCCGGCACATAGACGGGCTTGGCGGCCTGCTTGGCCTGATAGAGCCCCAGCACCTCTTTGATTTTGGCAATAGAATCGGCACTCGGGTCGTGATCGGCTGCTACAGACGCAGCTGACGCAGACGCCGGAGTAGGCGCAGCCGCAGGTGCTGCCTCGGACACTGCTTTCTCCGGCGAGCGTTTAGCCTCGAACAGGTGGGTCGAACCGGCGCTATCGACACACGCCTTCCAATCAACTACCTCCGACAACGGATTGTAGTGTGCTTCCGGGTCGTGACTCAAAAAACAAGCCCGCGTCACATCGCACGTACGGGCATCGATGACTTGCTCGATATGATACTGCGAAGCAAACCGCTGCGCAAATTCTCGATAGAACACCGAATAAAGCCCCTTGTCATAGCAGCGTTCCGACAGGCGAAAAAGCAACTTCATCCCATCCCCGCTCGGCGAGCTATAGCAGAGCATCAATCGCTGGTCGCTCAAGATTTGCGTGCGCAGCCAATCTATACTCAGCCCTTTGGCCGAGATATGGTCTATATCCAACACGAACGAATCGATATACGCAAAATTCTCCGAACGGCGAATCAGGGGATTGAATGTTCCGCACACAAAATAGGGCAGCTTGCGTTTCTTCTCCGCATAGCGTTTGGGGTCTATCGTGCGAACCGCTTGCAGCTGCTGCAACAGGCTGAGCGTTTCTTGCGGTGGGTTGGTGATACGAGCGAGCAGCTGCTCCTCCTCTATCGGCTGCAGCGGGTCGTCCACAGCGGTGATGTTTTGTCCAAGGTATAGCATATATTAAGGTATTATTTCTGAATGTACGAGCGAAAGGTCTGCGCAAGCGACTGAGCATACAACCGAATATGGGTCTCGCGGGAGCGCAAGAGGCCGTTCATATCCACTATCTCCTCCAAATAGTCGTTGAGCGACTGAATGAGCACTCGCCGCCCAAGTGTCTCTAACCAATGGGAGCCGTCGGGTTGGATGGAATAGTAGTCGTCGGTCAGGACATTTTGGCAAGCGAGCTGATAGACCACATAATCCACCCACAAGCGAAAGAGCTCCACCACATCGTACGCCAACACGGGGCGGGCATATTCGTCACGGTGCAGAATGCCTATGTAGGGGTCGATTCCCGCCTGAATCAATGCGCCCTCCACCTTGCCGTAAAGAACGCCATAGCCATAGTTAAGGAACGCATTCACAGGGTCGAGCGCCGGATGTTGGCTGCGCTCCGTGAAGCGCAACGGCTCGGGCAGAAAACGATTGAGCGCTGCAAAATAGATGCGCGCAGCGCTGCCCTCCCATCCTCGCAACTCGGCCGCGATGTCCGAAACTCGCTCCCCGTCGAGCAACTGTATCTTGCGGCGATAGACCTCCAAGCGATGTATATCTCGTTCTATTTCGCTCTGCTCTTCGGGCGGAATGGTCATCGTCATCAGCAGCGCCTGCTGATTGGACAGCTTACGCTCGAGAACGCCTTTTATCCACGCCACCGCGCCTTTGGATTGGGAAAATAGCAGTTGCCCCTTTCGGATGGTGGAGATAGAGCCGTAGCGGGGGCTCCATATACGCCCTTCGGGCTTGCCGGCCCGATTGACAAAGATAACGGGGATTTCGTGCTCTACGGCCAACAGGGCGGCATCGCTCGTGATACACGCCCCTTTGCTGATTTGGATGCTGCTCACACTATCGGCGGGGATGCGTTGTCGCTCTTTCCCCTGTGTTACCACAAAACCATTGTTATCGATGGTGAGGGTTGCGCCGAATGTGTATAGCACCAATTCCATAGCTAATACTCTCGGAACTGCGTAAATCGGAAAAGCACGGTCTTCTTGCCCGGCTCCTCCTCATACACTTCTCGCACCGTGGTGGAAGCCACACAACGATAGCCTTTTGCTCGGAGCCGCTGCACGATGGCGTAGGTCAGCGTCATCTCGCCCATGATATGCACCACAGCCTCAGCCGGAGGCGCCGTGTTCACGATTTGCGCCACACACGAGTCCGCCATGGCCGCCACCTCGTCTCGAGAGGCCATAGGCGGCACGTCGGGGAAAGGCATATCGACCACGCGGCCGAATTGCGCACTCGCCGCTTGGTTCTGCTCGCTCTGCCAACGGGTTGCGGGATGATTCGATAGATTGATTAGCATA
>CAVHGD010000085.1:0-8434 GCA_963635385.1 Dialister sp. CAG:486 | reverse complement strand
CGCTCAATTAACAGGTAACAATTAACAATTAACATGCCTGTCCTCTGACCTTCTTTAATGAGTAGGCAGGGCGTCTCTTGCGAGCCGTTCGGGCGGGATGCTATCCCGCGCTAAGAAACCGCTATACAATTAACAATTAATATGCATGTCCTCTGACCCTATTGAGCTGATATACAGGGCAAGGCGGCTTTTGTAATTAAGAATTAGGAATTAAGAATTACATGCAAGGTGGTTTTCCTTGTTTTTTCCTTGGTTTCTCCTTGGTTTTGCCTTGTGGTTGAGCTGATAATATAGCAATCAATATTTAGCAAGCACCGTGAGGTGCATTATTAGTCTGTTTTTATGCAAAACTATTTCTCCTTTAAGGGCGTGTTCCGCCCGAAACTCTTTACCTCGCTCAGGGGGTACAACAAAGAGCGTTTCTTGCAGGATGCCATTGCCGGTATCATTGTCGGCATAGTCGCCATACCGCTGGCAATTGCCTTCGGTATTTCTTCGGGCGTCGGCCCCACCGAGGGACTTATCACAGCGATCATTGCCGGATTTATCATCTCCGCACTCGGCGGTAGCAAAGTGCAGATAGGCGGCCCTACGGGTGCGTTTATCGTAATTATTTACGGCATTATTCAACAGCACGGCCTGACGGGACTGCTCATTGCCACAATCATGGCGGGCGTGATCCTCATTCTCATGGGACTGTTTAAGTTGGGCAGCGTGATTAAATTCGTGCCGTATCCCGTGATTGTCGGCTTTACGGCCGGTATTGCGCTCACGATTTTCACCACGCAGATGAACGACCTCTTCGGGCTCGGTATCACCGACGCTCCGGCGGACTTTATCCACAAGTGGATATGCTACGGCGCACACTGGCAGAACATCAACTGGTGGGCATTCGGTATCGGAATGGCTTCGCTGCTGCTCATTATCGGTACGCCCTTTGTCAGCAAGAAGATTCCCGGTTCGCTCGTGGCGATTGTGGTGATGACGCTTGCGGCATGGCTGCTCAAGAAATATGCGGGCGTGGAAAGTATTCAGACCATCGGCGACCTCTATACGCTGCCGCACGGGATGCCTGCTCCGAAATTGCCGTCCATCGAGTTGGCGGAAGGGCAGACTTGGCTCTCGCTGGTGCAAGACTTGTTCCCCGCGGCCTTCACGATTGCTATGCTGGGGGCGATTGAGTCGCTGCTGTCGGCGATGGTGGCAGACGGTGTGATAGGCGACCAACATAATTCGAATACGGAACTCATTGCGCAGGGTATTGCCAATGTGGTGGTGCCGTTCTTTGGCGGTATTCCCGCCACGGGAGCGATTGCGCGTACGATGACCAATATCAATAACGGCGGGCGTACACCGGTGGCGGGCATTATCCACGCCGTGGTGCTGCTGCTCGTGCTGCTCTTTTTGGGAACGCTGGTGGGCATGATACCGATGGCGTGTCTGGCAGGCGTGCTGATTATGGTCAGCTATAACATGTCGGGCTGGCGCTCTTTCCTGTGGCTTGCTAAGGCACCGAAATCGGATTTTGTGGTGATGCTGGTGACTTTTGTGCTGACGGTCGTCTTCAACCTGACGGTGGCGATCGAAATCGGTCTGCTACTGGCGGTGATTCTGTTTATCAAGCGCACGAACGAGGCAACGGTGATTCGTACCTTCTCGAACGAGCTCGATCCCGCCAAGAACAACGATGTGCGGCTGCACGGCGACGACCTCGAGATGCTGCACATTCCGCAATACACCGAGGTGTATGAGATAGACGGACCGTACTTTTTCGGTATCGCCAACAAGTTTGAGGACATCAGTCGACGTATCGGTATGGACGACCAAAAAGTACGTATCATCCGTATGCGGAAAGTGTCGTTTATCGACTCGACGGGTATTCACAATCTGGAGCAGCTCTACTACCGCTCCAAGTCGTGCGGCATTCAGCTGGTGCTGTCGGGCGTGAACCACCATGTCTATCTGGCACTGGAGAAGGCGGGGCTGGTAAAACTCATTGGCAAGGAGAACATTCGTGACCACATCAACGGGGCGCTCGCACGAGCCGCCGAGCTGGTGGGCGAGGAACCGAAAACGAAATAGAAAGGCTGAAAACGCTGCAACGAAGGAGTTGCAGCGTTTTTGGTAAGGTAGTGGTTCGGGAGGCGGCTCGCGTACGCGCGTGTGCGAGAGGAAAAATAGGAGTGGATGGGGGTGAGGCGGGTTTATTTGAGTTTTGCGGGTAGGGAGATTGCTCCACCGAGGTTTGGTCGAAAAAGCAATGCAAAACAAAATACGCGTATTATTTGCATATTTGGAGAAAAATACGTACCTTTGCAAGCTGAAAAAGTAATGAACTAAAATACAATGATTGAAAACGACAGAATTATTCCGGTGAAGATTGACGAGGAAATGAGAACCTCGTATATCGACTACTCGATGAGTGTGATTGTGAGCCGTGCACTGCCCGATGTGCGGGACGGCTTCAAGCCCGTACACCGTCGTGTGCTGTTCGGTATGAATGAATTGGGAAATACAAGCGATAAGCCGACAAAGAAATCAGCCCGTATCGTGGGTGAGGTGATGGGTAAGTTCCACCCGCACGGAGATAGCAGTATTTACGGAACGCTGGTGCGTATGGCACAGCCGTGGAATATGCGGTATACGCTGGTGGACGGACAAGGTAACTTCGGCTCGGAAGACGGCGACGGTCCTGCTGCTATGCGTTATACGGAGGCTCGACTCAGCAAGCTGGCCGAGGAGATGCTTCGCGATATAGAAAAAGACACGGTGGATATGCAGCCGAACTTTGACAATACGCTCAAAGAGCCTGTTGTGCTGCCCTGCCGTTTCCCGAACTTGCTCGTGAATGGAGCAAGCGGTATTGCCGTAGGTATGGCGACCAACATGCCGACCCATAACTTGGGCGAAGTGGTGGATGGCTGTGTGGCCTACATCAGCAACATAGAGGCTCGGCTGCAAGACCCGAACGCGGAGGAGATAACGGTATCGGACCTGATGGAATACATCAAGGCACCGGATTTCCCGACGGGCGGTACGATATACGGCTACCAAGGTGTGCGAGATGCGTTCGAGACCGGCCGCGGGCGGATTGTGATTCGCTCGAATGCGGACATTGAGACGGAAGACAGCGGCCGTGAGAAGATTATTATCACGGAGCTGCCGTACGGGGTGGTGAAGTCGGACTTGGTGAAGAACATTGCTGACCTCGTAAACGAAAAGAAGATAGAGGGTATCTCGGAAATCATTGACCTGTCGAAACGAGATATTCGTATCGAGATAGACATCAAGCGCGACGCCAATGCGCAGGTGGTGCTCAACAAACTGTATAAATACACGGCGCTGCAGTCGAGTTTTGCGGTGAATAACATTGCCTTGGTAAAGGGCCGCCCGATGTTGCTGAACCTGAAGCAACTGGTGGCAAGCTTTATCGAACACCGCATGGAAGTGGTAACTCGTCGTACCCGCTTTGAGCTGCGTCAAGCCGAAGAGCGTGCGCACATCTTGGAGGGATTGATTATTGCGGTGGACAACATCGACGAGGTGGTGCATATCATTCGTGCAAGCCACACGCCGGCGGAGGCACAGACCAACTTGGAACAGCGTTTCCAACTCGACAACAAGCAGTCGAAAGCCATTGTGGATATGCGACTGGGCGCCCTGACGGGACTGAAGATTGACGAGTTGAAGGCCGAATATGCGGAGCTGGAAAAACTGATTCAACACTTGACCGACTTGCTGAATAGCGAGACGATGCGCTATGACGTGATAAAGGACGAGCTGCTGGAGATAAAAGAAAAATACGCTGACGAGCGCCGTACGCAGATTGTGAAAATGGCCACCGAATTCAATCCGGAGGATATGTACGCCGACGATGATATGATTATCACCATTTCACACCTCGGCTACATCAAGCGTACTCCGCTGGCGGAATTCCGTGCGCAGGCTCGCGGCGGTATCGGGTCGAAAGCATCGGCATCGCGTGACCAAGACTTTATAGAATATGTTCATCAGGCCTCGATGCACTCGACGATGATGTTCTTTACGGAAATGGGCCGTCTGTACTGGCTGAAGGTGTATGAGATACCCGAAGGCAACAAACAGTCGAAGGGCCGTGCCATTCAGAACATTATCAATCTGCAAAAGGGCGACAAAGTTTGCACCTTTATCAATGTGAAGGGATTGAACGATGCGGAATATGTGAATAAACATTACCTCATCTTCGCTACCAAGAACGGATTGATGAAGAAAACGACGCTGGAATCGTACAGCCACCCGCGTGCAAACGGTATTATTGCTCTCGGATTGCGTGAAGGCGACCAACTGATAGGCGTGACGCTGACCGACGGCGAGAGCGAGATGTTGATTGCTTCGTACAACGGCAAAGTGGTTCGCTTCCCCGAAAACAGCGTGCGCCCGATGGGACGTAGCGCGAGCGGTGTGCGTGCCATCACGCTGGAGGACGACGGACAGGACCACACAATTGGTATGATTTGTGTAGAAAAGAACTCTGACAAGACGGTACTCGTTATCTCTGACAAGGGATTCGGTAAGCGTACCGCCCTCGACGACGAGAACGGAGAGCCGATCTATCGTATCACGAACCGTGGCGGTAAGGGCGTGAAGACCATGAACCTGACCGACAAGACGGGACCGTTGATAGGTATCAACGCCGTGACGGACAACGATGACTTGATGTTGATTACCAAATCAGGAACGGCTATCCGTATGGCGATAGACACCATTCGTGTGATGGGACGTGCTACACAAGGCGTGAAACTGATTGAACTACAGAAACGCAACGATACCTTGATGTCGGGCTGCATTGTTCCGAAAGATGAGGACGACGAGCAATCCGCTGAAGGCGAAAACGCACAAGACGAAACGACAACCACAACTGAAATAAACAACGAAAATCAAGAATAAGATGAAAAAGTCTTTATTTTTGGCAGCATTAGTGCTCGTGAGCGCAGGCTGCTTCGCACAAAAAGCCAATGTTAAGAAGGCTAAGAATTTAGTACTACAGGAAACACCGGATTACACAGGCGCCAAAGCGGCTATCGATGAGGCACTGAGCAATCCTGAAACTGCCAACCTGCCGGAGACTTGGTATGTAGCCGGTTTGATCGGCTATCAGAAAGATGAGCAGGCTCGCACCGAAGCCGTATTAGGAAAGGCTACGGACTGGACACAAGTGGGCCCCGCCATCTCGGAAAGCTATGATTACTGGGTGAAGGCCGCTGAGCTGGCTTCGCAAATGACGTTAGACAAGAAAGGCCGTGAGGTGATGACCGACAAGAAAACGCTGGCCAACGTGCAGAAAAAGCTGCAAGAATACTACAAACAGCAAGATTTCGTGAAGTATGGTATTGCACTGAACGACCAACGCGATTTTGCCAATGCGTACTACGCTTTCGACAAACACTTGTCCATCCCCAATCTCGCATTTATGCAGGACGAGAAGCTGCAGAAAGAGATGCCGAAGGATAGCATTTATGAGCAGTACCACTACTACGAGGCAATCTTTGCCGTTCAGGCCGAGATGCACCCGCAAGCTATCCAAATTCTCGAGGAGATGAAGGACGGCAACTACGAGGCCGTGTCGGTAAATCAGTTCCTCTATCAGGAATACAAAGCACTTGAGGATACCGCAAACTATGTGCGCGTGCTGCAAGACGCTGTGGAGCGCTTCCCGCAAGAGCCGTGGTTCCTGCAGAACTTGATTAACCACTACATCTTCTCGGGCCAAACGAGCGAGGCAATTGCGTTCCTTGAGAAAGCTATCGAGCGTGAACCGAATGTGGCTCAGTATCATTTGATTAAGGGTAACCTTGATGAAAATCAGGGCAACTACGAGGCAGCTATGGCCGACTTTGAGCAAGCACTCTCGATTGACCCGAAGATGGCTGACGCTGTGGCAGGTCAAGGCCGTGTATACTACAACCAAGGCGTGAAAATGAACGAGGAGGCTGCGTACATCTCCGACGGAAAGGCCTACAAAAAAGCGCTCGAGGACATGAATGCGATGTTCAAAAAATCGCTGCCGTACTTTGAGAAAGCACACGAACTCGACCCCGAGAACCGTGACTATATGATTACGCTGCGTACGCTCTACTATCGTTTTGATATGAAGGCAGAGTACGAAGCTATGAACGAGAAAATCAATAACTAATCTGTGGCTCGAATACTGGCTATAGATTACGGAAAAAAACGCACCGGATTAGCTGTTACGGATATGCTCCGAATAACAGCTAATCCGTTGCTTACCATAGACACAAAGGACTTGCTCACTTGGTTGGGGAACTATTTCCGCACCGAACAGGTGGATGAGGTGGTGATAGGGCACCCGACGCAAATGAACGGGCAGGAATCGGAGTCGATGAACTATATTCGACCCTTTATGGAGCGGTTTCGAGCGACTTTTCCTTCGATACCGTTGGTGCCGTTCGACGAACGATTCACCTCGGTGCTGGCGCACCAAGCCATGTTGGCGGGAGGCATGAAAAAGAAAGATAGACAGAACAAAGCTGTGGTGGACAAGCTCGCCGCCTGCATCATTCTGGAGGACTACCTGACGGCAAAGGGATAATAAGGGAACTGTATGGAGCTGGTACTGTAATAATTACAATGCGGACACGAGCGCAGCGAGTTCCCGACACGAAGTCAAAGAACAGGAAGTCCCCAACACGAAGTCAGGAACACGCTGTCAAAAACACGGAGTCAGAAACACGAAGTCAAAAAAATGATATTACCTATATACTTATACGGGCAGCCTGTGCTGCGTAAAGCCACCGACGATATTGCCGAGGGCGAGATGGATGTGAAACAGCTGGTGGCCGACATGCAAGAAACGCTCAAGGCCGCCGAGGGGTGCGGCTTGGCGGCTCCGCAAGTGGGGCTGTCGAAGCGTCTGTTTATCGTAGACGGAACTGATTTGGCGGAAGATTTTCCGGAATGCGAAGGCCTGAAAAAGACGTTTGTCAATCCGGAGATTATTGAGGAAAGCGAGGAAACGATTGCTTATGCCGAAGGGTGTCTGTCTCTGCCCGGAATTTCGGAAACCGTGGTGCGGCCCCGCACGATAACGATTCGCTATCAAGACGAAGATTTTCAGGAACATACCGATACCTATACCGATTTTGCGGCGCGAATTGTGTTGCACGAGTATGACCATCTCGAGGCACATATTTTTACCGACCGCATTTCGCCTATCCGAAAGCAGTTTGTACGAGGCAAGCTATCTAATATCGCCAAAGGCAAAGTAGGGGCTCGCTATCGCACGAAACATTAAAGTCGGTCTCACTCGGAATACGGAAAGGCACCATCGAGAGGTGGTGTTCTTTTTTAGTCGGTGTTGGTTCGGGAAATGAGGAAACGAAGGGGGGGGAGAAAGGCAAGTTGGGGCTTGTGATTTTTTGAGGCATGTATAATTCTCGGAAGTATATATAATTTTTTGAAATATGTATCTTTTTCGGAAGAGCATATAATTTTCGGAAACATGTTTAATTTATAGAAAAATAGACAACGATGGATATTCTCTCTATCATCCTGATTGCCATAGGATTGGCGATGGATTGTTTTGCGGTGAGTGTCGCAAACGGATTGCGTGTGGATAGGCAGCACTTGTTTTCGAAGCCGAATCGGCCCATCTTGATGGCTGTGCTGTTTGGCGTGTTCCAAGGAGGCATGCCGCTTATTGGCTACTATGCGGGGACACTTTTTGCGAGCTTCTTTTCGCGTTTTGCGCCGTGGATTGCTCTTGTGCTGCTCGGAATTATCGGCGGAAAAATGATATGGGAGTCGTTTCACGAGAATTTGATTCTCTGCTCGCTCAACAAGCAACGTTGCTCGAAACACAATGCGGATTGTAAGCACCAAGGGCGCACTTCGGAGTGCCCATACCACGTGCACCAAGCGGCAGAGGAGGGGAGCGCTGACTTCTCGATTCGGAACCTGCTGCTGTTGGCGGTGGCGACTTCGATTGACGCACTGGCAACGGGCGTGATTTTTATTCCCGTGCCCGAGATGCTGTGGATAGGAGTCGGAATCATCGCTCTGGTGAGCTTTCTATTTTCGATGGGGGGCTATCTGATAGGCGTTTTTGTGGGCGCTAAGTTCCATTTCAATGTGGGGCTACTGGGCGGAATCATTCTGGTGCTGATAGGTATCAAGATATTTGTGGAAGGCGTTTTCTTGTCCTAAGGGCGGAATCTATAAAGTAAGGATAACACGAAAAAAGGCTACCGAGCGGGATGGTTCGGTAGCCTTTTTGTTGGAACTAAAATCGATTATAGTAATTTATAGTTTGCTATAGGTAATTTTATAGTTTGCTATAGTGATTTTAGCGTTTATTTACGGTGCTTATTATAGTGCTGTATGGTGCATTATAGTGCTTTCAGCGTGGCGAGCAGGAAGTGATAGAATTTCTGTACGG
>CAVHGD010000084.1:0-8611 GCA_963635385.1 Dialister sp. CAG:486 | reverse complement strand
AAACACTTGTTGAGCCGGTCGTTGGGCACAAAATCTATATCGCCGGCCAAGTTCTGCACCGCCACCGACAGCACCTGCTCACCGGTTGCGACGTCGAATACCTGAATCGACCCCGTCAGACGAATGTACATCCGCCCCCACATTACCATGCCTTGCTTCTGCTCCAAATTATCCACCACGACCACCATCCGATAGGCAGCCATTCCCGACTCGGTGGCCCGAAGCGACTTGCCGGTGCGGTTAAATGCCTCCACAAAAGTCGTCAGCGAGTTATCCACCCGCACTTGGTAGTCGTCGCCGCAGTAATCTTTGTACGACTCCTCCTGCTCCCAGCGCGTATGGGAATAGTCGAACATGACCGCCACCGTGGTGTCCGCACGCAGCAGCGAGCAGATATCGCCGCTCGTTACCGTCATCGATTTCTTTGCGTAGCCCATCGCTGCAACCATCCACAGCGATGCCAAAACCAATCCTATCTTTTTCATAGTCGAAAGCTCTGCTATGTGTCGAGCGCAACTTTTGCGGCAGGCGTCTCGCCCAGCGGCTACTTTCCGCCTACCAATTTCTTTATTTCGTTCAGTTTGTTCAGCGCGTCGAGCGGCGTCAGGCTATTGATGTCGAGTTGCGTCAGCTCGTCACGAATCTGTTCCAGCACAGGGTCGTCTAACTGAAAGAAACTCAGCTGCATACCGCCCGGCGCAGGTGCCGCACTTTTTGCGCTTGCCGTTATTTTCGGCGCGGCCGTTCCTTTCTCCGAGGAGACAGCGGCCGTGTTGTTGTGTTCCAACTCGTGCAGAATCTGCTGCGCCCGCTCCACAATTGCTTCCGGCATGCCCGCCAACTTGGCGACATGGATACCGAAACTATGCTCCGAGCCGCCCGCCACCAACTTTCGCAGGAAAATCACTTTTCCGTTCACTTCCCGCACGGACACATTGTAGTTATGAATGCGCGGGAACGATTTCTCCATCTCGTTGAGTTCGTGGTAGTGCGTGGCAAACAGCGTCTTGGCGTGTCCCCGCTGCTCATGGATGTATTCCACAATCGCCCACGCAATACTAATGCCGTCGTAGGTGCTTGTGCCTCGCCCCAGCTCGTCGAACAGCACTAAACTGCGCTCGCTGAGGTTGTTCAGAATGCTCGCCGCCTCGTTCATTTCCACCATGAAAGTCGATTCGCCCACGCTGATGTTGTCGCTTGCGCCCACTCGGGTGAAAATCTTATCCACAATACCGATTCGTGCGCTCTCGGCGGGCACGAAACAGCCCATCTGCGCCATCAGCACGATGAGTGCCGTTTGCCGAAGCAACGCCGACTTACCCGCCATATTCGGTCCCGTGATGATGATAATCTGCTGCCCGTTGTTGTCTAACAGCACATCGTTTGCCACATACTCCTCGCCCACCGGCAGTTGCTGCTCGATGACGGGGTGCCGCCCTTGCTTTATGTCGATCACCAGACTCTCGTTCACATCGGGGCAGACATAATGATTCTCCGCCGCGGCCGTGGCAAAACTCAACAGGCAGTCGAGTTGCGCCACCACATTCGCATCGGTCTGCATCTGCGGCACAAAGGCGCAAAGCGTCGTTATCAGCTCGGTGTACAGTCGGTTCTCGATAATCTGGATCTTCTCTTCGGCGGAGAGAATCCGCTCCTCGTACTCTTTCAGTTCGGGCGTGATGTACCGCTCGGCATTCACCAGCGTCTGCTTGCGAATCCACTCCTGCGGCACTTGGTCTTTGTAGGTGTTGCGCACCTCAAGGTAGTAGCCGAACACGTTGTTATAGCCGATTTTGAGACTCTGAATCCCCGTCTGCTCCTGCTCCCGTTGCTGAATACGCAACAGGTAGTCTTTTCCGTTGGCGTGGATGTCGCGCAGCTCGTCTAATTCCTTATCCACTCCGTTGGCAATCACATTCGGACGCCCCTGCACTGCGGGCGGTGTGGGATGAATGTCGTGCGTGATGCGCTCCCGCATCGCCTCGCAGAGGTCTATCTGCTCGCCCAGCAGGTGCAGATAGTCGTTCTCTTCCGCCCCCAAGCACACTTCCCGAATCGTCACCAAGGCTTGCAGGGCCGCCGAGAGCTGCAACATCTCGCGCGGGGCAATGCGTCCCGTGGCTATCTTGCTCACGATACGCTCCATGTCTTGTATGGTCTGTATCTGCTCCGTGATGGCCTCCCGTGCGTCGGGATGGCGGAAAAAGTATTCCACCACCATTTGTCGATTGCGTATCGGGCGCACATCTTTCAGCGGCAGCGCCATCCAGCGGTGCAGCAGTCGCCCGCCCATGGGCGTCACGGTATGGTCCAGCACATCGAACAGTGTCTTGCTCTCGGCAGTCTGCCCGCCCATCAGTTCAAGATTGCGTATCGTGAATCGGTCGAGCCACACATATTTCTCTTCCTCAATGCGGCTCAGATGCTGAATATGCCCCGTCTGCAGGTGCTGCGTCATGTCGAGGTAGTGCAGAATTCCGCCTGCCGCCACCACGCCGTTCGGCATTTTCTCTACCCCGAAGCCTTTCAGATTCTGCACCTGCCATAGTTTGCAGAGCCGCTCCTCCGCCGCCGAGGGGGTGAGCATCCAGTCTTCCAACTCGAAAGTGAAGAACTTGCTGCCGAAGCGTTCCTCGAACGCCCCTTTCTTACCCCGAAGGAACAACACTTCTTTGGGCGCAAAATCCGTCAGCAGTTTGTCGATGTAGTCGTCCGTTCCCTCTGCCGCCAAGAACTCGCCCGTCGATATATCGAGAAAAGCAATGCCGATGGTCTGTTTGGCGTAGTGGAGGCACCCCACCCATGTATTCTCTTTTTGGGTCAACGTGGTGTCCGAGTAGCTCACGCCCGGTGTCACCAACTCCGTCACGCCTCGCTTCACCAACTTTTTGGTCAGTTTCGGATCTTCCAATTGGTCGCATATCGCCACGCGCAGCCCCGCCCGCACTAATTTGGGCAGATAGGTATCCAGCGCGTGGAAGGGGAACCCCGCCATCTCTTGCATCTGATTGACCCCGCCGGCTCCATTGCTGCGGTGCGTGAGCGTGATGTTGAGTATCTTTGCCGCCCGCACTGCATCTTCGCAGTAGGTCTCGTAGAAGTCCCCGCAACGGAATAGCAGCATCGCATCAGGGTATTGTGCCTTGATGTCCCGAAACTGCTTCATCATCGGAGTCTGTTGTTCCATGGTCCAATTAATAATTAAAAATTAACAATTAACATGCAGCGTGTTTTTCCTTGTTCTAACCTTGTCATTATAGACTATTCACTTCAAATCCACCGTCACTTTCAGGTTGTAGCGCCGTCCCGTCAGGTAGTTTGGGCTTGCCCACGACTGATTGTAGGCGTCTGTCACCCAAAAATAAGAATTCACATTCTTCCAATCCACCAAGTTGAACACTTCGAACTGTATCGCCCACTCCGAAACGTGCTTTGCGCTCGGTCGCCGCATAAACTTCGCCGTTTTGGCATTGAAGGCGTACGTCGCACCCAAGTCGATACGCCGATAGTCCGACATGCGCGAGTACTGCGTGATGTGGCGCGGCAGCGAGAACGGCATTCCCTCGCTCCAAATCATCTTAATGTGGAATTTCAGTTGCGGGAATTGCGGGATGTAGTCCTGAAACAGCATCGAGAATGAGTAGCGTTGCTCCTGTGGCGACGGCAGCCACCCCGCCTCGGGATGGTCAAGGAGCCGCTGTTTGGCAGACATGGTCGAGAAACTGATCCAGCTGTCCGCTCCCGGCACCAACTCGCCGTACAGTTTCAGGTCGAGCCCGACCGCATAACCCGTGGCGTCATTCTTGCCCGAGTAGCGCACCCGCACATTATCCACCGTGTAACTCTCCATGCGGTCGATGTATTTGTAATAGCCCTCCGCCGTCAGTTTGAACGGGCGCCCCCACGCACGGAAATAGTAGTCACCGCCGAGCACGACATGCACCGAGCGTTGCGCCCGCAGTTTGTCGTTCAGTTGAATGCGTGTCACGCCGCTTGCGTCGGTCAGCGTGTCGCGCAGCTCTTTGTAGAACGGTGCCTGATAGTACAATCCCGTAGCAAGACGGAAGCTAAAATCTCTTTTCCAACCGGGGATGTACACCACGCTTGCCCGCGGGCTCGGCAGCACCTCGTTGGTGTAGCTCCACCACTGCAGTCGCCCGCCCACCGTTAGCAGTACCTGTCCTTTGTCGGTGTTCCACTTGTGCGTATTCTGTATATATCCTTGCACCCGCCCCGACCGCATCGTAGTCGTTCCCGCCAGCGCATAATAGAGCCGCATTTCTTGGTCGGCGTTGGGCTGACTATAACCCATCGAGTCACGCCACTCCCACTCCCGAATGCGGTCGCTGATAAGTTCCGCCTGTCCGCTCACGCCCCACCGCAGCGTATTCTCCTCGTGTTTCCACTCGCCCGTGTGCGACAGCGTTATCACGCCTGCTTGCAGCGTGTTGCGGGCATGCTGATGATACACACCCGTGCCAAGCACCGACTCGGTGGAGGCGCCGTCCATCAACTCGCTTTGTATGCCGCTCGCCGTCGTTCCCGCCGAACCATTGCTTAAGATATACTCGCCCGAGATGTCGTAATTCTCCTGTTCATAGGTGTAGAACCCGCTCAGGTCGAATCCTATTTTCACTTCCGGCGCCACATGCCCGTGTGCGCTCAGCGCAGCGAATCCGGTTGTAAAATTATCTCGCTCTTGCCCTTCGTAGAAGATGAGCAGTTGCTTTGTATCGAGTCCGCCCCAGCTGACGCTCGACGAATCGGGACGGAAGCGATAGGTGTTGCGGCTGAAGTTGCCGAGGAACGACATCTGCCAGTCGTTGCGAGCGGGACGCCCTTTGCGCTTGCCGAGCGCCCACGTCATATAGGTCTGATAATCAATATAGTTCGGCTCGTAGTTGCCCGATGTGTTGAGCGAGCCGAGCATGTATCGGCTTGTCTTGTAGCGAATGCCGTGCATTTGCGAGAAGAGGCTGTCGCCGTGCCCCACATACAGGTTGGCACCCAACAGACTTGCGCTGAGGCTTGCCTCAAAGCGCTTGGGCTGTTTGTATTCAATATCCAGCACCGACGACATCTTGTCGCCGTATTGCGCATCGAATCCGCCCGCCGAGAACTGCACATTCTCCACCATGTACGGATTGACAAAACTCAACCCCTCCTGTTGTCCGCTTCGGATGAGCAGAGGGCGGTGCACCTCTATGCCGTTCACATACACCTCGTTTTCGTCAAAACTGCCGCCTCGCACATTGTATTGGCTGCTCAGTTCGTTGTTCTGATTCACACCCGCAAAGGTAATGAGCAGGCTCTCGATACTGCCGCCCGTTGCGTCGGGCATAACGCGCGTCGTTGCCGCCTCGATGTGGTCCATCGTGTTGGTTTGTCGCTTGATACCTCGCACCTCCACTTCCTCTATCCACTGCTCGTCGGTAGGCAGCACCACATTCAGGTTCACCACCTCTTGCGGGGCGACAATGCGTTGGCGCGTGGTCGTGTAACCAATCATAGAGAACACGACGTCGAGGGTATCTTGCGCATCAAAAATCAACTCGTAATAGCCGTTTTTGTTGGTCGTCGTCCCTATTTGCCCCGAACTCTCCCCTGCCGACACCGAACCATTGGCGAGCACCACATTTACCAGTTCTATTCCTCGATTATCGCTATCCACTACATAGCCGTATAGCCGCATTGAGCGTGCCGCTGCCGACACACTCACCATCCCGAGGAGCAATACTATATAGGCCAAACGTTTCAAATATAATCTCAGAATTAGCAAGCAGGAACAGGTACAACATCGTACCGATTTTTCTACGATTTTTCTATAAAAATAAGGTCGTCAGACTTGTGTGTCGGACGACCTCTCTTGTACCGCGAGTGGGACTTGAACCCACACAGCCATTTCTGGCCAAAGGATTTTAAGTCCTTCGTGTCTACCGATTCCACCATCGCGGCATCGCTACGCCATGCCCGCCGGCATGCTTCACGCGAAATCGGCTGCAAAGATACAACTTTTTCTTGATAGACACAAGCCACTTGCCCACTTTTCTGCGCGTGGCACCTAAATCTTTCCCGTTTTGGGCAAGCCCCGCCTTTCTTAGTGCGCCTCGAGCCAGTTCTTGCCCACGCCGCATTCCGCTATCAGCGGCACCGACAGGGAAACCACATTCTGCATGCCATCGACCACGATACGGTGCACCGCTTCCACATCGGCGGCCGGCACATTAAAGTTCAGTTCGTCATGCACCTGCATAATCATCTGCGCACGGAGAGTGGCAGCCGCCCCCTTCTCAGCATAGTACGCATCGAGGTCGGCGGCGATACGCACCATCGCCATTTTGATAATATCCGCTGCCGTGCCTTGAATCGGTGCATTGACCGCATTCCGCTCCGCAAAACTGCGCACCGTGGCGTTATGTGACAGAATATCAGGCAAGTAGCGGCGACGACCAAACAGTGTCTCGGCATAGCCCCGCTCACGTGCCGACGCTTTCTGCGCCTCGATATAGTCCGCCACGCGCGGGAACGAAGCGAAATAGTCATCTATCAGTTGTTTCGCCTCCGTGCGCGAACAGCCCAACTGCTGCGACAGCCCAAACGCCGAGATACCATAGATAATCCCGAAATTGGCGGTCTTGGCACGCCGCCGTTGGTCTTTGGTCACCTCCTCAATCGGCACGCCGAATATCTTCGCCGCCGTCGCCGCATGAATGTCCTGCCCCGCCCGAAATGCTTCGAGCAAGTGCGGGTCTTGCGAGAAATGCGCCATCAGACGCAACTCTATCTGCGAGTAGTCCGCCGACAAAAACACGCACCCGGGATCGGGGATCACCGCCTCGCGAATCAGTTTGCCCCGCTCCGAGCGAATCGGCAGGTTCTGCAAGTTCGGGTTCGACGACGAGAGCCGCCCCGTTGCCGTAGTGGTCTGATTATACGTGGTATGTATCTTGCCGTCGCGCGGGTCGATATAAGTCGGCAGCGCGGAGATGTAGGTCGAAATCAGTTTCTTCAGTTCCCGATATTCCAAAATCTTGCCCACGATGGGGTGCTTGTCACGCAGCCCGAGCAGCACCTCCTCCGAAGTGGAGTACTGCCCTGTCTTGGTCTTCTTCGCCTTCGGGTCGAGCCGCAGCGTATCGAAAAGCAGTTCGCCCACTTGGCTTGGCGAGTTGATATTCAGCACCTTACCCGTGTCCTGCCCGTCAGCGGGAATAAGCGCACGGATTTGCTGCTCCAACTCCGTTAATTCAGCAGTCAGTTTGCGCTCCGCCTCGTGCAGGCAATCCGTGTCTATCCGCACGCCCGCCGCCTCCATGGCACGCAGCACAGGCACTAACGGCAACTCCACATCCCGATACAGCCGCCACAGCTTCTCGTTGGCCCGCAGCGCATCCAACGAGGGCGGGCAATCGGGGTTGTACGCCACCTCCGGGTTAAGCAGGTACTGCACCAACTCTAAGTGTTCCGCAGACGTTTCCTGTTCTCCGTTAATGGCCGCAGAATGCTCTTTGTTTTCTCCGTTAAGGCCCGTTAATGAACCGTTAATAGGCTGTGCAGGCGAAATGTTTTTATTTTCTCCGTTAATGCTCGTTAATGAAACGTTAATAGGCGTAGCGGGTTCCGGCGTATCGCCAAACAAATCCAATTGCAGCGATGCCTGACCACTCAGCTTGGCAGAAACAGCAGCGGTTGCCGATTTGTTCTCCCCCCTCTGAAGGGGGGCCGGGGGGTTCTTGGGCAGCAACGAGTTAAACTCCAAGCGCCGATAGAGTGCGAAGAGCGCCTCCTCGTCGGGCTCTTTTCGAGTAAGCAAATCCCAATCCAACGCTATAGGAACATCCGTACGAATCGTCGCCAAGAAATATGAGAAGCGTATCTGCTCCGCCTGTGTCGCCACTTTGGTTTGCAGCGCCCCTTTGAGTTGGTCGGTGTGCGCCAGCAGGTTTTCCACCGAGCCGAACTGTTGCAGCAGTGCCACCGCCGTTTTCTCCCCCACGCCTTTGCAGCCGGGAATATTGTCCGCCGCGTCGCCCATCAGCGCCAACAGGTCTATCACTTGCGACTGCGACTGCAGCCCGTATTTCTCGCACACCTCTTGCACGCCCAGCGTCTCAAAACCGCCCATATGGCGAGGGCGGTACATCCGCACATGCGGGCTGACCAACTGCCCGTAGTCCTTATCGGGCGTCGCCATATACACCATTCCGTCGCCGGCGGTCAGTTCTTGCTCTGCCTTATGCGCCAGCGTACCAATCACATCGTCCGCCTCAAAGCCCTCTACCTCCAAGATAGGAATCCGCATCGCCGTCAGGATGTCTTTTATCACAGGCACGGCACGGCGAATGTCTTCGGGCGTCTCTTCCCGCTGCGCCTTGTATGCCTCAAACGCCTCGTGGCGAAAGGTCTTGCCGTGCGGGTCGAACGCCACGCCTATATGGGTAGGCTGCAGGCGTTTTATGAGGTCGTTGAGTGTCACCACAAATCCGAAAATGGCGGAGGTGTTTTCCCCGCGCGAGTTCATCCGCGGCGCACGAATAAAGGCGTAGTACGCACGATATATCATCGCATACGCATCTATCAAGAGTAGAGTCATAGGCTAATTTATGGATTT
>CAVHGD010000083.1:0-8611 GCA_963635385.1 Dialister sp. CAG:486 | reverse complement strand
GCTCCCCTCCAATAGCGGCTTTCATCGCTTTCAATACATCTTTGGAGGAATAACGCTGATCTGTCAGCTCTGCCTCTCGCTCGGCTTCTTGCAGCTTGAAGTAAATTTCGCTCTCAAATTGCAGATTTTCAAACGCTTCCATGCTTAAAACAACCATATCACCATACCCATTTTTGGTTAAAAAGACAGGCTGTGCCGTTTCGTGTACTGTTTTAGAAATGTCGGCAAAATTATTTCTCAAGTCAGATACAGGTCTAATCATATTCATACCATCAACCTCCTTGATATTATTTTAGCATAATTATGCTAAAATATCAACATCACTTGCAAACGCTGCGTAAGTAATTATCATACAAATATTCCGCATACTCATCATCAGGCAAAATACTGATTTCTCTAACTCCCTTATCCGCTAAACCAACTAATAAAGCAGGAGTTACCTCACTTTCCGCAAAAACCATATGTTTTGTCTGCTCCTGCACCTGCTCTTTTCTGGTCTTTCCATGCAAGAATACTTCATAAGCTTCTTCTTCTGAAAGCCCGCGTTCCTGCGCAATCGCAGTCACCGCAGCCATAATCTCCGCTGCCTTACGCTGGCTCTCATCAGCAGATAATTGAACCATCTTCTCTTTGTTCGTATATTCTCGTAAATTCATTAAACCAGCCTCTTCCCACCAACGATATACTGTCTTTTTACTCAATCCAGTTTCTCTGATACACTCCGCTTTCGTCCCCTCCGAGTGCTCAGAACGCCACTCAGCTACCACAGATAGCTTGTCCGGCCTGCCATTACCGTCCGTCCATTTACGCCCCTGTCGGCGCATACGAATATCTCGAATTGCTCTTGCTTCCTCCAGATGATCAGATTGCTTCTGACCATTCCTCCTGTTCTTCTCAATCTGAATACCGGTACGCCACACAATCGTATCAATCGGATATGTAGCATAGCTATCCGTATAAGCCTCCAGAGCGTGCATAACATCGTCCTCAGTGAACTCATCACCTTTTGTATTCATGAATGGAATAAGGCCGTATGCGTCCTCCTCGAGCGTTTCTCGGGGTACTCCACACTTCTGCGCATATGTCGCAAGAGTCATAATACACCAATATCTGTGTCCCTGTTCGGCACCCTCTTTCAACTTCCTAATCCACCAGTCATAAACTGCTTTCTTACAAGTCCATGTATTCCTCGGTCGCTTCTCCACAATACGCCGCTGATACCACTCTGGATACTTCTTCTTCGCATCTTCGAGCCGTAAATCAGACTTATAAACAAAGCTCACAGCACGATGATCCTCTGGCACAAACTTATTCAAATACTCTACTGTGACCTTTTCACCGACCGAAAAGGCACGGCAGCGACCACCATCTTTCGTAATCGTACCAACCACACGAAAACCCTGAAACAAACTCTCATACTGCACCTTATCATGCAGCGAGGACGCGCCCTGTGTCCATGCCTGCCAAGTCAACCGCCTTTTCAGCTTCTCCAACTCCTCAACAATGTTCTTAAACATCGGAATAGGCTGCTTAAAGACATAATAAATATGGATACCTGAGCCGGAAGATACCAAATACGTAGGCCGCGGCAGACCCCAAACAAACTGCAACATCTCATGACCACGGTTGATCTGCTCCATAAAAAAATCCCAATGCTTCCGCTCCGTCATACCATCAAGATCAATAGCCAACGCATACATAAACCGAGCATTGGAGGACTTCCGACTCTTACCTGCATAACTGATCGGGCTCATAAGACAGAAATCATTTGACCCAACCATATCCGCAATCGTATCAAGATCATCAGTAATCGTCATACGCTTTGCACGCTTGCTGCCTTTCTCAATAGCAATCGCTATACCATTATATTTCCCGTCCTCATACTCACCGCGCTCCTCAAAGGAGCCCTCCGGAAAGATGTCCCGATAAAAGTCCATATAGTGAACTTCCTCAAACAGCGCTGTCAAAGCACCTAAAATATCATACATCCCCACGCACCTCCAGCCCCCTATCAGGGCGTTATATTATCAATATATTTTTTCCACCTATTTCCCGACAAAAAAAGGTCACTTTTCGACCCTCTCCGACACCCCTCTGAGCACCCCTGCCGGCCCCCTATCAGGGCGTTATATTATCAATATATTTTTTCCACCTATTTCCCGACAAAAAAAGGTCACTTTTCGACCCTCTCCGACACCCCTCTGAGCACCCCTGCCGGCCCCCTATCAGGGCGTTATATTATCAATATATTTTTTCCACCTATTTCCCGACAAAAAATCGGTCGCTTTTCGACCAGCTCCGACACCCCTTTGAGCACCCCTGTCAGCCCCCTATCAGGGCGTTATATTATCAATACATTTTTTTACCTTTTCCCGACAAAAAAATCGGTCGTTTTTCGACCGTATTTGCTTGTCCTTATTTTACAGTACCGGCACGAGAGTGTCAATCTCTCGTGCCGTGTTTCTCTTTTATCCGTTGTAATCGCACTACAACACTCGTTTTTTTCGCATCTTCCGTTTTAGCAGCTGCGTTCAATGCACTCTTACAGTTCTGTTTAGCTCTATCCACGTCAACAGCAGCAGCTTTTATCTGCTGCCACTCATCCCACGAAACGCCTTTTATTCCTCCCAATAGCGTTTTTTCTGCTTTCAGGTCCTTAAACACCTCAGTAAATCTATCACACCTATTTATAAACCTGTTAATTTCGTCTGTTAGCTGTTCTTTCTGCTTCTTTAACCACGACATTTCCTGCCTAAAGTTCGAGATCATCTCTCCTGTGTCGGCGCATATTTGCTTCAGCTGCTCGTTTTGCTTCTTCAGCTCGGTGTTCTCTTGCTGTATTTCCTGTGTTTCGTCGGCTTCGTTCAACTGCGCGTTCTTGTCTGCCAGCTTCTGCATTTCCGACTTGAGCAGCGATATTTGCGATGAAAGTTCCGATATTGTCTGCTCCTGCTGCGCGATCGTCTTGCTTTGCTCCTCGATCAGCAGCGAGCTGCTCTCTTGCACGCTGCTCTGCTTGCTGGTTTCGTGCATTGCCCTCAAACTCACGTTCTAAGCCATCCTTTCCAAAGTCCATGTTATAATACTTCTCCAGCTTGTTATTACGGATTTTGCACTGCTTTTCGCCCTGTTCTTGCCGTTTTAAGTCTGTAAAGGTGATATATTTGTGGCTGTCCTGCCAGTCTACGCCGTATCCTCGCTCATTCATACGCTGCACAAAGTCTGCGCGGCTGGTGGCCTGTTCTCGGCAGTCCAATATCGCCAGCGCAATATCTTGCACATAGCTCTTTACCTCGCCCTGCTCGGCCTTTTTTAGAAACTGATAGGTGTCCTTGCTGAACGCTACCGTTTCCTCACGCTCCTGTCCGGCAAAGGTCTTTCCCTTTTCGGTAATATGCAGCCCGTATTTCGCGCACAGCTGGTCGGAATAATCTTTCATGGCCTGCAGCTCCGCCTTGCTCTGCTGAATCTTGTGGCCGTCTACGCAACTCACGCTGTTCACTACAAAATGCGTATGTATGTGCTTCTTGTCCTCGTGGGTGGCAATCAGTACCTCGAAGTCTTGCCACTCTGGGCGTGAAGCCGCCAGCTGGCACGCGATCTGGTGCGCCTGCACCGGATCTATATTTTCCTCCGGTGCAAAACTCTGAACAAAATGTTTATACGTTCGTCCACCATTTTTCCTCCATAGACGTTTTGTAAATTCCATTTGTTCTTGAACCATGTCTGGTGTGCAATTTAGGCAACTAAGTAACTTTTGCTCTGTTTTTTCTTCTTTCATCACATAATTAAGAATTGTCTTTATTCCAGCTCTGGAAGATACGGCTTTAATAACTGCCATACATTATTCACCTCATTCAGCACTGTTGACAGTTCTTTTTTATAGTCAATATAACCACGCTCATTAAGCCTTTGAGCAATCTGATTTAGGTTCACGCCTTGCCGTCTTAATTCTGGCATGATTGCTATAATGCCGTCTGTGTTCACTACTTTCTTCCCCAATACACAGGATAAAATATACCTCTGCTGGTTCATACCGCTTTCAGCGATTTTTTGCTGAAGCAGCTCCCATTCCTCCTCACTAACTCGGAATGAGAGCTGCTTCGGTCTACTCTTATTTGCCACCGCAGTTATTCTCCCTTGAAGTCTTTCATTGCCTGTACATAATCGCGGACAGCTTCTACTTCTTCGGCCATGCTCAACTTGCTCGGCTTCCAATCGTCCAGACAAGACTGCAATTCTTCTTCAAACCAGAACGTTGCCCCCGGCTCCATTGTATATTCTTCACGCTGCTCCTCAAACTCCTCTGGGTGCGACTTGTATTCTTCGTTCTCCTCATAGAGTTCGATGAAATTTTCGAGGTCTGCGTTCTGCTCCAGCAAATGCCACAGCAGCGTTCTCTTATCATCACGCTCGAAGCCGCAGCGGTTGAACCAATCCTCCGCCAGATAGCGTTCGTCCGAACCATTCGTGAAAGTGCCATCGACAAGATCGCCGATGAAGCTCTCCAACAACTCAGAAACCGTCATGCCGTGGCTGGCTGCTTTTTGCAAAATGCGGTCGCAATCAGCATCGGACAATTTCAAAACGAGTGTCCGATCTTTGATGGTTTCGATTTCTTTTTTCCGATCTTCGTACAACATGGGAAACCTCTCTTTCTTTCGTCGCAGCGTTCTCCAAGCAGGGGGATTGAAGGGGGTGCAGCCCCCTCACAAGCTCTAAAGTGGTATCACTTTAGGTAGCTTGCAATATATCTCCCACGCCCTCATTATACATGGTGGTAGCACTGCTGTCAAGTGTGGGAGATGGGCTTGCGGTAGCAAGCCCCAGTACGGCAGATTGCGCTCTTTCCTGTCACTATGAATGGAGAAAAACGAGCGTCAAGGGCTTGCTTTTTTCGCCCCGTTCAAGCCGTCTGCGCAGCAGATTGGCGTGCAACGGGTAGAAAAAAGTAGTTCGTATGAACCACCCTTGACGCTCGTTTTTTCGGAATGTCTGATGTTGGCGATATGGCCGCTACTCTCGTTCTCCCCTTTCCCCAAATATAACTCCAAATTATTCAGACAACTCTTATCACTTTTTCTATCCATTTCTTAAGCAATTTTCTCTCATCATTCACATTTTATAATTTTATAAATATTTTCCGCTCTTGTTTGTGTATAATTCACAAACACAGCGATGTGAATTGATATATTCTACTGATTGATTATTTCATAAAAAGACTGTAACATAAATTACACGATATTATAATTTTTTACAATCGGAGGTGATCAAAAAACTTTTATAATTAGCACATACAATTATGGCACGCTAAGAATAAATTATATAATTCAAACGCAGTCTAAAGTTGTATGACAATCATCAATCTCCCCCAATGTACCACTTTCGATTCAATCCTGAGCAGTATAAGGAGGTAATTATGAAACGTTTATTAATGATTATTTTGTCGCTGTCAATGTTATGTTCGGTATTTACCTATCCTGCATTTGCAGCTGATTCTGCCGATTCCACTTCCACGTCAGTTTCTGTAACAATCAACGAGTATGATGTTTATGTACAAACCAGAACAGCTTCCCCCGAAGAACTTGCTAAATCTGGTGTTTCAACCCAACAAATTGAACTTATTAAATCTAATATGATTGAGGACGAACTCGTCCAATTATCCAAACTCTCTACGGATGAACTTACCAAGCGTGGATATTCTACTCAGCAGATTTCCATATTACATAATTACGATGGCGAGAGACTTGAAAATGCTCCTGAACTAAGAGGCGTATTTGCTAACATGACCGCTTCTTTCTCCAAAGTAACTTCAAGCGCATACTTTCTTGCTGTACAAGTAACTTGGACATGGTCAAATCCTCCTGCTCTCAAAGGAGTCGCAATCACTGATTTGATAGCTATGCGGTGGCAAGGAACAAATCTTGCTGGACAGCCGATTAATGTAGCTTTTAATTCGTCTAACTCGTCCTGCACCGTAAAATATTATTCTCCATCCACTGGAGCCTACAAGTATTCACAAAATACTGCTGTCGTATGTGATGCCCCCTATGATCATGCTTATGCCAAAATTCCCATGGCATTGAATAAACCAAACGACTTAGACAATTATGCTAAAACAGGAACTTTGAAAATAGGCGTTGACCGCACCGGCACAAATTCTATCAAAGAAGTTGCTTTTGTATTTGGTTACGGCCATACTACTATCAGTATTACTCCCTCTCTATCCCTCCCAGCTGCTTTTGGAATAGGATTCTCTACAGGCACCGAGAAAATGGTAGAAAAAGCTATCCGAATGAGTAATGCCGGTAATATTACAAATTACTAATAGCCAATAAAAAGAATGTGCAGTTCAAACACTGCACATTCTTTTTATTGGCTATTTATGTCGAACAAACCATAGAATAATTGCACCCATAGTAGCTATTGCTACTACTGCACCTGCACTTGGCATATTATACTTGATACATAAAATATCAATTATAAAACCTACAATTATTGTGATTATAAAAGATAAAACTTCCATCTCCGGCTCCTCCTTTCTATTCTTTTTCAAATGATCCATCTTACAGTCTATCCTGTATAACCGCCATTTTTCTAAGTGATGCACATATGTTTATAACAATAAAGTGTTGCACGCGCATCTTCTAAACTATCATGAGGGCCGCCAGTGCTCCAATCATAGCCAAAGTAGTCTGCGCACTCCCTTAACTTACGCCATCGTCCATCTTCGGTATAATTCTCAGCATAGGCATACATAACATCAAAGTATTCTGCTTGATTATTAGGCTGGATTGCACCGCAGTGGCTCAAAAATCCAAGGTCAAAATCAATGTTATATCCAATTATCAGCGGAGAATTTACAACAATTTTTCCAATATTCAATGCAACTTCATGCAAATACGGCGCTTTCTCTACTGTTTGAGGACTTATATTGTTTATCTGCTGTGCCTCAGGCCATATTTCGTGATAATATGGCCGAATGTAGGAATTATACAACGTGCAGCCGTCTGTGTCGATAATACTCACCTGTAATAGTTCATCATCGGCCCCAAGTCCCGTTGTTTCAGTGTCTATCACAATCGGCTGACCCATTGGAGGAACATTCCGATCCAGCCGAGCAAGCGACTTCTCAAATAAAGTGTGAATAGCTTCGTGAGCAGCTTCTGCTTTGACCTCCTCCAGCTGCCTTGCACGGTATGCCGCTTCCTGCTGACGTTTTCTTTCCTTGCGTGCCGCTTCCTGCAGGCGCTTTCTTTCCCTGCGTGGGCCAAGAGTTACATCCAGCTCCTTTGGTGTTCCCTCTCGCACCATATCAGGAGCATAATATAACCCATGCCCCTGACAATGCCTATTATGCCATAGTTCAATGCCCTGCGCTGGATCAATCGGCACTTTCCCCAGTTTTGCCCACTGGAGTACGGTTTTGTAGGCATCATATGGTGGTATATTGTGGATTTCCATGATAGTTCTCCTCTCCCCAACTTGCCTACTTTTCGGTTGGGCCAGCCCCCTCTACGTCCAGATACACCCTAACGTATCGACTTTTACCCCGATCTATATACGGCTCACTCTCAGACAAAATCTCAAATTGAGTGCGTAAAACCTCCAGCGTACTTTCTACCTCCTCAGGCGTACCGTACACTCTGATTTTTACCATGCCTCGACCTCGCTTTCTACGATCTACAATGCACAGCCTTTATCTCCGAAAGAACCTACTGAACCACCGTCGATTGTTCGGCACCGGCTGCTCATCCGGCACGCTGGCAGCTGCACGATCTTCCCCATCGGAAAGCTGCTGCTGGATTGTCCCAGCGTGGAGGGCCTGCGCCGCACGCGCGGTTTCCTGCGCTGCCAGCAATGCAGTGCTGCACTCAGCCAACCTTGCGTTTAACTCTCTGATCTGCTCGTCTTTCACTGCCAGCTGCTTATCCTTTACTGATAGCTGCGTGTCCTTACGGTCTAATTCTTTCTGCAACATTGAAATCAGCACTGTTTCGGAGGTTTCGCAAGTTTCGAAACTTGCTTTCGCTGGTTGCGAAACTTCGTTTCGCTCTACCCCTAAATAGTGTAGATATATCGAGCTTTTTTGGCTTTCGCTAAGTGCGAAACTACCTTTCGCATCTTTCGCAACATGGTTTCGCCTACACCAGCCGCGTACAGCCTGTTCAGACACTCCACATTCAGCCGCAATTTCCTTAATCGTCTTAGCCATTCGACCTTTCATCACTCCAGCAATCTGCTAATATCTCGTTTAGCATACACTACACGAGCGACTGTCACCAGCTTCTTTTCCTCATCCACCCAGTAAAACATCAAAAAATTCTGCACTAAGATTTTTCGATACTCACGCTTCAACGAGCGGATTGGTTGATACGCCGGAAGCGCATACGGAAATGTGAGTACGCTTTCCGCTGCGTTTACCAGCTCCATCGCCAAACGAGCTGCCGCGGTAGGGTTTTGCAACTCCCCACTGATATAGCGCACGATCTCAACCATATCTCTCTGAGCAACAGGCAGGTACTCCAGTTTATACACCCTGCTCCCCTCCAATAGCGGCTTTCATCGCTTTCAATACATCTTTGGAGGAATAACGCTGATCTGTCAGCTC
>CAVHGD010000082.1:0-8749 GCA_963635385.1 Dialister sp. CAG:486 | reverse complement strand
CCGTTCCATTGCCCTATGGCGGTCAGCACTTGCGCTATATGCGCTATTTTTTGGCGATAGCGGTACTCGTTCCAGTGTCGTTTCCCGTCGGGTGTAAACTCCGTGTCGGTGTTCACGCTGTCCGTCTCGGGCGAGAACAGGTTCTCCACGTTGTATGCCACCAAACAAGTTGCCCTGCTCAATTCTTCCGATTTCAACGGCAGTATCGAGCAGAGCAAGCACGCAAAAACGATATATCGCAGTCTTTTCAGCACAGCATTCCGATGGCTTTTTTCAGAGCGGCTATCATTCGGTCTATGTCTTCTTGGTCGTTGTATAGTCCGAACGAGGCGCGCACCGTCCCGGGCACGCCGAGGTGGTCTATCAGCGGTTCGGCGCAGTGGTGTCCGGTGCGCACCGCCACGCCCTGTCGGTCGAGTAGGGTACCCACGTCGAAGGGATGGACCAATTTATCGCCGTTGTATACGTTGAACGACACCACGCCCGCTTTCTCTTGTCCGGCGGCATATACGCGCACTTCGGGCAGCGTCAGCAGCTGTTGCTCGGCGTATCGGCCTATCTCCCGCTCGTGTTCGGCTATGCGGTCCATGCCGATACTTTCCATGTAGCCGAGGGCGGCACCGAAGGCCACGCTCCCGATAAAATCAGGCGTTCCCGCTTCGAATTTGTACGGCAGCTCGTTGTAGGTGGTGTGTTCCCACCGCACGTGTTCTATCATCTCGCCACCGCCTTGTGCGGGGGGCAGCAGTTCGAGCCATTTTTCTTTTCCGTATAGCACGCCTATGCCGGTCGGTCCGTACATCTTGTGCGCCGAGCATACAAAAAAGTCGCAATCCATCGCCTGCACATCGATGGGCAGGTGCGGGGCGGACTGTGCGCCATCTACTAATACGGGGATGTTTTTCTCGTGGGCTATGCGTATTATCTCGGCCACGGGATTGATTATACCCAGCACATTGCTTACTTGCGCCACGGCAACAATCCTCGTGCGTTCGTTCAGAATGCCCTTTATTTGCTCTCTGTCGAGCGAAAGGTTATCGAGTAGAGGAATAACACGCAGCCGAGCTTTTTTGCGCTCAGCGAGCATTTGCCACGGCACGATGTTCGAGTGGTGTTCCAGTTGGCTTACCACTATCTCGTCGCCTTCGTGTAGCATGGCTTCGCCGAAGCTGAAGGCAAGCAGGTTTATGCCGTCGGTAGTGCCTTTGGTGAAGATGATTTCTTTCTCGGAGCGGGCGTTAAGGAAGCGTGCGACGTGTTGTCGTGCCTCCTCGTGTCGTCGGGTGGCTATTTGGCTCAGGTGGTGAACGCCGCGGTGTATATTGGCGTTGTAGTGAGTGTAAGCCTCCACGAGTGCGTCTATTACGGCTTGTGGTTTTTGGCTTGTGGCGGCGTTGTCCAGATAGACGAGCGGCCTGTTGTACACCGTATCTTTCAGTATCTCAAAATCCTCTCTATTCATTGCAATAATTCCTAATTACTTAATTTGTATCCCTAACCGAAACTAATAATTCCTAATTCAAAGGCAGCCCCCTCCGCTTTTCCGGCCCCTGTAGCGGTTTCTTAGCGCGGCGATATTATCGCCGCCCAAACGGTTTGGAACAAACCGCCTATTTTTGCGGCGCATGTTAATTGTTAATTATTAATTGTTAATTAGGTCTATACCTGCTTTCCTCCATTATCTTCTGTGCATCGCCTTCGGCCATCAGTTCTTGCAGTGTCACGTCGGGGTTGTGTCGCATGTAGCTCTCGCTGATGCGCCATCCGAGCCATGTCCCGAGTCGTCCGGGTGCCTCTTGCGACACTTCGGAGGTGAAGGGTCCGTCGTTCAGGTACGAGGTCAGCACCAAGTTTTCGGTCTTGAAGAGGTCTCGTTTGTCCATCACGAGGTGCCAAATCGCCTCTTCGTTTTGTTCGCACCAGCGCCATTGCTCTTTGGTGTAGCCCATCACCTCATATTCGGGCAGGGTGGGGAAGAGCAGCGAGAGCAGATACATCACTTTGCCTCGGTATAGCATTTGGTCGAGCAACCGGCTTTTGGTGCTTGTGTAGGGGATGTTTCGGAATAGGTAGGCGCTCACCACATCCACGGGGATGCACTCTTTGCGCATGGTCAGTTTTTGGTAGTCGTACACCACTCGGTTGTAGTATTCGTAGTCCGAGCCGAGGTACATGTCCGCCCCCACGGCGATATCGTTTTCCACAAAGTATATCGATGCATTGAATCCCGATACGAATAGATAAATCGTCGGTATCTCCCAATCGGGGTAGAGGTAATGCACCCGCCCGAACGCACTGTTGAGGCTGTTTCTCAGGTCGGAGATGTCGCTGAACTGTGTTTGTTCCACGCGGTTCGTTTGGCAGAATCCGTAGGTCGTGTCGGCGAGGTATTGCGGCAGCACGTGCTCCAAGTAGGCCGTGTCGGCGGTCGGTATGCCGAGTATGTCCTCCACGTATACAGGCATCCATTCGGGGTAGTCGGCATAGAGTTTCCGTACCTCCACGCCGATTTGGGTCGTATCCACCGCCAGCAGGGCGCTGTCGAATCGCACCACCTCCACCGTCACGGGCTCCATCTCTCGGTCAGCGGGGAAATAGCTCTGTTTCTTTTGGCAACCCGTCAGTACTATAAGGGCCGCTAACGCCGTATTCAACGCGGTTTTCAGTCCTATTTTAGTCTTCGATTTTTCCATCTTTTATCTCGATTACTCGGTCCGAAATGCGGGCGAGTTCTTGGTCGTGTGTCACAATGATAATGGTCTGTCCGTAGTCCTTGCGCATGCGTAGCAGCAGGTTGTTCAGTTCCTGTTTGTTGGCTTCGTCAAGGCTGCCCGTCGGCTCGTCGGCGAGTATCACGGTGGGCGACATCATCAGCGCGCGTGCGGCAGCCACTCGCTGTTTCTCGCCGCCCGACAGTTGATTGGGTTTGTGTTGCAGGCGGTCCTGCAGCCCCAGCTCCGTCAGCAGCCGCTCGGCGCGTTCTTTGGCGGCGGTGTCTTTCTCGCCGGCTATCAGGGCGGGCATCATCACATTCTCTATCGCCGTAAATTCCGGCAGCAGTTGGTGAAACTGAAAGATAAACCCGATGTGTCGGTTGCGGAAGCGTGCCAGCTCTTTCTCGTTGAGGGCGAACACATCCGTGCCGTCTATGCGTACCGTGCCGCTTGTCGGCTTGTCTAATGTGCCGATTATCTGCAGCAGGGTCGTTTTGCCGGCGCCGCTTTTGCCCACAATGGACACTATCTCGCCTTTTTGCACGCTCAGATTCACGCCTTTCAGCACTTCCAGTGGGCCGAACGACTTGCAGATATTCGTCGCTTCTATGCAATTATTTTCGGTCATACGCTCTGTTTATTATCGTCACCGCCCGTTCTATCAGGTCATCTTTGTCCGTGCTTTTCAGCGTCACCTTCAGGTGCGGTGCTATACCTTCTTCTATCGATTTTTTGTCGGCGTCATACATCTTCACGCTCGAGAAGCGCACCACCCAGCCTATCGGCAATTCGTAGCTCATGGGTATGCCGCCGCCCCCGCCGCTCACGCCGCCTAATAGCAGCGTGTTGTCCGTGTAGCGCATGCAGTTCACAAAGGCATTGGCGGCAGAATACACATGCCTATCTTGCAGCACCACCACAGGCCGATACCATTTGTTGGGCATCTCCTCTTTGCGCACATAGATGGGCTCCAATTTGGAGAAATCATTGTGTCCCGTGCCGTTTTTGTGCTGCCAGTAGCCCACAAGGGTGTCGTGCCGCATAAAGGTCGACGCCAGCGTGTAGGCGTTTGTCAGGTCACCGCCGCCGTTGTGTCGCACGTCGAGTACGATGCCTCGGCACTCGCTGAATGCCTTCAGCACGTAGTACATATTCGATTTCCCAATAGCGTTGCTAAAGGAGCTGTATCGTATGTAGCCGATGCTGTCGCCGGCAATAGTGTTGTAGTACATCCCGCCGGCGTAGCGTGCGCCCTGCAGATAGACCTTCTCCACAAGCTCTTCGTCAAAGTTCTCGGGATAGCCCGCATACCATTCTTTGCAGACGGATACGTCAAAGGGCGAATACAGATTCACGTGTCCGTCGTGCAGCTGATTGAGCATGCCGGCCATCAGGTCAAACAGTCTGAGGTTCCAGCCGTCTTCTTTGGTGTCAATGGCGCGTGCGCTATCGACATAGAGTGCGTGTATCGAATCCCAATCGATGCCCTTTTCTTCCACAAAACAGTACTTCTCATCGATTATTTGCCATAGTGCCTCTACATTCCCCACAGGCGTATTTTCTTGCGGTGCATTGCCCAATGTATGGGTACAACTCACACCGAAAACAGCCATAGCCCCCACTATCGCCCCACAGAAAATCCTATAATATCCGTTTTGTTTCATTTCTAAGCAAATACACCCCACAAAAACAACGCCAACAAACTCCCACAAAACTCACTCCCCCTACAAACAAACCTACCACAGCCGCGCATTACCTTTGGTGCGATAGCGGAAGCAAGTCCCTATCACGGCGCTCACTTGTTCTCGGCTGAACCACATCGATTTCTCACCGTATTCAAGGTATTCATGCCGAACGCCGATGCGCCAAGTCGAGTGTCGGAATTGCATGTCGAGTGTCAGTTCTTGATGGAGGTATCTATGGTTCCACATCCCGGCGCAGCGGGTCTTGCCGGCTATGCCTTCGGTTATCTCGTAGTACGATTCCCAGTAGTTGGGCATAAAATCGACGCCTATCAGGTTGGTGCGCACGAGGTAACGGAGTCGATAGCTTGTTTTCTTTCCGCCGAAGGAGTAGCTCACAAATCCCATAGCCTGCACCTCGGCGGAAATATCCATGGAGTAGGGTTTATTCACGTTGCTCACAATATACCTCGGCATCAAATCCCCCGCCACATACGGTCCCAACCCAATTTGCCAGCTCCCCCTCAATCTTTTACAGGTTTTATTATCAAAAGAGTTGTTGTTTATAGTTTCATTACTTGTATTTTTATTATCTACAATCTCTTCTTGTTCATCAAAAATATTCTTTTTTTCTATTGTTGAAAGCCCTCTTTTCGACCATTTCCACGTATAGTATGCTCCCCAACCTGCATTGATCCCGATAGCGTAAATTTTATTTGTTTTGGGCGTATTATTGAGCGCCAGCACTTGCAGTCCCACTTTCCCCACATGTTCCCATCTCCCCATAAAACCGGATTCCATAGAAGAACTAACTCCACTCCCCCCCCTAGACAAACTATATGAACTATATTCCCTATCCCCCTTAGACAAACTATTTTTCCAATCTCCCTTAGCTCCTCTAAACCCTTGCCACCATTCGTTGGCGATGCCCACGTTCAATCCGTCGTACCGTAGCGGGCTCAGATATTGGTCTTGCAGCCAGCTGCCCCCCGCCTGCACCGTCAGTATATCCTCATGTTCCACATTTGTCCACCCCTCTTGCTCTCTCTCTATCATCCCTGCCTCTTTCTTTCCCTCTATCTCTCCCTCTATCCCTCTCTCTCCCCCTATTGTCTTAATTTCTTTTTGTCCATTATTCTCCGCTTGCACATTTAGCGAAAAGGACAACAGCAATACGAGAAGTCCCGAAGCACTCCCGAACCATCTCCAAAAAAGACCCGAACCTCCCATATAGATACTTGTCAAAAAAGCTATTCCAAAACCCTACCAACCCCTACAATTCCCGAACCACTCCCGAACCAACTCAATACCAAAACCCTACCAACCCAAAAGAATCCCCAAAGATTCCCCGTCGCTGCTCCGTAGCCGCTTCGTCGCTGCCCCGAACCCTCGCCTTACTTCACCACGAGTTGTCTGTCGCCATCCGCTTTGACCTCTATATGCACCTCCACGGTGTCGTCGGGCAGCAGCCGGTCAATCATCTCAGGCCACTCTATGAAGCAGTAGTTCCCTGAGTACAAATAGTCTTCGGCGCCGAAGTCAATCGCCTCACGAATATCTTTGAGCCGATAGCAGTCGAAGTGATATACCTCGCCCTTGTGCGGCTTTTCCACGTCATACACATTTACGATCGCAAAGGTCGGACTGTTCACCACATCTTCCGTTCCCATGTCCTCACAGAGTTGTTTTATGAAGGTCGTCTTGCCGGCTCCCATTTTTCCGTAGAACGCATACACTCGGTGCGGCTCGGTCGCAGCGAGGATGTCGGTAGCCGCCACAGGCTCATTTTGTTCGTTGAGCAACACCAGTCCGCTCGTTTCGCCTGTTTTTTCTGCTTGTTTTATTGTATAAGTACGCATAATCGTTTCAAATATTCAATTCTCAGCGCGATATTTTGCCTTTCAATTGCTCGTAAATCGCTGATCCTCTGTTCGTTCCGAGCAATTCTTGCCATTCCTCCAAATTAGCACAACAAGCTCGCTTCACCGACCCGAAATGTTTCAGTATTTTTGCCTTCGTTTGTGGTCCAACTCCTTGAATATCATCGAGTTGGCTCGCTATTTGAGCCTTACTTCGCTTCAATTTATGGTACGTTATCGCAAATCGATGCACTTCGTCTTGTATTTGCGTCATCAGTCGAAACACTTCGCTTGTCACGGGCATACTCACTTCCTTGGGCGGAAATCCAAAAAGCAAGGTCTGCGTTCGGTGCTTGTCATTTTTTTTCAAACCGGCTATCGGAATCCGCAGTCCCAATTGGTCCTCCACCGCTTCGCGTATCGCGTGCATCTGACCTATGCCGCCGTCGGCAATTATCAGGTCGGGCATTTTCTCGCCGTTGTCTTTCAGGTGCTGATACCTTCTCCTTACCACCTCGCGCATGCTTGCGTAGTCATCCGCACCTTCCACCGTTTTTATCTCAAATCGTTTGTAGTCTTGCTTGCTTGGTTTGCCCATTTTATAGACCACGCACCCCGCCACGGCATTCGTGCCTTGTATGTTCGAGTTGTCGAAGCTGTCAATCCAAGCGGGTAGGGTAGGCAGTTGCAGCATGCCTTGCAGCTCGGTCAGTATTCGCACCGCCCGTTGTTCGGGGTTCAGCTTGTCCGCTTGCTTGAGTCGGTCTTGTTTGTATTGCCGCACGTTCTGCATAGCCAGCTCTAACAGTTTTTTCTTATCTCCGCCGTTGGCTATGTAGATATGCAGGTTTTCATCGTATAGCGAGGGAATAAAAGGAACGACCACTTCTTTTGTTTGGCTCCCGAGCCTTTCCCGAAGCTCCGCCATACCTATCGCCAAAATATCCTCTTTCTCTTCCTCTATTTTCTTTTTGTATTCTATGGTCTGCCCTTGCACGATACTTCCTCTGTGCACATGCAGCATCGATATATACACGTTGTCGTCTTGCTCGTCGTATCCGAATACATCCACTTCGCCGGCAGTAGAGTTGGTAATTATCGTTTTGCTGCAGAATTGCTGTAGCAGGACTAACTTTTTCTTCACCTCCGCCGCCTCTTCATATTTCATCGACGCCGACAGGGCCATCATCTCATTGGTCAGGCTGCGCACTATCTCGTGCGCATCGCCTTTGATAATCTTTCGTGCTTCGTCTATCCATTCGCCGTACTGCTTGCTCTCGGGCTTTCGCTCGCAGATTCCGCAACAGTTGTGCAAATGGTATTTCAGACACACTTTGTATTTTCCGTTCCCGATTCCGTCATTCGTCAGCGGCATGGCGCAAGTCCGTATCGGGTAGAGCTTATGCACCAGCTCCAACACCAAATCCACCGTATTGCCAAAGCTATAGGGTCCGTAATACTCTCCGTGTCGTTTGTCGATAATCCGCGTTTTCAGTATTCTCGGATAGGACTCTTTCGTTATGCAGATGCTCGGATACGATTTCCCGTCTTTGAGCAGAATGTTGTAGTGGGGCTGATATTTTTTGATCAGATTATTTTCCAGCAGAAAAGCATCTTGTTCCGATTCCACCACCACATATCGTATGTCCGCAATGTGCGCAACTAATTGCCGCGTTTTCGAGCTTTGTTGGTCGGGGCGAAAATAACTATTCACTCGCCTGTGCAGGTCTTTTGCTTTGCCCACATAGATAATATTCCCGTCTTTGTCCAAGTGCTGATATACACCGGGGCTATGCGGTATGCGTTGGAGTAGGGTAGTTATATATTCGTTTTTTTCGCTCATCTATCGCTCTCGCAGTCTATCCGAACCATCAATACGAAAACCAATACAACAGAGCCGTTCGAGTTTGCTTTCTCTCGCAGGCTATATTTTGCGTTTAGATATGTATCAGCGTATCTACGCTTTCCGCTTCCGTCAGCAGGCTTCGGCCGTTCAGTCCGTCGAGCTCAATGATAAAGTTCACATACACTTTCTTTACGCCAAACTTTTTCACTAATTCAACGGCAGCCGCCATCGTGCCGCCCGTTGCCAGCAGGTCGTCATGTATCAGCACCACGTCGTCCGGCTCAATGGCATCTTTGTGTATTTGTATTTTATCCACCCCATATTCTTTTTGATAGCTTATCTCCACCGTCTCGGCAGGCAGCTTCCCGGGCTTACGGACAGGCACAAATCCTACGCCCAATTCCATTGCCACCGCAGGCGCAATGATAAATCCTCTTGATTCTATTCCCACTACTTTTGTAATGCCCTTGCCTCGATACAGATTCACCATCTCATCCCGCATCCATTTCAGGCATTCGGGTTTCTGCAGTGCCGTGGTGATGTCCTTAAATTGAATTCCCTTCACAGGAAAATCCGGCACGTTTCGAATTTGCTTTTTTACTTCTTCTGCTGTCATATCTGTTTTGTTTATTAGTTTCTATCTGTTTT